>DBTJ01000093.1:0-20203 GCA_002306985.1 Verrucomicrobia bacterium UBA1319
GTCTCGTCCACAAGACGGATCAGGCTCTGGGTCAGCTCCTCAACGGTCTCATTGAATGCCTCGCTCGGCGAATGGCCGTTGGCGCGCAGGACATCGTACTGGGCATGCATCATGCCGGGCAGGGCGCCCATGAGCACGCCGCGTTCGCCGGTGAGATCGCTGAACACTTCCTGCTCGAAAGTGGTCGGGAACAGGTACCCGGAGCCAATGCCAATACCCAACGCCAAGCAGCGCTCCTTGGCGCGGCCCGTGGCGTCCTGGAACACGGCGAAGCTGGAATTGATGCCCGCGCCGCTGAGGAAGTTACGGCGGACGGACGTGCCGGAACCTTTCGGGGCGACCATGATGACATCAACATCGGGGCCGGGGATCACTTTGGTCTGTTCCTTGTAGACGATCGAAAAACCATGGGAGAAATAGAGGGCGGAGCCGGGTTTGAGATTCTTCTTCACGAGCGGCCAGATGGTGCGCTGGGCGGCGTCGGAAACGAGCATTTGAATGATCGTGCCGCGTTGCACGGCTTCCTCGATGTCGAAGAGCGTTTTGCCCGGAATCCAGCCATCCTTGCGGGCGCGATCCCAGTCTTTCTGGAATTGTTTGGATTGACCGACGATGACGTTAAAACCGTTATCGCGCAGATTCAACCCTTGGGCCGGGCCTTGCACGCCGTAACCGATGATGGCGATCGTCTCCTTTTTCAGGGTCTTCAGCGCTTTGGACATGGGAAATTCCTTGCGCATGATGACTTCTTCCTGCGTGCCACCAAAATCAATAAGTGCCATTTTTGTTTTTCCTTGCTTTGCCGCGGGAACGTTGTTCTCCAGGCGGCGAGTGTTGTTTTATCGATGACAATAACCGTCGTTCTATCCCGCGAATCCTACCGCGCGAACGCTAAGAGTCAAACCCTTACTTGCGCGGGAGGGCCACTTTGCCGGTGCGGGTGAGATCCTGCAAACCGTAGGGCGCCATCAGCTCGATGAATTTCTCCACCTTGCTTTCGTTGCCCGTGATCTCGATGGTGAGGTTCTTGGCCTGCACGTCGACGATCTTGGCGCGGAAGATGTCCGCGATCTGCATCACCTCGGCGCGCGAAGCGGCCGTTACTTTCACTTTGACCAGCACCAACTCCCGATCGATGAAGTCTTCGTTACGATAATCCCGGACGTCCAGGACGTTAACCAATTTGTTGAGCTGTTTGACGATCTGCTCAACGGTCGCGTCGTCACCGCGCGTGACGATGGTCATGCGCGAAGTCAAACTGTCCTGGGTGGGCGCCACATTGAGAGAGTCGATGTTGTAGCCCCGCCCGCTAAACAAGCCGGCGATGCGCGTAAGCGCGCCAAACTTGTTTTCCACTAACACGGATATCGTATGTCGCATACTCGATTGGGTTCGGGATTCTGATCGCTGTTAATGATATCTTCGCTAACCGGCCTCCATAAAACGCAAAACCCGCGTTCCTAAGGGAACCGCGGGCCGCCGGCGAGGATCAATGTGCGCCACGCCGCGTCAGCCGTCCACCAGGACGACGACGACAACGAGAACCAGCACATTGCCCCTAAGATTCATACGAGAGGGAAAGTAATCCGCTCCGCCCCGCCGGTCAAATAGTTTTTGCGGCGGGATTTTTCACCCGCGCCCCGAAACCGCGCGCCTCGCGCTCTCAAACCGGCCGCGGTTGGTAGACCGATTCGTGCGCCACCTGGCCGTCCAGGGAGTGAATGGAGATTTTCATCGCCTGGCGCGTGATCGCGCCGCGAATGAGGGTGGCGCTATTAAGCTCGGGGCCGCCGCCGACAATTTGCTCATAGGGCT
Source organism: Verrucomicrobia bacterium UBA1319 (assembly GCA_002306985.1). GTDB lineage: Bacteria > Verrucomicrobiota > Verrucomicrobiia > Limisphaerales > UBA1319 > UBA1319. Next base: position 1,816 of record DBTJ01000093.1, read on the forward strand.
GCTCCGCGGTCGCGGGTAAACAAGCCCAACTGTGCATGTGTCCGGAAACGATCGCGTGAATGCCCCATTCGACCAGCGCGGCCTGCCAGGCGTCCCGGCCCCGGCGGCTGAACCAGTCGAAACCGCCCTTGTCATAATCCACTTCCCGCTCGACTTTCCAACGTAGCGGAAGGTGGCAAAACGCGAGCCGGAAAGGCGCGCTTTTCAGGGCGGGTTCCCGAATCACTTGAGTCAGCCATTGTTGTTGCTCCCGGATCATCGGCTCGAACGCGGCGACACCGTGAAAGGTGGGGTGATTATCCGGCTTGTCCTCGCCGGTATCCAGCACGATAGCCGCCAGCGGACCGCTGCGAAACGCGTAGAAAGAGCGGCCGCCCGGAAAATCGACGTAATCGACGACCTGATTGGCCCAGCGGCCGCGCACATCATGGTTGCCGCGCGCGAATAAGACGGGCGGACCCTCCGAAAGATTGGCGCCGAGGGGATGCACATAAAGCCCCGGGATGACTTCTGGCTTTTCGATATTATTACTGATATCGCCGTTCCAAACCAGAAAATCCGTCGGCTGGGAAAGGGTAAGCGCGTGCAACTTGCGGATCGTTTCCACGCGATCGTGAGTGTCATTCCAGACCGCGAAACGGGTTTCCTCCGCGGCGGCGCTCAACGTGCGAAAGGAATAAACCGGCGAAACTTGCGGCTCCCCGCCCGCCAAGGGAGCGGTGACGCAACGCCACCAATACACGGTGCCAGGCTTCAACCCTCGCAAACGGACTTTAATGACCCGTTCGCTGTGGGGCACAAAGCCGAAGCTATCGGAACGGCAAGCCAAGCCCAATTCGCGGTTTTCCCCATATTCCACCCAGCCTCGGGCGGGGACATTCAAAGTCCAGACCGCCGTGGCGCCGGTTTCGGTGAGCGCATACAGCGCCGGCGCGCCGTCCCGCGGCGACGAGACCGCAACGGTTTGAAGGTTGGTTTCGGCGCCGGACAAGGAGGTTTCAGCGGCGGCGGCGGCGCCCGCGACCCCGATGGTGGACAGGAATTTTCTACGATTCATGGGGTTGAGTAAACCGCCGGAGGGCGAGCTTTATCAAGCCTCAAAATGGGTTGGAAAAAAATCGTTTAGCCGGCCCAACCGGCGGGCGGGCGTTTAGCCGCCATCCAGCGTGGAGCGAATATGGCGGAGTAATTCATCCGGAGCATAGGGTTTTTGGATGAGTTTAATCCCATCCGGCAGTTCGAAACCGCCATGCAAAGCGCCTTCGCTATAGCCGCTGCAATAGATCACCGGAATGCCCGGTTTCATGGCGGAGATTTTTTCGCAAGCCTCTCGCCCACCCATGCGGGGCATCACCACATCCAACAACACCAAGCTGATCTGGGCGGCGTTCTCCGAAAAGACTTGGCAAGCCTCCAGGCCATCGGCCGCCAGTAACACCCGGTAACCGGCGCGTTCCAGCACTTTGGCGGCGAGGGTGCGCACGGCCACCTCGTCCTCGACGAGCATGATGGTTTCATGACCGCGGCCCGGCAGGACGGCCAATTTGTGGCCCACGACCGCCGCGGCGCGTTCCACCACCGGCAGGTAAACCTTGAACGTCGATCCCAACCCCGGCTCGCTGTACACATGCACCATACCGTCGTGCTGCTTGATGATGCCATACACGACGGAAAGTCCCAAGCCGGTGCCGTGTTCCTTGGATTTGGTGGTGAAAAACGGCTCGAAAATGCGCGTCTGCGTCGCTTTATCCATGCCCACGCCGTTGTCGATAATGCTCATGAGCACATAGTGACCGGGCTTGGCCCATGGATGGCTTTCGCGGAACGAGCCGTTGATCAGCACGTTTTCCAACTCAATGGTCAAGCGCCCTCCCTTGGGCATGGCATCGCGCGCGTTGACGCAGAGGTTCAGCACCACTTGCTCGATCTGGGAGCGGTCGGCCCGAACATTGCCGAGTTGGTGGCCGGGAATCAGGTCGATTTCAATGTGCTCGCCGATGATGCGACGGATCATATGCAAGAGGTCGCCGATCAAAACGCCCAAATCGACATCCTCCTTTTGCAGCGCCTGGCGGCGCCCGAAGGCCAGCAGCTGGCGGGTCAAGCGCGAAGCCCGTTCCGAGGCCCCCTGGACTTGATCCAAGCTTTCGCGTTGTTCCGCCGGGTGGTTAGCTTGTTCCATGGCAAGGCTCGCATAACCTTGGATGACTTGAAGCAAATTATTGAAATCATGAGCCACGCCGCCAGCCAGCAAACCGATGGCTTCCATTTTTTGCGAGAGGCGAACTTGTTCCTCCAATTGGCGCTCGTTCGTGACATCGCGCGCGAGCAAAATGTAGTGGAGCTTTAACGTCGAAGGGTCGCGCACCGGCGAGACCGTCACATCCGCGTCGAAACACTCCCCGTTTTTCTTGGACGCGCGGAAACCGCCACGCCATACGCCCGTCTCCGCGACCCGTTTGGAAATTTCCTCGAACGAAGTGCCCGGCTGTTTTTCCATCTGACAATATTCGAACGATTTGCCCAAAATATCCGCTTCAAGAAAGCCCGTCAGCCGGATAAACGCGGGATTCACATAGCGGATAGCGCCCCGCTCATCGCAAAAGAGGATCATTTCGGAGGCTTGATCCACCGCCGCCGCGAGCCGCAGCCGGTTTTTCTGGGACTCTTCGAGTTCGCTGCGCGTTTTGCGTTGCTCCTCGACCTGGCGCTGGAGTTCCTGGTTGATCTGCCGCCATTGGGCGGCTTTCAAATCCACCAAACGCTCGACCACCGCCGAGCGCCGCTGCTGAGAGGCCAAATTGACGGACACCAGCCCGACCAAGAACAAGCCCGCGATGAAAAACGCCTCGGAATACCAATCCCGCTGCCGGGACCGCCATTCCCGAGTGGGTTTGAAATAAATCTTCCACCGCCTTTCCAAAATGGAAACGCTGACTTCGCGCAAAGCATCCCGCTGAAATTCCGCGACCATGGCATCCTCAATTCCCAAAGTGGGCGGTAAGGAGGACCGGCGATAGATAGCTTTGGGAACTTGATTGCTGGACACGTCCAGCGCCAATAACTCCATACTATTCGAATAGGAATTCCCCCCCCAGGCGTTTTCAAACAACTCTTCCACCCGGAACACGCCCTGCACATAGCCCGCCAGATTTTGGCGACGATCCTCCACGGTCAGCAGGGGCCCTTTGGTGTGATAAAGCGGCATAATCATGATCCAACCGTTCGTGATGGCGGAATCTTGCACCAGCGGAATGACGCCGGAGGAGACGATCAAGCCGGTGTCGCGAGCCCGTTCAAGTTCGGCGAGGGTCCGCCCGGTTTTTAGATCGAATCCCAGCGCTTCGTTATTCCCGGCCAAAGGCTCCAAATAGTAAACCGGCAAATACTCCGCCCGGTCCCGGGCCCGCACCAACTGCCCCCGCTCATCCAGTTCTTTGAACTCGAAGCCGGGCAAATCCTGGCTGCGCGCTCCCGCTTCAAAGGCCGACCGTTGCGCGGCGGTCACCCGCGGCGCCCACTCGAAGACCGGAAAATCCCGAAACCATTCATGCAATTCGCGGGCCGCGCCTTGGAATTCATCGCGCGTGACCCCGTCGGAATAATCGAACAAGACCCGCAAGGTCCGGAGTTGCTGCTCGTACCGAACGACGTCTCCCTGCAATTGCGCGACATGTTCGGACACGCAGCGAGACAGCTCGGCCTCCATGCGTCTATGCACCTGGGATTTAAAATAAGCGTACGCCGCGAAGCAGAAGGCTATGCCCGCGCCAATCGTCACCCAGTAAAAGAGCCGGTATTTCCATGCGTTGGGCGTCTTTCGTCCTGGCTTCGATCGTTTCAGCATATTCATGTAAAGCGGCTCCAGCTCTAAGCTGCCGCTCTGTCGGCAGTCAGCCACCTACCGGGCGCGTCAAGCAGGCGACAATACCGGGCTCGCGGACAAAATCCATTGAATAGCAGCGCAACGCAATCCTTTTTTACTAAAGTGATCGCTTTGATAGGTTTGCCAGCCTTAGACACTTGTGGAAATACGCCAGCGGAAAATGGATCTTCGCGCCTGCTTCCCCCCCTCGCGCCTTATCAGTCGGCAAATCCAAATTTGGCGACCCACACCGGCGCGACACGATGCCCCCCATACGAAACCGGCGATGAATAATCCAAACCGCCCCTGATTAAAAACGGCCAGTTACTGGGGTTTGACGATCATTTCCAGCAACACCGCTTCTTGCGGGGTGGAGCAAACGCAAAGGGTCATTTTTGAAGAACCGGAAATGGTTTGGAAACTAAAGTCGTTCCCATGCACCACGGTGGGGATGGTAATGCTGCACGGCATCCCCCGGTCGGACAGGCGGGATTTGATGTGCCCCGCATGCATATTAGTCAATTCCCCAATCACATCGTTAATCATTTCATGACCCTCGATTTGATCGGGTGGAATGCCCAGCAGATGACTCGTCATTTTCCGCGCAAACCCAATATTGGTATACAAATGGAGTAGACCGCTGAATTTACCGGTGAATCCAACGGTTCCCGCCACATACGGGTGGTTGGCAATTTTCGTTTCTGGAGGCACGAAGTTCACTTTGATGTTTAACATCGTGTCGAAGACTTCCCGCGCAGCCAACTGCAGCATTGTCTCGAATTGTTCTACCATGTTATTAAAAAGCCCAGGCCAAAAAGGAGCGCCCCATGGCGTCCGACCTTTTGAACCGCGCAAGTTTAGTTGTGTTTCCGCCCTAAATCACCACTTTGGCGTTACTGTATACATCGGCCATGGAAAACAAAAGTTTAGGCGTGGCGGCGATATATTTTACAATTCATTACCCATTCCGCCCAAGTCGGTTATCAACTCCTTCTTTCCAACTTCCCAAACACGCCAAACCACGGCCGTCAGGGAAAAACCTTAAGCCACGAGCAAAAGGGCCGTTGGGATCGTTCCAAAATTTCCAACAGCTCGCAAGTGGAACGGCTTACACCCAGGAATGACCCCGATGAAAAAGGCCTCGCCAGTGGTCCGGAAGACCAGCCCATTATTCTCCTTTTATGCTCACCGTGTAATTAGGAAGTCCAACCCCGGTTCAAGGCGTAATATACCTCGTTCCAACGTAATTCGTTCTTGAGGGAGGAAAGCTCGGTTTCCGAGCCGATTTTGATGAATTCAACACCGGCGATCTCGGCAAAGTCCTCCAGGTGCTCAGCGGTGATCGCCAGACTAAACCCGGTGTGATGGGCCCCCCCCGCATAAATCCAGGCGGCGGCCGCGACGGGCAAGCTGGGTTTCGGAATCCACAATACCCGAGCCACCGGCAGCTTGGGTAAGGCTTCGACCCCCTGAACCACCTCCACTTCGTTAACCAACAGGCGGAATCGATTCCCCATATCCAGTAACGTCGCGTTAATGGCCGGGCCGGTAGCCGTATCGAAGACTAGCCGGGCCGGATCCGCCTTGCCGCCAATCCCCAGCGGATGAACTTCCAACCGGGGCTTTCCCGCGGCAATGGAGGGACAGACTTCCAGCATATGAGCCCCTAACACCATCATGCCGGCCGGATCCAAATGGTAGGTGTAATCCTCCATAAACGAAGTGCCGCCCGGCAAACCCGCGGCCATCACCTTCATGGCCCGCACCAAAGCGGCGGTTTTCCAGTCTCCTTCCGCGCCGAAACCGTAGCCGTCGGCCATCAACCGCTGAACGGCAAGCCCAGGCAGTTGGGCCAAACCATGCAAATCCTCAAAGGTGGTGGTGAAACCGCTAAAGCACCCGGCCTCCAAAAAGGCCCGCATGCCGAGTTCCAGGCGCGCCGCTTCGAGCACCGAATCGGCCCATTTGCCCCGTTTCAGCAAGGCCTCCGGGATTTCATATTCCGCCTGATAAAGCTTGGTCAATTTCGCGATTTCCCCAGCCTCCACTTTCCCCACATACGACACTAAGTCCCCCACGCCATAGCCATGAACCGCATAGCCGAAGCGCATTTGGGCCGCCACTTTATCTCCCTCAGTCACTGCTACTTGGCGCATATTATCGCCGAAACGGGCATATTTGGCGCCTTGCCAGTCCTGCCACGCGGCGGCGGCCCGGCACCAGACGGCCAGCTGGTCCCGCACTTCCTTTTCCTGCCAATAGCCAGCCACGACTTTACGATTCAACCGCAGCCGCGTCATCATGAATCCGCTTTCGCGATCACCATGCGCCGCTTGATTCAGATTCATGAAATCCATGTCGATGGTCGCCCAGGGAATATCGCGGTTATACTGGGTATGCAGGTGAGCCAGCGGTTTCTGAAGCGTTTTCAGGCCGTTGATCCACATCTTGGCCGGGGAAAAGGTGTGCATCCAGGCGACCAGGCCGATGCAAGCGGGCGTGGTATCCGCTTCACGGCAAAGCGCCGTAATCTCCTCCGGCGTGGTCAGCACGGGTTTGAACACCACCTTAACCGGCAGCTCGGAATTGAGCGCACGCGCGATTTCTTGGGCATGAGCGGCCACCTGTTTCAAGGTTTCCGGCCCATAAAGATGCTGGCTCCCCGTGACAAACCAAACCTGCAATTGCTTTAAGTTAATCATAGCCACAAAAAAGTTACCCGCCGCGCAATAAATCCCGGCTCATCCTTACTTTGCGTTCTCCCCCTGAATCCCGCGAATCGCTAAGCGTGCCTTTTGGCCATACCAGCCCCCCTTGCGCGATGTTGCCCCACATTGAAGATAAAAACGGGCGGCGTCAATTTCGTTATGGCCCCTGTCCACGCTTTGACGGTCCCCCGAAACCGGGCGGACAATATTGAAGCAGCTTCCCGCCTTGATGGCGCGCAGATCGAACTGGAATGGCCCTTCAGCCCCCTTGCATTGGGGGCCTAGCATGACCACCCGCGAGATCGAGACCGCCAGCCCCGATCCACCGGGCCAAAATGGAATGGGAAACCCGCTTCACGGAGTTAAACTGACCGTGTCAACCACCGGAGACAATGTAAAGCTGGCGGCGGCGGTCCCGCGCGAACCGCGGCTAATTGCGGGTGAACCCCAATTTTTCCCGCCGCGTCCAAAGTGCGCCGGGCTTGAATATGCCCGCCGGAGTAATGATGCCAGTGATATATTTGGCCGGCGTCACGTCGAACCCGGGATTCCGCGCCCCGCTGGTGGGATTAGCCACGCGTACGTATTCGCGTTTACCCCGTTTCGTAACGCCCCAGGCGCCGAGCACTTCTTCCTCGCCGCGCTCTTCGATAGGGATATCCTCCCCGCGCCGCAGATTCCAATCGATGGTGGAGAGCGGAATCGCGGCGTAAAAAGGGATTTTATTTTCATGCGCCAGCACCGCCTTGGTGTAGGTGCCAATTTTGTTGGCCACCTCTCCCGTGCGCCCCAGCACGCGATCGCTGCCCACGATGACCAAATCGATCTCCCCCCGGCGCATCAAGAAGCCCGCCGCGTTATCGGCGATCACCTGATGAGGCACCCCTTGCTGGGCCAATTCCCACGCGGTTAGCGTCGCGCCCTGGCAACGGGGACGGGTTTCATCGCAAAACACGTGAAATTTTTTGCCTTGCTCCCAGGCGGCGTAGATTGGCGCCGTCGCCGAGCCCACATCCACAAACGCCAGCCAACCGGCGTTGCAATGCGTCAGCACGCGCATGCCGTTTTTGATCAATTTGGCGCCCTGGCGGCCGATCGCCGCGCAATGTTCCGCATCCTCATCGGCGAATTCGCGGGCCGCCGCCAGCGCAATGGCCTGGATTTCCTTCACGGCCGTCCCCTGCTCCATGCGCCGCAACATCCAATCCATGGCGTTGACGGGGTCCACCGCCGTCGGCCGCGCGTTTTTCAGCGTCTGGTACACCTGCCCTACCCAGCGTTTGAAACCCGCCAAATCGTGTCCGCGATACGCCCGGGCGCCCTGGGCCAAGCCGAACGCCGCGGTGGCTCCGATGGCGCCGGCGCCGCGCACCACCATATCCTTGATGGCGGCCGCCGTCTCGACCATGTCCTGGGTGCCGATAATTTTGAATTCATGCGGCAATAACCGCTGCTCGATCAAGAGCACCTGGTTTTTGGCTTCATCGAAATCAACCGTCCGATAATGGCGGGTCTGGCCTTTGAGGGTAACATTCATGGGTGTATTGGCAAAATCATCGCGCACCGCCCCCCGGCAAAAAATCGCCTTGGGCGTGGCTGCATCCTGCTGTTTAAAGCGCAAAATGGCAAGCGTTTGGCGTTTTCCCATTCCTTTCCGCCGGTCCCCATCCCCTCGTACCGGCTCCATCCCCTTTCTTGACATCCGCGCCAGGGTCGCCCAACCTTTCCCACTTATGCGTTGGACACATGCGTTGATACCGACCCTGCGGGAGACCCCTGCGGAGGCGGAGATTATTTCTCATCAATTACTGCTGCGCGCCGGGCTGATTCGCAAGCTCACGGGCGGGCTCTACATTTTCCTGCCCTTGGGACTGCGGGCCTTGCGCAAGGTGGAGCAAATCGTGCGCGAGGAGATGGACCGCGCCGGCGCCTTGGAGGTGTTGATGCCCGCGCTGCAACCGCCCGAAATCTGGAAGCAAAGCGGCCGCTACGAAACCGCCCAGGACGTGCTTTTCAAGGTCGCGGACCACGCCAAAAAGGAATGGGTGCTCGGGCCCACGCATGAGGAGGTCATCACCACGCTGGTCGCCGGCGAAATCAGCTCGCACCGCCAGGTGCCCCGGAATTTCTACCAAATCCAAACCAAATTCCGCGATGAAATCCGTCCCCGCTTCGGCCTGATGCGCGCCAAGGAGTTCATCATGAAGGACGCCTACAGTTTCGACGCCACCGACGAGGCCGCCCAGGCCAGCTACCAGAAGATGTACGAGGCCTACCAACGCATCTTCGCGCGTTGCGGTCTCAAAGCCGTGCCCGTCGAAGCGGATACCGGCGTGATGGGCGGCAAATTCTCGCACGAATTCATGGTGCCGGCCGAGACCGGTGAAAACGAGGTGGCCTATTGCGACCATAGTGATTACGCCGCCAACGTCGAAAAAGCGATCAGCCAACTTCCCGCCCTGCCCGCCAGCGGCGAGGAAGCGAGCCTGACGCCCGAAAAATTCGCCACCCCCGGCGTCGCGACCATCGAATCCCTGGCCAAAGCGCCCTATAGCGTTGCTCCCGAGCGCCAGATCAAAACTTTGGTTTACTTAGTTGAAGGCAAGCTCGTCCTGGCGCTCCTGCGCGGGGATCATCAATTGAACGAAACCAAGCTGGCCGCCGTACTCGGCACGGCCACTTTCCGCCCCGCCGAGCCGGCGGAAATTCTGGAAGCCATGGGCGCGCACCCCGGTAGCTTGGGCGCGGTCCAATTCGATAAACTCCCGGTTTACGCCGATGTGGCGCTCCGCGGGGTCACCGGCATGACCACCGGAGCCAACCAAGACGGTTTCCATTACCGCCATGTGGCCATCGAGCGCGACATCAAAGTCACGCGTTGGGTGGAGATTCGCACGGTCAAGGCTGGGGAAGCTTGCCCGCGTTGCGGCCACCCGCTGAAAATCCAGCGCGCCATTGAAGTGGGCCACGTGTTCAAATTGGGCATCAAATACAGCCAAGCCCTGAACGCCATGTTCCTGGACGAAAACGGCAAGAAAACGCCGCTCGTCATGGGCTGCTACGGCATCGGCGTCACCCGCACCATGCAGGCGATCATCGAGCAATCACACGACAAAGACGGAATTATCTGGCCGGTCAGCACCGCCCCGTACACGGTGTGTCTCACGCCGTTGAACGTGGCCGGCGCCAGCCCCACCCTAAAATTGGCCGAGCAATTGTACCAGGAGTTAACGGCCAAGGGCGTGGATGTCATCCTCGACGACCGCGATGAACGTCCCGGCGTTAAGTTCAAGGACTCGGAATTGATCGGCTTCCCGATCCGGATCGGCATTGGAGAGAAATCCCTGGCTAAAGGCGAAGTCGAGATCAAACCCCGCGCGGGCGCGCTGCTGGCGGTGAAAACCGCCGACGCCGTCGCCAAGGTGATGGAATTGATCGCCGCGGGAAAGAGCTAACGTCTATGCGGGACGGCCGTTTAACCTGGTTCGCGGCGGCGCTTGCGGGCGGGCTGGTTGCCGCCCCCCTGTTGTCCGCCAGCGATACGAGCACGGCCAACGCTCCCGCCCTGGAACAACCAGCCGCCACCAGCGCCGAACAGGCGTGGGCTGATCTACAGGCCCTGATCGCCGCCATGCCCTCGGCCTATCCCGAGGCGTGGCAAACCAACCGCCCGTCACCGCAAGCGTATTTGGAATATCGCGTATCGCTCTCCCGGCGGGAAGCGGCGGCGGCGCAAAAATCCCGCGATTTCTACGCGCGCTATCCGGACCACACCAACGCTCCCGCCGCGCGACTGCGCGAGGAGCAATTGCTCGTCGCGGCGGCGCAAATGGGATATACACAGGCCGTCGAACGGCTGAACGAGATCGAGGTGGAACGATTAAGCAACCCGGCGTTAAGCCCCGATGAACGGTTCGACCTCAAGGCGCGCGCCATCCGCCGCCAAATGATGCGCGTTTCCGCCAACCAGGAAACCGCCAAATCCCTGGCCGCTTGCGAACAAGTGGTGCGCGCTTTGCAGGCGGAGTTCCCGGCGCGACCCGAGCCGTGGGAAATGTTGTTGGATATCGCCGGCGAGCAAGCCGACGTGCCCGCCCGCACTTTGGCGAGGGACATCGCCCAAACCTGCCCGCAAGAAGACCTGAAACGCCAGGCCGGGCAACTTTTAAAAAGACTGGACTGGGCCGGAAAACCGCTCAAATTAAAATTCACCACGCTGGATAAAAAGACCTTCGATTTGGAAGCTTTGCGGGGTAAGGTAGTGCTCGTGGTTTTTTGGGCCTCGTGGTGCGGACCCTATGTGGCGGGGGTGGACGAAGATCTCGCCGGGTACGAAAAATGGCACGCCAAGGGTCTGGAAGTGGTCGGCATTTGCCTGGATAAAAACGAAGCCGCCGCCAGCCGTTTTATCCAAGATCGCCAAATCCCCTGGCCGCAATATTTCGATGGCCAGGCTTGGCTGACAAAATGGGCCGTCGAATGCGGCATCACCCAACTGCCCACCTTTTGGCTAATCGATAAATCAGGAATCGTCAGGGATTTGCGCGCCCGGCCGGGGGTGGAATCCAAAATTGAGAAGCTCCTGACGGAATCCCTCTGAGGGGTGGTTTAGATGTTTGCCCCCCCGTAGCGGATCCGTTCCCGCGCGTTTATAGGCGCGTCAGCGGATGCGCGTGGCTAGCTTGGGATCGATTCTCGGCCGGCGGATTTAACGTAATATTTCATGGACTGGTTTAATGGCATCATTTGGCATGACGGCAAATTTCTAGGCATCGAATGGAATACCTGGAAAGTGGTTGGCTGGGCGGGAAACATGATTTTTTTATCGCGTTTCTACGTGCAGTGGTATGCCACGGAAAAGAAAAAGCAAGTCGTGGTCCCCGTGGCTTTTTGGTGGTTGAGCCTGATCGGCACCTTGATCATGTTTGCTTACGCGACGTTCTATAAGCGCGATTCGGTGCTAATTTTCGCCTATGCGTTCGCCTGGATTCCGTATAGCCGGAACCTCGTCATCCACCACCGCCATCAATCGGCTTTGCGCTCCTGCCCGGATTGCGGCGCCGCGGCGCAGCCTAATGCCAATTATTGCCACCAATGCGGCCGCGCCCTCGCCGAGACGGCCGCGGCAAAAAATCCCCCATCCTAAGCGCGCGAGCAAAAAGTCAATTTTCGTCATGCCAGGGCCAAGATTTTCCATTCCCACGCGGCCAATCCGAGGCTAAACTCGTTCACCTAAGCTAACCACATTTATGCGATATGCCGTCATCTTGGCCGGAGGTTCCGGCACGCGCCTCTGGCCCTGGAGCCGGGCGCAGCTACCCAAACAATTGCTGCCGCTCGCCAGCGGCCGCTCGCTGTTGCGCCTGGCTTACGACCGGCTGGACGGCTTACTGCCCGCCGCCCAGCGTTATATCTGCGCGGGCGAGCGGCATCGCCAGGCCATCTGCCAATCGCTCGACGCCCTCCCCGCCGAACGTTTTCTGGGCGAACCCGCCGGCCGGGACACGCTGAGCGCGCTCGGATTTACGGCGGCCATTCTGCAAAAGCACGATCCCGAAGCGGTGTTTTGCGTGTGCACGTCCGACCACGTGATCGAGCCGCAAGACCAGTTTCGCGCCTTGCTGGACCAAGGCTTCCAAGTGGCGGAAAAGCATCCGGAAACACTGGTTACTTTCGGCGTAACCCCCACCTTTGCTTCCACCGCCTACGGGTATTTGGAGTTAGGCGACCCGCTCGGAGATAACGCGCGGCGGGTCAACCGGTTTCGCGAAAAACCCCAAGCCGAAGCCGCGCAAACTTACCTGCAAGCCGGGCCGGAACGTTACCTTTGGAATAGCGGCATGTTCGTGTGGCGGGCGGCCACGTTTCTGGATTGCATCCGCCGTTTCGAACCGGAAGTACACACCGGATTGGCACGAATCGCCGAAGCTTGGGGCACGCTCAAACAATCGGCGGTCCTTGCGGAGGTTTACCCCACCCTGAAAAAAATCAGCGTCGATTACGCCGTGATGGAACCGGCCTCGCGCGCTACCACGGCCCGAGTCGCATCGATTGCTATGCCATTGCAATGGAAAGATATTGGATCATGGAACGCCTTTGCCGATATCTGTCCGAAAGACGTCCATCACAATGCCATTGCCAGCGAAAAAACGATCTTGCTGAACACTTCCCGCGCCTTGGTCGCTTCGAGCGATCCCCAGCATCTCATCACGGTCGTCGGGGGTGACAACCTCATTGTCGTGCATACGCCGGATGCGACCCTGGTATGCCGAGCGGACCAAGCCGAAGCGATCAAAGAGTTGCACCGGCTCGTGGGTGAACGCTACGGAACGGATCTGATTTAACGGGCAAACGGTTCCGGTTCAATTCGGAACATTTGCATTGCGTTCGCCGGAATCCTCAGGTTAGGCTCCCTTAAATCCTCCGAAAGGCGAGCCGCTAAACCGCTTAGCCGTAAGTTTGTTCGCCAGCTCGGAGGTAGCCAACGAAGTACTATGAAAAAAGCCAGCATGTTTCGAACCGCCGATGGCAGCACTTATGCGCTGACTTTCGCGCTGGTCAGCTCCTTGTTCTTATTGTGGGGTTTTTGCAATGGGATGATCGACGTCATGGATAAGCATTTCCAAGAGGAATTGGGCTTGAGCAAATCCCAATCCGCCTGGGTGCAGTTCGCGCATTATTTGGGTTATTTTCTGATGGCCCTACCCGCCGGCTGGGTGGCTAAAAAACTGGGGTACAAAGGCGGTATCATCGCGGGCTTGGTAGTAGTCGCCCTGGGCGGTTTTTGGTTTATTCCCGCCTCGCAAATTCAGGCCCTGTCTCACACGGGCCAAGTCTCCCCCGCGATCGCCTTTACCGGCTTTCTCTTAGGCGTTTGCGCGATCGCGGCCGGGCTAACCTTCCTCGAAACGGTGGCCAACCCATATACCACGGTGCTGGGTGATCCGCGCTTTGCCGCGACACGCATCAATCTGGCGCAATCTTGCAATGGCGTCGGCTGGATTCTGGGGCCGATTGTGGGCAGCATGTACTTTTATTCCAAAGACGCGGCGGGCGCCAGCACCGGGAGCCAAACGCTTTACATCCCCTACGTTGGCGTGGCGATTGTCGTGCTGGTTCTGGCCGTTATTTTCTACTTCGCCAACGTCCCGGATATTAAAAACGAGGATGATTACGAATTGGACGGAACTCAAAAAGTTTCCACGCTTTCCCTCTGGTCTAGACCCCACTTTGCGTTGGCGGTGGCCGCTCAATTTTTATACGTGGCCGCCCAAGCGGGCATTTTTAGCTTCTTCATCAATTACATGACGGCCGATGTTCCGGCGATTCCCGCCTCCTGGGACGCGGCCATGACATCGCTCGCCAACCATGCGGGCATTCTGCAAAACTGGCTGAAAGGTTGGTTTGAACTGAACAAGGAGGGCGTCCTGAGCATCAGTAACAAAGGGGCGGCCAATCTGGCGTCCCTGGCGTTTGGTTGTTTCCTGTTGGGCCGAATCACCGGGGCGGGCCTCTTGAAGCGGTTTTCCGCGCATAAAGTGCTCGGCCTCTATGCGGTCATGAACATCCTTATGACTCTGCTGGTGTTTTGCAAATTGCAATGGATTTCCGTGGCGTGCGTCTTTTTGAGTTACTTTTTCATGTCCATCATGTTCCCGACTATCTTTGCCTTGGGCATTTTCGGAATGGGCGATCAAACGAAACGGGCTTCCGCTTACCTGGTCATGGCCATTATGGGCGGCGCGGTTTTGCCCAAGCTCATGGGCTACGTGGCCGATAAGTATGATATGTCCCGCAGCTTTATCGTTCCCTTGGCGTGCTTTGTGTTCATCGCTTTCTACGGCTTCTACTGGTCCAAGCTCAGCCACGTGGAATCGATGCTCATCGGCAAAGAAGCCAAAAGCCATTAGTAAACCGGTGGGCCGACAAGCGTCGCCCAGCGAAATTTCAATTATTGGGCCAGGGTATAATTCCCTTGCCATCCCATGCGATAGGCCCGGCAATGGGTGGCAAGCGTGACGTTAAGCGCAACGACATCGCCCACTCGAAATTGAGTTTTCCCCAACTTGGCGGCGGAAATTTCCATGATGGCGATGTTGCGCGTGTTCAAATTGAGGCCCGAGAGATTCCGTACGGGGACATCGGCTTGGCTCACTAACGCCTCGCGACCCGCCCCCAAGCGTGCGCGAACTTCTTCCTGGCCATTGATTTGCACGCACCACAATGGGCGGTCGATTTTCGGCAGCGAACGGTCCCGGTAATAGGCGTCCTCGATAATATCCATCGCGTAAAGCCCCAGATAGATCGCTTGCGGCGTCCAGCAAAGATACAAATCCGCCAACGGCGCTTCCGTGACGGGCGGAACAAACCCGCGCTCTCGATCCCAACCTTTTAAAGCGGTCATCGGCGCGAATTCATCCCACGGCGAAGCCGGCGCGGGAGGCACGCCGCCCGAAACCTCCAAACGCGTCGGAGTAGCGGCGGCTTTGAGCCGGTTTACCGCCACCGCCGACAACGCGGACACCAATTCCTCGTAAGGTTGGTCCTGAATATCCACCAAACCAAAGTTATAATTCTCGCCGTCGGCGCGACCGTGCCTGGGCTCATCGAAATACTGAAACCAATCCGCGCCAATCACGTACGGCAATTGAGCCAAACCGGCGAGTGTCCGCGCCGCCGCCCGGGCTCGCTGACGCTGATCGGGCGCCACCGGGAAAATGCCTTGGCTGTTTTGGTTGCCTGAACGATTGGCCGCCGCCGCCATATAATACTCGCTGACGAAGATCGGTTTGTGGGTTAGCTCATGGAGCGTGGCGAGGTAAAAACGCGCCCATGTGCCGTCGTTCCAGCTGGCGTTCAGGTTACTCGATACGGCATCCACATACCGCTCGCACGCGCGCGCCACCTCCGGGTAATAAAACGACTGATAGCGATCGCCCAAGACCAAACCGCGCGGATCGTATTTGCGAATGAGATCGTGCGTTAGCTGGTAATACCGGTCCGCCAGCAATCCTAGAAATTTGCGCATCACTTGAATCCCCTCGCCACCTGGACGCAAAAAAAGCATGCCGCGCCGGTTTAACGCTTTCCAACCAGCCGCGTTCTCCGCGTCAAAATCCCGCAACAACGCCGTCCAATCATCGTGATAATGCTGGCGCAGTAGTTTAATGAGCCGCTGGCGCTGGCCGCTGGCGGGGGCTTGTTCCAAGGTCATCTTAAACAACGTCGCATTCCACCACCCTAACTCGTTATCCGAGTAATAACCGATTAAACGAGGGTCGTCTCTCACCGCCAGAATCTGGGTTCGCGCGAGGTCATCCATGCGCTGAACGATCTGGGCATCCCACATGTCCCACCAGGGCGCTCCGGCAGTCGAACCGATATGCAGCACGGGGGTCAGTCCCAGACGCATGCCGGGGACTCGGCGTAACAGCCGGGCATCGCTCCAGCCGCCAGCCGTCGTAAAACCCCAAGCTTGAAGCCGTTGAACCGCCGTCGCCGCCCAATTCGTATCGGTTGCATAATACCGCCAGGCCGCATATTCGGGATTCTCCGGATCATAGCTCGGTTTCGCCGCGCCAGGTATCACGCAACACACGCCCCGGGAGAAAAAGGGCTGAGCTTGGGGCGAATAAAGCCACCAGACTTGATCCTGCCGCCGGATGGTATAGGGCTGCGAATCCTCACCCGCCGCGATCCGTAAGCCCATAGGAGAAGCGACTACGCCGAACGCCACCACTCCGACTCGCAGTCCGCGGCCCCACCCACGCCACCGCCGAAAGAAACGGGTCAAAGTGGCTATCGGAAAGCTTTGCATAGGCTCCATCCTTAAGGGAAAACCAAACCAAAGAACAGCCAAAAGGAGACTGAGAACGGTCGTACCCGCCGACTTTCAGCCACCCTCCGAGCCGTCCATTCGCGTTCGCATGGCCGCCACCAAGACACCAATTTATACGAATCTACCCCTTTAGTTTCCCTTAGCCGATCCGATAAGTAATGAAGCAATCGATATTAGCAGAATAATGCTTTATACCAGGAATACATTAGCTTTATTAATTTTTTGGAGGCGAATTCCAGATGAGCGCACGGCAACGGGGAGCGGCGGTATTTCATTTACGCCGTCCAGGCCGGGTTTGTGGGATATGGACTAATAAAACACCCTTAAGACTTTTTTCATATTAATCCCAACCAACACACCTAATGAATGGGTCGTTCAATATACTTGCCACCGCTCTCATCGATGTCCCGGTGAACCCCTTAGCCTCCACTATGGAGCAAGCCGGGTTGCCATGGAATTACTCACCGCAGGAAGACCAACGATACACAACCGGCGTACTAGGGATTACCCCCATCCGAAAGCAGATGCATCGGGAGTCCCCGCACTCGGTCAACGGCTCGCCAACGCTCCGGACTAGATGCGGCGCGCGGTCAGGCGCCACCGGCCGCCGTGTAAACACCAGATCGGCGAACCAGGAAACCCGAGCCATTGTCGCAAAACCTAACCCTGTGAATAACCTGTGAAATGCTAACCATCCAAACCCGCATCCAGTATGAAATGGAATCTTAGAAATCGAATTATTGTCCCAACCTTGTCGCTCATTATCGTTTTGACCTTAAGCATGGGGCTAACGGCCTACCTGATGTCACGGTCCATGCTTAGCTCCTCGCTGGACGCCCAATTACAGCAAACCTGCACCACTTTGGTCACGGATGTGGAAAACTGGATTGATGGTCAGCGCGACACCACGATTCTGTGGGCGGCGAATCCCTATGCCCTGAAAGCGACCCAAATGGATCCGGAAAGCCCGGCCGCCGCCCAAGCCATTTCCGGTATATTCGCCAAAGCCAAATCGGTTCTCACACACTTGGAAGACATTTCCATGGTCGACAGCAAAGGGGCCATCATTGCCAGCGCAACTTCGGACACCATTGGCAAAGTGAATGTGGCGGATCGCTCCTACATCAAGGAAGCCCTCGCCGGCAGGGTGGCCGTTTCGGAGGTGATCACCAGCCGCAAAAGTGGCAATCCCATTGTCGTGCTGGCCGCCCCAGTTAAGGATGGCGACACCGTGCGCGGGGCCGTTTTCACGATTCTCAGCCTGAATTGGTTCAGCGCCAAATTTGTCAGCCATATCAAAGTGCTCAACACCGGATACGTCTTCATGTATGACAACAGTGGCGTCATCTTGGCCCACCCCAATCCAGAACACATTCTCAAATACAAAATCGGCGCCCAGGATTGGGGAACGAAAATTCTGCAACTGGGCAACGGTCTTATGGATTACAATTTTGAAGGCACGCAAAAACGGGCGTTATTCCGCACGAGCGAAAAGTTGCATTGGGGCGTAGCCGTTACCGCCCCAATCGCCGAACTGGACGCCCCCATTCGACGCATGACGTTCATCCTTTTTATCTCAGGAATCGTGGTGCTCGTCATCGGGATGGTGATCATGCTCTTTACGGCCCGTTCCGTCAGTCTGCCCATCAATAAAGCCATCGGCATCCTCTCTTTAGGCGCTGAGCAAACCACGGACGCCGCCCACCAAGTCTCCAGTTCCAGCCAATCTTTGGCGGAAGGCACCAGCGCCCAAGCCGCCTCGCTGGAGGAAACCAGCGCCTCGCTGGAGGAAATCGCCAGCATGGCCAAACGCAGCGCCGAGGGGGCGCAGGGCGCGAAAGAATTATTGGAATCCGCCCGCGCCGCCGGGGATACCGGCGCCGAGGATATGCGCGCCATGAGCAAAGCCATGGATGATATCAAAGCCGCCAGCGACGATATCGCGAAGATCATCAAGACCATCGATGAAATCGCTTT
>DBTJ01000093.1:20489-37593 GCA_002306985.1 Verrucomicrobia bacterium UBA1319
GCGGCGGTGGAAGCCGCCCGCGCGGGCGAAGCGGGTATGGGCTTCGCCGTCGTCGCCGACGAAGTGCGCAACCTGGCCCAACGTTGCGCCCAAGCCGCCCGGGAAACCGCCGCCAAAATCGAGGATTCCATCCAAAAGAGCGGTCGGGGCGTGCAAATCAACGAACGCGTGGAGAAGAGCCTGCTCGAAATTGTCACTAAAGTGCGCCATGCCGCTGAAATCGCCGCCCAAGCCCTCAGTGGAGCGCGCGAACAAAGCCAGGGTATCGAGCAAGTCAATATTGCCATCTCCCAAATGGATAAGATCACCCAATCCAACGCGGCCAACTCCGAGGAGAGCGCCAGCGCGGCGGAGGAACTCAACGCCCAGGCGGAAACCCTGCGGGAAGCGGTGGATCATTTGGCCGTGTTAGTCGGCAGCGATAGCAATCCCGCGACCCGCCAGCAACGGGGCAACGCGATGATAAAGCTACCGCCAGCCACCCCCACCCAGCCAGCCCAGGTCGCCGCGGTTAAGAATGGCAAACCCCATCTGAAGCTGGAACATTCCACTACGGTGGCGCGGCCGGAGACCGGCCTCCGCAAATCCAGCCCGCCTCCCGCGGATGGAGATTTCAAGAATTTCTAAACCCGAGCTCAAGCGCAAATGTCTATTGACTCATTGAACCGGGCTTGATTGAGTAGTCTGGCATGACGATGGCCGTCATGGCGTAGACGCATGAATTTACCCGCGAACACTCGCTATCAAACGCAACAGCCACGCTGGATCTCGTTCACCGAGCCGGCGTGGATTCAACTTGATCATACCAGCGCCAACGCGCGCCAATACACGATTAAAGAGCGCCGGCTCGACCAGGCGATCGGCGCTTTTGCGCATGGGGACTGGGCGGGCATCGCCTTCCAGCAGGAAGCTTCCGCCATTGTGTACAGCGGCGCCGACCACGGCGGAACCCCGCTTTGGCCGAATATTACCATCCTGCCCGACGTGCCCGCCCGCGCCATCCACGGGGAGACCAGCCAAGCGGGGTCGCTGGAAGTGTTGGGCTGCACCATGGGGCATTGGCATGTGGCCGACCCCAAGGGCTCGCGCAGCCAGGAAATCTACGAATACCAATCCTATGGCCTGATGGTCTTGGATCGAGAGCAAGGCGAGCCCGAACTCTGGGTTTTGCGCGAAGGGGATAAAGTGGCGGTGCCCAGCGGCTGCCATATGACCCTTTATAACTTGGGCGGAGCCCAACAGCCCTTGGTTACCTTGGATTTCGCCAACCCAACCAATAATACGGCGAACAAGCACCTCATCGGCGCGCTGGGCCCGATCCTGCTGGCGTACCGCACGCGCAGCGAAGCCGTATTCACCTTGAACCGTCTGTATTTGAATTCGGCCCAAACCCAAGCTGGCGTGCGTCTGAAACCGACCGATCTCGCGCCCCGCGAATTGCAAGTGCGGATACCCATCAATTCCAACCAAGCCTTGGGACCTCAACTTTACGAAAAGCTAACGGCCGACGCGGGGCTCATCGCGCGGTTTGACCAGCTTGGACTGCGGTTAAAGCGCGCCACCCCGCAAGCCACGTTGCTGGCTCTGGATGGCCGGACCACCACGCTCACCCAGCCTTTGGTGGAGGAGACGCGGCCGGGCGCGGCTGGCTATCGCTTTTTCTTGGGTTGATTGAATTCAACCAAGGTCAGCCAGCCGAGCTTATCCGCATTTTGCGCGGCGTTGGCAAATCCCAGCGAACGGCCATTGGGCAAGGGGTTCACCACGCGCAGGAGCAATTTATAATCGCCCGGCGGGAGGTGGCCCCGCTCGATTTTGCGTCGCCAAGGGCGGGCGCCGGTTCCACTGGCGAGTTCGGTAAGATCCCAAGTCGTCCGCCAGGTAGCCGCGATCCGGCCCGTGGGGTCGAGCGCGGCCAATTCCACCGGCCAACGATAGTAAAACGGGGCCACTCCTCGGTTTTCAAGCCACAGGGAAACGTCCATCGCCCCTTGGCCGCCGACGTGGATGCCGACTTTCTCGACGTAAAACTCGTAGCCCATGCGCCGAACGAGACGCGCCGCTTTTGCGAATCTTGACGGGGTCATGGGCTGAGTAAACGCGCCGGAATCCATGAGCCACGTCACATGGGTCTGCTCTACGCAATCGGCAAAGGCCTGACCAGCCGGCTCGCAGCCCGGCTCATCGTAACAGCACCCCCAGATTTCCGGCCTGACTTCGCCCCCGATCGGCTGGGATTTCCATTTTCCCAAAGCGCCAGCCGCAGCCATGAGTTTGAGAAAATACCAGCCGTGCGACGGGCCAGCGTCCGCCAGGGTGGCATACGCGAACGAGTCATCGTGGTATCCGAAAGCGCGATCGGCGTTGGGCGCATATTCACGATGCCCCAATCCCGCCGGGTAGCGCAGCAAAACGCGCGTGGTTTTAAACGCGCGTTCATAGGCGGCGAGGATTTCCGCCTGCGCCGTTTTGCCAGCCCATAAATCCCCGCGCGGCGAAGTATGCCATTCGCCCCACAGACCAAGCAACCCGGCGGTGATGAAACCCACACGCGGATCGCCATCGTATTTCCGCCCTAATACGGCAATGAAATTCGTCAGGCACTCCCGCAAACGCGGGTCCTCATAGTCGGGGCTAAAACACGGGTCGCCGGAGGCGCTACTGGAGTTCCACCGCGTCACTTTCAAACCGGTCTGAAGCAGATAATCCGGCACGGCGCAAGCTTGGCCCGGGTAGTCGAGATAAAATCGGAAAACGGCCTGCCGGCCACGGCTGGCAATCTCGTCAAGCAACCGCTCGAGCGGCTGCCAATCATACTCCCCCACCCCCTTGACCACGTCCTTCAAGGGCAAATAGCTATACTCCATGCTGCAGGGGAAATTCGTGCCCGCTTGGTTTGCGTAGGGCACGAGCCCTTTGAGCGGATTATCCACCGGAGCGGGCGCATAGCTTAGCGGGTGCGACTGGCCGGCCAAGCTCACGGCCCACCCTAACCAGCCCGCCCCGAGCAACCCGCGCCATTTCACTTCTCCACCCCAAACTCCAATTCGTTGGCCCAATGCGTGGTCCAATCGTTGTGAAAGGCGAAGCAATTGTCTTTGGAAACGCTGCGCCCGACGGCCAGCTCATAGGCCGCGCCGCCTTGATTGACCCGAAAACTGAATTTCACCGTCTGGCCGGCCGCCAGCCGTTGCTTTACCTCCGGCAATTCGGACCAGGGCAACGCGCATTCCATGAGGTTGCCCTTAACCACCAGCTTGGCGGCGCCTTTGACCGGGCCGCCGTCGAGGGCGGCTTTGGGCTGCCGGGGAAAGAAATGCTTACGTACCAGGCCGGGCTTCTGCAGACAAAAAATCTCCGTCCCCCCGCCAAAAGCATCACCCACTTGGTTCAGGGCAAACTCATAATCGGTGTCGAAATAAGCGCAAAACCGGGGCATCGTGCCCGGCGGATGCGAGTAGTGCCCCTTGTGCTCGGCGGACAAGACGTTGAACGCGATTTGCACATTGTGCCGCCCGTTGCCGGAAGGCACCTCGAAATCCTTGCGGTAGGAGAAATGCCGGACCCCGGCGGGCCACGCTAATGCCACGCCTTTACTAAAGACTTTATCGGGATAAAAATAATCATCGTCATTGCGGGTTTCAAATCGGGGCAAGCCCTCCAGGCGCGGGACTTGGGCCGCGAAATAGAAATAGTTATCGTCATAGGCGAGCCAGGCGGTGGTGGCGCCGCCGCCAATTTGTTCGGTCCAGTCTTTAAAGGGCAAGTACGCTTTCTCGCTCGCGTTGGCTTTGACCTCCTGAGCACCCGTCTGCGGTATCACTCCCTGCCAATCCTCCAGTTTGCCATCCACCGTCACGGCGCGCCGCGCAATCACGTTGGCATGCATGATTTCCACATGTTTCACCCCGCCATCGACCCCTTCGAAAGCGGCCAGCAGCCGATAATTATTATCGGCCGCCGCCGCGCCCTGAGTCACCGTCACGAAATAATCCCGGCTCGCTTGCCCGGGTAGCGCCACGGGCTGCTCAGCGGGCTCAAGCGTCAAACCATCCAGGTGGACGGCGAGGCGGCCTTTCACGGGACGATTCAACACATTCGTTACTTTAAACCGCATTTTGGGTTTGGATGAAATCGACGCGGTGAAGTCGCTAGCGATGATTTCGACCGGGTCCAATCCCCGAATTTCAGCCTTGGCGATGGCGTCTATCAACTTTTGAAACGAGCCCCGGCTGCCATCGGTACGCAGGAAATATCCGAGCTGATTCAAGGGCACTTGAATGAAGCCGCCGGACGCGGCCAGGGGATTGCCATAAAAATCGTGCAGCACAAACCGGCCCCGGGCATCCGGCAATTTCAAACTGGCCTCCGGCCGCAACCGCACGGAGCGGAATAACACGCGATTCGGGTCGTAACTGGCGCTGAGATCGCCCACAACCACCACCGTGCCGTCATCGGGATTCGGCGGGCCGGCGCGCCCTTCGCCCACGCGCGGCGGCAAGCCGTCGAAGACGAACACCCAGGGCAAACCGTTTTTAAACAGAATCTCCCGGAAAGCGCGCTGGCCGATGAACCGCTGGCAGGCGGCCACCGACGCGCCCGCGGACCACACTTGCGCCACGGCGTATTCCTGGCCCCGCACCTTGGGCTTTTGCGAAGTGAACACGTTACCCGCGTAAATGCCCGCCGTCCGGTCCTGCCCCATGGCGCGCATCGAAGCGATCACCGACGCCACCCGGTCATCCGAATTGGCCACCCAACTTTCCGTATCCCAGACCGCCACGCGGCCGTACTCGCCCTGGCGCTTCATCCATTTGGGCTCGAGCACGGGATCGGCGGCCAGCGGTTGGTAATGGATGCTCACGAAATCCAGCCAGGGCAGGAATTTGTCGGTGCCATCGCAAAAAAGTTTATCGCGCGTATTGGCGGACGAACAGGCGCCGCCGATGAGCACTTGGACCCCGGCCTCCCGGCGCGCCTCCATCACCGCCGAGGCCATCACCTCGTATATTTCCCGGAACCGGAGAATATCCGCGCCCCAGCCGGAAATGGAAACCCCCTCCCAGGGCTCATTCCAAAGTTCGACCGCGTTGATCGGCCCTTTGGGCCAGCCGTATTGGCTGATCACCTCTTTAAGATAGCGCTTAAACTCGGGGTCGAACGAAGGCAACCAGGCTAAATCTTCCTTAATGCCTTCCCTGCACGCGCCGTCCTCCTTAAGCCACGGCCGCCCGCGGCCTAAGGGTTGCTGACTGGCGGGCGTGCCGCCGCAACCCACCGTGAGCATCAGCGTCAGATCATTCGCCATCGCCCAATCGATGTGCGCATCGGCGATGGTGTGGTAGCCGCCTTCAGTCCGGGCGCCTTTAACGCCCAGGCGCTTGAACACGTTGAAAACGCGCGGCGAGAGCTCATGCGGCCAGCCCAAGTCCATGGCGTAAGTGGGTAGCCGCTCTCGTCCCGGCTCCGCCGCCGCCACGCGCACGCAGGCGCAACCGAAAACCCGCCCGCGCCCCGCCAATTCCAACACCACGGCATATCCGCCATACAGGTCGCCAACGCGCGGTTTCACCATGACGGCGCCTCCCTCGGCGGGCAAATCCACATCGAACGAACTCGCGCTCACGTCGGCAAGCTTGAACACCACCGGCTTCCACCAATCGCCCGGTTTACCTTTCGTGCCGTATTGAATGACCTCGGCTTTTAGCGTCCCTTTATACGGCTGGCCGGGTTGGATGAAGAACGTGAAAGCCGCCTCATCCCCGGGCCAAAGCACGTTCGCGCCCAGGCTGCAATCGATTTGCTCGGCCGACCAATCTTTGGCCGTCAAGTTAAACACCGAACCAAAGTTTTCCATCGCACCGCCGGTCGTCATTTGAGCCGGCAGTGTTTCCGGATGCGTCAGCGCAAGGACAATCCATAAAAGGAGCGGGCGAATGGCTTTCATAGCGGGGATTCTGGCGCAACCTCCGGGGCGAATCAATGTTTCATCCAACGGAAATCCGCGCGATTCCCACCCAAACACCTAAAGCGGCGCTGGCGATATTGACCCGCAGCCGAGCATTCGCGAGCGAGCTAGCGAGGCGGCGCCTCGGACCCAACTATTTGCCGGTCCGGCTTCCTGAAACTGGATCTGTTCACCACGTGTTTTGAGCTTCAAGGACTCTAGAAGCCAGCCTTGCTCAAACCACCGGAGGCGGGTATTTTGGCGGCTTGGAAAAACACTAGGCGAATGACCACTGTGAATGCAACTGACCCAACGGGCGCCCCCTGGCCACCCGCTAACGGCAACGACCCGACCGCTCCCTCGCTCGATAAACTACGCGGGGAAATCGACGCGATCGACGAGCAAATCGTCACCTTGCTAGCGCGGCGCCACCAGCGCGTGCAAGCAGTCGTGGCCTTAAAAAAAGCCCGGCAAATTCCAGTTTACCACCCGGCGCGCGAGGAAAACCTGATTTCCCAGCGACGCGAGCAAGCGCAAAAAGCGGGGCTTGATCCGGATCACATCGAAGAGTTGTACCGCTGCATCTTGCGCCAGTCGCGCATGAAACAAACGGCGCAAACTTCGCGGGCCGGCATCCGGCCCGGGGCCAAAGTCTTGATCGTCGGCGGACTGGGCCGCATGGGCCGTTATTTTTCGCGCTGGTTCGCCAACGCCGGCTACGAGGTGCGCGTCCTGGACGTGCGCGATTGGCCGCGCGTGTCCGAATTGTGCCGGGGAATTTCTTTGGCGCTCGCCAGCGTGCCCATCGAAGCCACGGGGGCGGTCATTGCCAAACTCGGCCCCCATCTCCCGGCCGATTGCATTTTAGCCGACATTACGAGCATAAAAAAAGCGCCGTTGGCGGCGATGCTGGCGGCGCACGCGGGACCCGTTATCGGCTTGCATCCGCTCTTTGGTCCTTCGACCACCACCATGGATAAGCAGCTGGTCGCCGCCACTATGGGCCGCGCACCCGAGCAATGCCAGTGGCTCATGGATCAATTGGCCGCCTGGGGCAACATCGTCCTGTATCTCGACGCGGAGGAGCATGACAACCTCATGACCGTCGTCCAGGCCTTACGGCATTTTTCGGCGTTCGCGTTCGGCCATTTTCTGCGCCATCAGGACGTCAACATCGGCCGCACGCTCGATCTATCCAGCCCCATCTACCGACTCGAACTCGGAATGATTGGCCGGTTTTTCGCGCAAGACCCCAGTTTATACGCGGAAATCATCTTTGCCACCAAAGAGCGGCGGGACGTGGTGAAGCAATACATCGAATCGTTCAGCACCTTGCGCCAATGGCTGGAAACCGGGGATAAAGCGGCGTTTTGCGCGGAGTTCGAGCGCACTTCCGCCTGGTTTGGCCCGTTTTGCGAGCAGGCCATGCGGGAAAGCAATTTCCTCATCGACAAGCTGGTGGAGCGGTTTTAAAAACTCCGCGCGCCGCGCCATCTCCAGCGCGAGTTCACGATGCGGAAGGCAGCCGCCGCAAGAAATCGAAAGTGAATAAGCCGCTTTCGTGGCCATCGGCCCAAACCGGCTGCAAGGCATAGCCCCCAACTTGTTGGAGGCCGACCAGCTGGAAGGAATCCGCCGTCAGGGGTATCTCCGGACCCTTGTGCAAATTGCCCAAGACATCCACTTCCCCTTTGCAGCCGGCGCACGGACAATACCGGCGCAAGCTATTTAAGGAAATAAAGGACTCCGTCTGGTCATCCCATTTGATGGCCAGCTCGCTACCGATGATTTGAACGTCCAAGGGGCGCACGGCATCAAGGTACTCCAACCAGCGCGCGAGTGGCAAGTTTCTCGTACGCGCGACAAAATCACACCCGTTGGCGCTTGTTTTTTGACTCGCGGGATTTTGCGGGTATATTATGCGGGCATATTCTGCGTTTCAGACGGCAGGCATCCATCCACCATGAGCGAAACAGAAGCGGCGGCGGCGGCAAAAAGCGGTTGGAGAAATCCCAACCGCAAACCGAGCCTTTCGGAAGTATACAGCACCGTTCCGGTGCCTAAGGAATTCGGATTCTGGCGTAAAATGCTGGCGTTTTCCGGGCCCGGATACATGGTGGCCGTGGGTTACATGGACCCCGGCAACTGGGCCACGGACCTGCAAGGCGGCTCCCAATTCGGCTACCAACTTCTGTGGGTTATTCTCCTTTCGAGCCTGATCGCCATGTTATTGCAAACGTTATGCGCCCGGCTCGGCATTGCGACCGGCCGCGACCTAGCCCAGGCCTGCCGCGATCATTACCCCAAACCCGTGGCCATTTCGCTGTGGCTCATGTGCGAAGTCGCCATTTGCGCCTGCGACCTGGCCGAAATCATCGGCTGCGCCGTCGCGCTATATTTGCTGTTTAATATCCCCTTGATCGCGGGCGCTTTGCTGACCGCTTTGGACGTGATCGCCTTGATGTATCTGCAAAATCGCGGCTTTCGCCACATGGAAGCGCTGGTGGTCACGTTGATCATGGCCATCGGCGGCTGTTTCATTACTCAACTGGCTTTAAGCCATCCTAAAATGGGCGCCATCGTAGGCGGTTTGGCGCCCCATGCGGAAATCTTCAAGAACACCGCGATGCTCTACGCCGCCATCGGGATTTTGGGCGCCACGGTGATGCCTCACAACTTGTATTTGCATTCCTCCATTGTCCAAACCCGTAAATACGAAGCCACGACGGAAGGCCGGCGAGAGGCCATCAAATTCGCCACCTTGGATTCGACGGTGGCCCTAACCGTGGCGCTCTTTATCAACGCGGCCATTCTCATCGTGGCGGCGGCCACCTTCCACGCCCACGGCGAAACCGGCGTCGCCGAAATCCAGGACGCCTACAAAATGTTGGGCCCGATGCTCGGCGCGCCCGTGGCGAGCGTCCTCTTCGCGCTGGCCTTGCTGGCTTCGGGCCAAAACTCCACGCTCACCGGCACGCTGGCGGGCCAAATCGTCATGGAAGGTTTTCTGGAGATGCGCCTGCGGCCTTGGCTGCGACGGTTGATCACGCGGCTTTTGGCGATCATCCCCGCCGTGATCGGCATCGCGATCTATGGCGAAGCGGGCACCACCAAACTGCTGGTGCTTAGCCAGGTGGTGCTTAGCCTCCAGTTGTCCTTTGCGGTCATCCCGCTGGTGGTCTTCACGAGCGACCGGCGCAAAATGGGGGAATTCGCCAGCCCCTGGTGGCTGAAAATCCTGGCCTGGCTGGCCACCGGCCTGATCGTGCTCTTGAATTTGAAGTTTGTGCTCGATTTGGTGGGCATCACCGGGTGACCCCGCTGGATTACTCGACCAACAAGGCCCGGCCAGCCGTTGAAAAATTGACCCGCCGAGCGCCTGGATTTAGAATGCTTTTATGTACCAAAAGATTTTAGTGGCGCTGGAAAATGGGCCGGCCGATGAAAGCCTGATCCCTCACATCATTCAGCTGGCCCAGCTTTGTCATTCCCGCTTGCTGCTGGTGCATGTCGCCGATGGCTGGGCGGCTCGGCATTACGACCGTTTCAAACTCAGCGATTCCAAGGAAATCATCGAAGACCGCGCCTACCTGGAGGCCAAAGCCGTCCAACTGCGCGCCGCTGGACTCACGGTGGACTCCCACCTCGCGATGGGAGAACCCCCCTCGGAAATTGTGAAAACCGCCCGGAACGAAGGTTGCGATTTAATCGCCATGACCTCGCACGGCCATCGCTTGATCGGGGATATTTTGTTCGGCAGCACCATCGACGAAGTACGCCATAGCACCTCCATCCCCATGCTCGTGGTGCGCGCCAATAAAGCCGCCTAGCAGCCTTTCCGAAGGACGGGAAACCTCCTTTACCTCCACGTCCTTTCTCCTCCGCGAAGTCAGACGCTGGTATCAGCCAAGCGAATGCACCCCTGCGGCGGAATATCCATTTACTAATGCAGAGGGGTGATCAAAAAAAACCACCCTGAACATAATCAACCAAACCAGCGCCTATTTTCGACCTTAAATAATATTTATAATACATTTATATTCAATATATTAGAACCGCATATCCACCCTTCCAAAACAATCTGGCACACCGAGTGCTTAAGCCCTGAACGCAGGCAACAATAACTAACTGCGACTGATATGAAAAAAATCGAAGCCATCATAAAGCCTTTTAAATTGGAGGAAGTTAAGGACGCCCTCGGAGACATCGGAATCGAGGGTATGACCGTAAGCGAAGTCAAGGGATTCGGCCGCCAAAAAGGCCACACGGAGATTTACCGCGGGAGTGAATACACCGTGGATTTTCTGCCCAAGATCAAAATCGAAACCGTGGTCGCGGACAATCAAGTGGAGCCAGCGATTGCCGCCATCGTCAAATCCGCCAAAACGGGAAAAATTGGCGACGGCAAAGTGTTCGTCTACCCCGTGGAGGAGGCCATTCGCATCCGCACCGAAGAGAAAGGAAATCAAGCCGTCTAGTCCGCGTGGACCAACCAATTTAAGACCCATAGCGCCATAAATGATATGAAAAAACTATTTCTTATAGGACTTCTGCTGGGAGCGTGTTCGCTGAACACCATCTTAGCCGCCGAGGATACCAACGCCGCTCCGGCGGCCGCAGCCGCGGCACCCGCCGCGACGGCGACCAAAGCCGAGCCGAATATGGAACAACGCGTCGCCGACTTGGAAGCATATATTAACAACGCCGCCCGCGGGGCGGACGCGGCGGACGCGAAAATCACCTCGAAAGTCGGCGGCGCCGGCCCGGGCCACAACGCCTGGATGATGACTTCGGCCGCGTTGGTGTTGTTCATGACGCTGCCCGGTCTGGCCCTTTTCTACGGCGGCTTGGTACGTCGCAAGAACGTGCTCTCCGTGCTGGCCCAATGCTTGGGCATCGCGGGTTTGGTGACGATTCTCTGGTGGGCGGTGGGATACAGTTTCGTATTCGCCAAAGGCTCCCCGTTCCTGGGCGGCCTGACCTTCGCCTTCTTAAAGGGCGTGGACTCGGCGCCCAACACGGATTATTCCTACTGGGTTTCGCACAACGTCTTTTCGATGTATCAATTAATGTTCGCCATCATCACCCCGGCGCTCATCATCGGCGCCATCGCCGAGCGCATGAAATTTTCGGCCATCCTGGCGTTCGTCACCCTGTGGATGTTCATCGTCTACTTCCCCTTGGCCCATATGATTTGGGGCGTCGACGGCTTCATGAACGGCGTTTGGAATTCGTCGGCCAAGATCAAAGCGATCGATTTCGCCGGCGGCACGGTGGTGCATATGTCCTCGGGTTGGTCGGCCTTGATCTTGTGCATAATCCTCGGCAAACGCTTAGGCTTCCCCAAGGAACCCATGCCGCCGCATAGCATGGTTTTTTGTATGGTGGGAACGGGCATGCTGTGGGTGGGCTGGTACGGTTTCAACGCGGGTAGCGCCGTGGCGGCCGACGGCATCGCGGCCAACGCCTTCATGACGACCACCATCGCCACCGCGATTGCCTCTTTTGTCTGGGCACTGGCGGAATGGACCATCAAAGGTAAACCGAGTATCTTGGGTTTTTGTTCGGGCGCCGTGGCGGGATTAGTCGTAATCACCCCGGCTACGGGCTTCGTAAACGCCTCAGGAAGCGTGATTATCGGCATCATCGCCGGTCTCGTGCCCTTCTTCGCCTGCTACAAATTGAAAGCGCTGTTGGGCTACGATGACGCCTTGGATACTTTCGGCGTGCATGCCGTGGGCGGCACCACCGGGGCGTTCCTGACCGGCGTGCTGGCGACGCACGACGTCAACGCCAATTTGGCGACGAATTTGAAAGATTATGTTGGACACACTCTGTGGCTTGAGCAAATTAAAGCCATCGGCCTGACACTTACCCTTGCGATTGTGGGCACCGTGGTGATTGCGTTCATTGTGAAAGCGATTATTGGATTGCGTCCTAGCGAGGAAGTTGAAACCCTGGGCCTCGACCTTGCCGAACATGGTGAGGAAGGGTACCACGGCTGAGCGGAAAAAGATTTGCGATGGCTGGTTCGGAGGCAGGGTTAAATCTTGCCTCCGAACCGGTGCGCTAAAGAAACAAAAATGTAACATCAACAAAAAATGAGTACACCGAAAAGCGTCATTGAAACGGCCAAAAAGCAGGGCGCCAAACTGGTCGACATTAAATTTGTCGATACCTTTGGCTTGTGGCAGCACTTTACCTGTCCGATTGCCGAGTTAACCGAGGAAGTGTTCGCGGAAGGATTCGGCTTCGACGGATCATCGATCCGCGGCTGGAAAAGCATTGAAGCCAGCGACATGCTCGCCATGCCCGATCCCGACACGGCCTTCATCGACCCCTTCTGCGCCGCTCCCACGTTGAGTTTGACTTGCACCATCGCCGAGACCGGCACCAAGGAACCCTACACCCGAGATCCTCGCGGCATTTCCCAGCGCGCGGAAAAGTATCTCCTAAGCACCGGTTTAGCCGATACCGCGTTTTTTGGACCGGAAGCCGAATTCTTCATTTTTGACAACGTCCAGTACGAGCAGAAAACCAACGGCTGTTTCTACACGGTGGATTCCAACGAAGGCCACTGGAACACCGGCCGCGACGAGATGCCGAACCTGGGCTACAAAATCCGCGCCAAAGAGGGTTATTTCCCCGTCGCCCCGAACGATACGCAGCAGGATATCCGCAGCGAAATGATCATGGTCATGGAGCAGTTGGGCGTGCCCATCGAGCGCCAACACCATGAAGTCGCCACCGCCGGCCAGGCCGAAATCGACTATCGATTCGACAGCCTGCTCCGTAGCGCCGACAAGATGATGGTCTACCGTTACGTGGTGAAAAACGTCGCCACCAAGCACGGCAAAACCGCCACCTTCATGCCCAAACCTCTATTTGGCGACAACGGCTCCGGCATGCACGTCCATCAATCCCTCTGGAAGAAGGGCAAGCCCCTCTTCGCGGGCGGTGAATACGCCGGCCTGAGCAAGATGGCCCTCTACTACATCGGCGGCATCCTTAAGCATGCCAAAGCCCTGTGCGCCATCTGCAGCCCGACCACCAACTCCTATAAGCGTCTGGTGCCCGGTTATGAAGCGCCGGTGAACTTGGCCTACAGCTCGCGCAATCGTAGCGCGGCCATCCGCATCCCGACCTACAGCGATAACCCCAAAGCCATCCGCATCGAATATCGCCCGCCCGATCCGTCCGCCAATCCTTACCTCTGTTTCTCCGCCCTGCTACTGGCGGGTTTGGATGGTGTCATCAATAAGATCGAACCCGGCGAACCGCTCGATAAAAACATTTATGAGCTGCCGCCCGAGGAACTCAAGAAGGTGCCCAGCGTTCCGGGCAGCCTCGCCGACGCGATCGAAGCGCTGGAGAAGGATCATGACTTCCTGCTCAAGGGCGACGTCTTCACTTCGGACTTCCTCGAAATGTGGGCCAGTACCAAGCGCAAAGAGCACGATGCTATTCGTCTCCGCCCGCATCCGTACGAATTCCACATGTACTACGATGTCTAATTAGCCCTCTAGCCCGGGAATTTTCCCGCGGTTTGGAGGAACCGGAACGGCGCGATTTCGATCGCGCCGTTTTTTTGCGACGTCTTCCGCCGCGGTTCCGGTTCAAAGGATTAACGCTCCAGCTTGCGCTTCAGGCAAAGGCATCGAAATACGGCTCGCCGTAAGCGGCCACCGCTTCCACTTCCGGATCGCCCATCCCGACCTCGGCATACACCGGTAACTCCGGGTTTTTGAAAGCGATATCCGCCAAGTCGGTGTAGTGTTTGAAAATATCCGTATTCTGGATGAATCCGGAGAATCGCGCGGCCCCGGGCCCCACGGCGGCCAATTGCGTATAATCCGCCGTGTGGGAAGTGCCCGTCCAGCCGATACCCAAATAATTGCCCATGAGCTGGCCCAGTTGCGCGGTTTCCGAATTGAGCGAATCGTTGAGCGGAACGTATTTCCCCAAGATAAACTGGCTGAAAAGCGCGGCCCGGTGGAGGGATACCTGGAATTGCGTCGCTTGCCCGATCACTTCCCGAATGTCCGCCGCGCTAACGTAGAGTTTGAAAGGCCTGGTTTTCGGGGCGGGCTTTTCCTTGGCCTTTTTTTCTTCCTCCGTCTTGAGCCGGAGTTCCGCCTCTTCCGCTTCATATTTAAACGTGACCGGCGGCAATTCGTAAGGCAATTTGGCCGCTTTTTCGGTCATGGCGGGCATCTTGGGGGGACGCACTTTTTCGCCGCGCGACTTGATTTTGGCCAAAATCTCGGGCAAGGACGCGGTGACCCGGGCCACTCTTTCCAAACACATGGAACTGTGGCCATAACCGCCGCCCATGCCGTTCAAACCCAGATTGGAATTGCCGTGATCGGTGGTGACCACAATCAAGGTGTCCGCGTGGCTTTTTTGAAACTCCAGGCACGTCTCCAACGCCTCGTCGAATGCGATCATTTCATGAATCGCCGCCGCCCCGTCGGAATTATGGGCGGCATGATCCACTCGCCCGCCCTCGACCTGCAATATGAAGGGCCCCTTGGCCGCCAACCGCTCCAGCGCGGCCCGGGCCATTTCGGCCAGCGAGGGCACATGGGCGGTGGCGATCGGCTGGCTGGCGCGATCGATGGTGTAAGGCAGATGCCCCTCCGCAAAGAGCCCCAGCAACGGTCCGCCCGGCGCGGCGTACAAATCTTCCCGCGTCTCCACCACCTGATACCCGGCGGTTTTATAGGCCGCCTTCAAGTCGCGTTTGTCCCGCCGCTTGGCCGAATCGAAAAACTGCCGTCCGCCCCCCAGCAGCACGTCCACTTTGCGCTCCAGGTACTGGGCGGCGATGAGCTGGGCGCTATCGCGCGAACTCGCGTTGGCCGCGAAACCCGCCGGCGTCGCGTGGGTGATCTCGGTGGTCGTCACCAGTCCCCTGGCCCAGCCGGCGTTGGCAAACAGGGTGTAAAGCGGCGTCAGCCACAGTCCATTGGGCAACGCGTTCACCGCGCCATTCAGCACGCGCGAGCCGCAGCCCCAGCTGGAGGAAGCGGCCGAAGAATCCGTGACGAGCGAGTTCAGCGAGCGCATGTTCACCAGTCCATAGGCGGAATCCGGGCGCTCGTACAGGGACAGCCAAGCCAAGCCGCGCTTGCGAGC
Source organism: Verrucomicrobia bacterium UBA1319 (assembly GCA_002306985.1). Classification (GTDB taxonomy): domain Bacteria; phylum Verrucomicrobiota; class Verrucomicrobiia; order Limisphaerales; family UBA1319; genus UBA1319. Next base: position 35,575 of record DBTJ01000093.1, read on the forward strand.
TATCCGGGAATACAAATCCGCGCAGGTGAGGGTCCCCACGCTCATGCCATCAGCTACCAGATGGATGATTTGGCGGGGTTTTTGCCCGGCGCGCTGGTTTAGAGTTTCGGCGGCATGGGTAATGGACGGCCAGCCGCCCAAAGTGGCGGTGGCGGCCAACCCCGAACGTTTAAAAAAGGAGCGGCGATTCAACATGCGCGCCCAATATAGCCTGGTTTCCTTCCCCGGTGCAAACGGAGGTTTTGTGATTTTTTGCGACGCGAAGCCCATTGCCATTTTCACCCCCTTTGCCTTAGTATGTCCGGTCTCGCGCCACGGAATGGCGCGGGGGCTGACGCATGGCTGATTATAAAGTCCAACTCAACGTATTCGAAGGTCCGCTGGACCTCCTTCTGTATTTGATCAAGAAGGAGGAGGTTGATATCTATGAGGTGAACCTCACCAAGATCGCGACCCAATTCATCGAATACGTCGAAATGATGCGGCGGCTGGACCTGGATATCGCGGGCGAATTCCTCGTCATGGCCGCCACCCTCATGTATATTAAAAGCCGCGAACTCCTGCCCGTGGACCAGCAAGTCAAAGTGGAGGAGGACGAAGACGCGATCGATCCGCGCTGGGATTTAATCCGCCAGCTCGTGGAATATAAAAAATTCAAGGACATGGCCTCCAAGCTGCAAGGCCGCGAGCTGGAGATGGACTCGGTCTACGGCCGCCAGCCGGGCAAACTGGAGTTTCCGGAGCCGGAGGTCGAGCTGGGCAAGGGCGTTTCCCTGTTCGACCTTATCCAAGCCGTCAGCACCATTCTCAAGCGTTTTCAAGAAACGGAGAAACCGGGCACCATCTCCGAGGATAAATGGTCCGTCAGCGAGAAAATCCAGCTGCTCGCCGATTTGCTGGCAAACCACACCGTCGTGCGGTTCTCCGAATTGTTTGCGGCGGCCCACAGTCGCGCCGAAGTGATCGCCACCTTCCTGGCCATGCTCGAGCTGACCCGCATGAAAAAGGTATGGCTCGCCCAATCGGAAGTGTTTGGCGAGATCGAAGTCTCCTCCGCCCCACCGGAGGCCGCCCTACCCTCGGGTCCGCCGGAGGCCCCACCCGTGCCCGAGCCCGGACCAACCGCGGAGCGCAACCCCGCCCCGGAGAGTGAAGACGGAGCAGATAACGAGGCGGAAATCGTTCCCGTCGCCGCGCCCGCCACCGATCCGGCGGCGTCCGATTCCGGCGGCGCGCCAACTCCGGCCCCGGAACCTAAACCCGCCGTCGAGCCCGAACATTTGTCTAAACCAGAACCCGCGTTCCAGCCCGCCCGGGAACCCGCCCCCGGCGAAGCGCCCCCGGCCAATGCGTCCACCTTAGAATGATTTTCGCATGGAACTGAAATTCATATTGGAAGCGCTGCTATTCCACTCGCAAAAACCGCAAACGGCGGACGAGTTACGGCAGTTGCTGGCCACGGCGGCGGCGGGCACCGAAGATGAGCAGGTCAAGGCGTTCAAGAAAACCCGGGTGGACGACATCACCGCCGCGCTGCAACAGCTGGAAACCGAGCACACCGAAGCCCGCCGCAGCTACCGCCTGGCCTGCGTGGCCGGCTCCTGGCAATTCGTCAACCAGCCCGAATACGCCCCTTGGCTGCGCATCTTGCTGGGCGAAAAAACCCGTCCGCCCCGCCTTTCCCAGCCCGGCTTGGAAACGCTCACCATCATCGCCTACCGCCAACCTCTGACCCGCTCGGAAATCGAGCAAATCCGCGGCGTCTCGGTGGACGGGGTGATGCAAACCCTGCTCGAACGCGGCTTGATCGAATCCAAGGGCCGGGCGGAAGTCGTGGGTCGGCCCGTCATGTACGGCACCACGCCGATGTTCTTGGAGTATTTCGGCCTGCGCGACTTGGATGAACTGCCCGCCGCCGAGGAACTGCGCCGGATTCCCGTCACCAAGCCCGAAGCGCTGGCCACCATCGATCCCGGCCTAGCCACCGCCGCTCCCGACACGGCGGCCACCGCCCCGCCA
>DBTJ01000093.1:37863-63429 GCA_002306985.1 Verrucomicrobia bacterium UBA1319
GAAGCGCCCGCCACCCCAGACCCCGCCGCCAACGCGGAGGCGACCTCGGTTGGCACCCCGCCTAGTCCGGAAGGTTCCGGCGCGGAACAACCCGGCAAAACGGATAACGCCACCCCGGCCGCCAGCGAAACCACCGAATCTACGCCAGCTTAAATTTCCCATCCATCATGCACCTCTCCGACCACCGCCAAGCCATCGACGACATCGACAAGACGATCGTCAAACTGCTCAATGAGCGCACCCAACATGTCCTCGCCATCGGGGAGCTTAAGATCGCCCGGGGCGACGCCATCTACGCGCCGCATCGCGAATTGGCGGTGTTCGAACGCGTGTGCAAACAGAATCAAGGGCCGATCACCAACGAGTCCCTGCGCGCCATTTACCGCGAGATCATGTCCGGCGCGATCGCGCTGCAAAAGACGCAGACCATCGCCTACCTGGGGCCGGAAGCCACTTTCACCCACCAAGCCGCCATCGAACGATTCGGGTCCAGCTTGCGTTACGCGCCCCAGAAAACCATCGCCGACGTATTCATCGAAGTGAGCAAACACCGCGCCGACTATGGCGTCGTACCCGTCGAAAATTCCACCGAAGGAGTGGTCACCCACACGTTGGACATGTTCGTGGATAGCGACCTAAAAATCGTTTCCCAGATCGTGCTGCCCATCCAGCACTGTCTGCTCGGGCATAAGGATTTCAAGGCGATCAAAAAACTCTACGTCCACCCGCAAGCGCTGGCCCAATGCCGCGACTGGCTGCGCCTGCATTTGCCGGACGTGGAAATTATCGAAACCTCCTCCAACGCCCGTTCCGCCGAGCTAGCCGTCAAGGACCCGCGCGCCGCCGCCATCGCCGGCATCCTGGCGGCCGAGAAATACCGACTCACCATCCTGGAGACGGATATTCAAGATAACAGCCAAAACGCCACCCGGTTTCTGGTGCTGGGCCGCCAATTCACCGAGCCCACCCGCCGCGACCGCACCAGCATCATGTTCAGCGTGGCCCACAAAGTCGGCGCGCTCCACGGGGCGATCGACCCGTTCCGCCGCTTCCGCATCAACATGAGCAAGATCGAATCGCGCCCCAGCAAGCGGCGCGCCTGGGAATATTTCTTCTTTGTCGATTGCGACGGCCATTACTCGAACCCCAAGGTCGCCCAAGCCCTGGCCCAGCTCAAAAAACACTGTAATTTCGTTAAAATTCTCGGCTCGTATCCGATCGCCGATTAAGCTCACCGGCCAGTTCACGTTCCGCCGTCCGCCGGGGCTGGGCCCCGTCCGCGGAGACGAAGCGTCGCCCGGCCTTCACCATTCACCGAATTATTTATGAAGAAAGAGAAAGCCCCGGTCGTCAACAAAACCAGCAAAGCCGAAGCCGAAGTGCTGGATTTGCTAAAAAAGGTCCTCCCCAAAGCCACGCATGACCCCCAGCTGGCCAGCAAGATTTACGACGCCATCGAGAAGGAATTCAAAACCAAGGCCCGTGCCGTGGCGTTCGAGAAATTCTGTGGTAAAGTCGAGTTGCCCGACCTGGAACCCCAATCCGTCCAAGCGGTGAAAAGCCAATTGGAACAATCCTTCGGTGGTGGCGACATCACCGTGAAGCCGGATAAAAAGGCCCAGAGCATGGCGGTTGAAGTCGCCTTGCCCGATGGTTCCCATTTCATTAGCGATATCGCCGTCCGCCCCGCCGGTGAAGAAGGCGAAGGCGATCCGGAAAACGTCCTCAAATTCATTTCCTTCCCCGTCAGCTTGCCGGGCGATCCCGAACTCATCTGGGCTTTGGCCAAACGGGAAAACCTGACGAACGAGGAAGCCGCCATCCAACTGGCCAAAGTCGAGGAAGATTTCTGGGCCTCCAAAACCGGCCAAAAACTCATTCGCGACCGCATCGAACGCGTCTTCCCCGAATTCATCGCGCGCGTGCCCTCCGGAGCGCTTAACGAGGTGGGTCTCAAACGGCATTATAAGGAACCGGAAACTCTCAAAGTGCTGCGCCCGGCGCCGGCGGCAAAATAAATCATGTCGCCCATTTGACAACTCGCCAAATGGACTTAGGTTTTTCTTGAGGTAAGAGACCCGCGATTGATGGGGACGGCCCCCCCGGCTCGTCCCTTCAGTTCAATCAAAGCGGAACCCCATATTGGCCTGAGCCGGGCCGTCCGGCACCAGCCAAATGAATGCCGGCTAGTGAGATGCTAGCCGGTTTTTCGTTGCTCGCGCGACCCACCGTGCTTCAAACCAAACACTTACCCGCCAAACGAGGAGCGCCCATTAGGTTCTGAAATTGGAAAAAACTCCGCGCTTCCCGCCGCTTGTTTCCACCATCTTGCTAGGCGAGCAATGGCGGCAAGGCTCATGTAGCACTTTCCCATTGGCGCTACCTGTCGACGGCGTCAAAAAACTAAAAACAACGACTTTGGTTCTTTTCAAACTTTTCAACCGCCGTTTATAGGTTGAAAGGGTAAAATACTGCCAAGACGGTGGGATAGAATACAATTCAGGGACAGAAATTTGGCTGTCCGGCCAGGCGCGAACGAGGGCAGCTGCCCCCAGCGGCCTCTGATCGAGTGAGCAACGCCGCCGGCATGCTTGACGATTACTTTATCCACCACCCCATGAGAAAACGTTATTACGAACATTAAATCCCCTCCAGTTGTTTTCAATCCCCCCCTCTGTAAAAAACAACCGGCCCGGACCTAAAAGGAACCGGGCCAGCTAGGAGTGGTCAATAGGTAATCCAAAAGGATTAGGATAATTAGCTACAAAAGCAGCGCTTATGTCTCACCTCGAAAAAATTGGGCGCGCCGAGCTTGAAAGCAACCCTCTCGCTATCCTTAGCTTGCCGGCGACGATCTCATTCCTTTGTTTGTATGATGAAAAACCTTGCCCACGCGAAAACCGCGCGCGCATTTACAGACGAGAAAAGGTTTAGCAATTCGCGTGCCTAGTTAGATGTCAGCGTTCAGTTATTATAAGGTGAACTCTGGCACGCGGCGCGATTTCCGATATCGGGTCCTGTCTGTGCGATATCGCACGCTTCCAGCGGCGTATTGGACCGAATTCCCCCCATTCGTTGACTTGGAAAGCCGTAGACTTGAAAATAGCCAGGCAAATCATGCCGCTTGAATTTTATCCCTTGGAATGGGCTGTCCAAAAGCAAAGCACTCTGTCTCACTCGTGTCCTGGTAATGGCAACCGGAAAACACCCTTTGAATAGACTCACAAACCTTTGATTGCAAGAATGATATTAAATAGAAATACGAGGCAAACACAGGAGAAACCACTAAGGTTTCCCGGCTTGATTGGGACTCGTTTGGCATGGGATAAACAACGAAAAAACGCCACCGGTCAGGCAACCCAATAAACTCACTCACCCGCTAGGTAAGGAAACCCAAGTCGGAAATGAGTCATTCGTTCCGGGAGCGGGATCGAGCATCGATGCCCGTGATTTATTTCGTTACGGCGCCCAGCGCCCGCAGTTTGCCGCCGGGCAGGACTTGGAACCGGGTGCCGCGCCACTGCACTTGGCTGCCAAACCACGAACAAATCCAGATGGCCAGACCTAAGAGATCCTTCAATAAGGCCATGTACGGCGTTCCCGGCCAGCGGCGGATGAGGCGGCGTTGCAAGTCTTGCGCGGCGAGCGCCCGCGCCGCGAGCATGCCTAGTATTATCCATGCGGTTCGCGAATCGGGCGAAGCCAAAAGCCAGGCTAACGGCCAGATGGTGGGGTTGCTAATGATGCTCAAGGCATACGGCAAGGGTTTGCTAAAACGAATCGTGCGCGCCCAGCGAAGCTGATGGTCCCAGACTTGCCGCCAGGTCATCGGCCCGGACCAACATTCGGCGACGAGCGGGCTTAAAATCACCCGGAGACCGGCCTTGGCTAACCGGTTGCCGAGCTGGAAATCATCCGCCAGGTAATCCGCCAACACGGTGAATCCGCCCATCGCCTCCAGGCTTTCGCGGCGCAGGGCCATCACCGCGCCCAGGGCAAAATCCAGCGGTCCCAGAGCCCGGCTTTGGAGCACCTGGCTCCAAAAATCCGCGTTGATCGCCACAGCTTCCCAACGCATCGCCGGCGTAGCCGGATTGGCGAGCGCGTAGAGACAATTGACCAAGCCCACGCCCGGCGCCGCCAAAGCCGCCGAGAGCTGGGTTAGAAAATCCCGCGCCACTTTTACATCGGCGTCGCTGATCACCAGGACCCCATGCCGCGCCACCCGCTGTAGTTGGATCAAGGAAGAGACTTTGGCGTTGGCTCCCAGTTTTTCGCCGCAAACGACCAGTTGCGCGTCCCGTCCCGGATATTGCTCCAACAACCGCCGCACGAGCGGGCACACCGGATCGTCCTCGCTAGCCACGCCAAAGAGGATTTGCGCGGGCGCGTCATACTCCTGCTCGAACCAACTGCGCAAGCAAGCCTCCGTCTGGGGCTCCCGGCCTTTCAAGGGTTTCAGCACGGTGACCGGCGGCCCGCTGGCGGACACCGCGGCGCGGCGATGCACCGGGTAAAGCGCCGCCATCCCCCATTGCCAAAGCAAAGTGGCGAAACTGGCCGCGGCCAGCAGCGCAAACAACGTTGGTATCGCGTGTGTGATAAATGACCCCAAGTGGCCAAGCCTTCATGCCCAATCGATGGAAAGCTGGTTCCGTGGCGCGAAAGCATGCGTAATTCCCCGCTAGAATTCAACCCAAAGCTCGCGCGCACCGCTCAAGAATGCGCCGGGACAAAGATGGCGGCACCGCCGCGCGGCCGCAATTCGGCGCCCCGCGTCGCAGCCCGCGGCTTGTCAACGGGCCGGTGCCCATGGTATTGAACAGGCCATGCACCTGCATTCCTCTTGTCGCTATGTAACGTTGTTTATCCTCGGCTTGGCCCTGGCGCCGGAACCGGTAGCGGCGGACCCGCTCGAGCCGGCGGGAAAAGAATGGCTCGAGGCGAATTATACCAAGCACGAGTATCGAGTGCCCATGCGCGACGGCGCGCGGCTGTTCACCGCGGTGTATGCCCCCAAGGAGGAGGACGCCCGGTATCCCATCTGGCTTCTGCGCACGCCCTACGGCATTCGCCCCTATGGCAGCGATAAATATCCCGATCCCCACGGCGCGATGCACTATTATGGCCGGGAAAAGTTCATCTTCGTTTTTCAAGACGTGCGCGGACGTAATGGTTCGGAGGGCGAATTCCTGCATGTGCGCCCCATCCAGCCCGAGCGCGCGCCCGCCGCCGCCACCGATGAGAGCACCGACGCGTGGGATACCATTGATTGGCTCGTGAAAAACTTGCCCCATAATAACGGCAACGTGGGCATGAGCGGCATCTCCTATCCCGGGTTCTACGCCGCCTGCGGGGCGATCAACTCGCATCCCGCGCTCAAAGCGGTGTCCCCCCAGGCCCCCATCACCGATTGGTTCATCGGCGACGATGACCATCATAACGGCGTGCTTTTTCTGGCCGCCGCGTTTGGCTTTTACGCGCACTTCGAGCAGAAACTCGACCAGCCGACCCGGGAAGATCCCAAGAGCTTCGATTACGAAACGCCGGACGGATACGAATTCTTCCTCAACCTCGGCTCGCTGGCCAACGTCAACGAACGTTATTTCAAGGGCAAAAGGCCCTTCTGGAACGACCTGATGAGCCATGGCGTGTACGATGAATTCTGGCGCGCCCGCGACCTGCGACCCCATCTGAAAAACATCCGTTGCGCCATGCTCACCGTGGGCGGCTGGCACGACGCGGAGGATTTGTTCGGGCCGCTGCAAATTCACCGCCAGCTCGCCCGCCAAAACTCCGGCGCGCCGCGCACACTCGTCATGGGGCCCTGGTCCCACGGCCAGTGGGGTGGCGACGATGGCGCGCGGCTCGGTCAGGTGAATTTCCGCTCCAAGACCGCCGAGTATTTTCGGCAACATATCGAATTACCCTTTTTCAAGCATTACCTTAAAGGCGAAACCAACTTGAACCTCGCCGATGCCATCGTCTTCGAGACGGGCACTTGCCAATGGCGGCGTTTCGACGCTTGGCCGCCCGCCAACGCCACGGCAAAAACCCTATTTTTCCAAGCGGATGGACGCCTCGCCTTCGATCCGCCCGGCGAAGGGGAAAAAACTTTCGACGAATACCTTAGCGATCCCGCCAAGCCGGTGCCTTACACCGCGGAAACGACCACCGGCATGACGCGCGAATACATGGTGGAAGACCAGCGATTCGCCGCGTCCCGCCCCGATGTGCTGGTTTACAAGACCGAGCCATTGGAAGCGGACCTCACCCTGGCTGGGCCGATCGAGGTATCGCTCCAAGTCTCCACCACGGGCACGGATTCCGATTGGGTGGTGAAGCTGATCGATGTGTATCCGGGAGACTATCCGAATCCTGAAAACAACCCCACCGGCGCGCAAATGGGCGGTTATCAACAACTCCTCCGAGGCGAGCCCATGCGCGGCAAATTCCGCGAGAGCTATGAACACCCCCTGCCCTTTGAACCCGGCAAAGTAACCCCCGTACACTGGACCATGCCCGACGTATTCCATACGTTCCGCCGGGGCCACCGGATCATGGTGCAGGTGCAAAGCTCCTGGTTCCCGTTGACGGATCGCAACCCGCAAACCTTCTGCGATATTTACCACGCGCGCCCCGAGGATTTCCGCAAAGCCACCCAACGAGTCTATCGCTCGGCTAAAGCGCCTTCCGCCCTGCAAGTGCGAGTGCTGCCCGCCGGGAAGTGACCGGTTTTCCCCGCTGGTACATCGGGTGGGAGGTGGAGGGTGAAAACCTCACCGTCCTCCCACACCTTTGCTATTCGGCAAGCAGTTCCCCTTGCCGGGTCTGCATTGGACTTTAACCAACACGTCAGTGCGCCCTGCCGGGCGCACCAAGCAAAAGGGCAATCGCTTTTTCAAACGATTGCCCTTGAATTTACCCGGGCCGTGAATTTCCGTTCACGGCTGATCGGCGCAACTCATCAGAGTTTGAGCCGGTAGAATTTGGCGGCGTTCGAGGGCGTCACCGTGTAAGTGGGGGCGCTGGCGCCGCTCACCGTGGTGTAGGCGCCGTTCACCGTGTCGGACGCTTCCAGCGTGCCCGCGGTCCAGCTCAGTTCAAGCTGGGCGCCCACGCGCTTAACGGAGAGCGTTTGCGAAGCGGGGGCGGCCACATCGAAGCTATGGCCCGCCTCGCCCGCCGTATAGATGGCGCGCGCTTCATACGCGGTCAAAGACCGGCGCCAGAATCCGAAGTCGTCCATGTCCGCGGCGGCCACAATACCATCCGCATAGGTTCCCGACGGGTCCTGGCCGATGTTGAAGTCGTTATTCTCCGACCGCAGATCGAGGTCGTGACCGAAATGAGTTTGGTCGACTAACGCGCCATCCTCATAGGTGCTGCACAGGCTTTCGCCTTGGTCGAAGACGAAGACCAAATTGTGCCATTCGCCATCGTTGATGGAATAATCGGGGCCATACAGGCCAACCCCCACATTGGACGAAGTGTCATAGGCGGACCAAGCCCAACCGCCTTTTTGCCACGACGGCGCCAAGGTCAAGCCTTGGCTGTAGGTGGAATTATAAGCGCTGCACAGGAAGGGCAGGTCGCCAGGTAAACCCGTGAACCGGATCCAAAACGCCACCGTGAAGTTCGTGCCGGGACCGATTTGCATGTCGGCCGGCACGCCCAGGTAAACGTAATTATAAATGCCCGACGCATAGTCCGTACTATAGTGCAACGCTTTCTCGCCCACCTTACCCGTGACAAAGGTGGGTTCGCCTTTGGCGACGCCGTTATTACCGCGACCGGAGCTATCTTGGTAGTCGCCATCGAACTTCAGATGCATCACCAAGCTATTGGTCAGGTTGATATAGGAAGGCAGGGGGGCGACTGTCAGCGTGGCGGCCGCGCTAGTGACCGAGCCTTTGCCGTTGGTCACCACCACGTCGTAGGAGCCGCTGTCAGCCGAAGTCACACTGGCAAAGGACAAGGTCTTGCGAGTGCCATCGGCCAAGGCCGTGCCATTGCGCCGCCATTGGTAGGTATAGGGAGCGCCGCCTTTTACTTCGACGGACAAGGCCGCCGCTTCACCCAAAACCGCGGTTTGGGTTTGCGGTTGCGTGATCACCACGGGCACGGTAGTCACGGATTTGCTGGCGGTGAACTGGTTTTTCACTTCGACCGCGGAAAGCGCCCGATCAAAGACCGCGACGTCGTCGATTGCACCGGTAAAGTAATTGCCGCTGGCATCCCATACCCCGAAACCGATGTTGAAGGGATCAGTCGAAGTGCCGTAACCCGTGGTCGGTTTGCCCCCGACGGCCATCGACTCGCCATCCAAATAGAGGCTGAGGCTCGAACCATCAGCCACGGCGGCAAGGTGATGCCATTTGCCGGGGATCAAGTTGCTGGCGTCAAAGGAAACTTCGCCGCCATTAGCGGTATAGAGCTTCACCATCAGGGCGCCATCCACTAAGATCAGGCCGAACTCGGCGAGATCGTTCTGACCAAATAAGGCGATCCGATCCGAAGACACTTGCGTGTCCGCCAGTTTGATCCAGCCCGATAGCGTGAATTCCTTCAAGTTATTCAAGAGGCTGACGCCCGAAGTAGTTTTCGAGGTGGAACCATCGTAGGTGGCGGCCGCATTGGTCGCGTCGAAACCAGCATAATCGGAGGGCCGAGGACCGGCGGCACCGGTGGTAACAGCGGTGTGCGTGGCGTTATGGCCGCCCGCGCAATCCTGCGCCGAAGTGGCGCCGGCGGCTTCATCGAAGCGCCAATAAGCCACCGGGCCGCTGTTCAGCAGCGTGGCGGGGCTGGCGGCGGCCAGGCTTTCAATGGTGAGGGTGACGGCATCCGACCCCAGGCTACCGTAAGGATTGGTGATCACCAATTGGTAGGTTCCCGCATCGGAGGCCTGCAATTCGTCGATCGTCAAGCTGGTGTTGGTGGCGCCCGCGATGGCCGTTTGGTTATGCTTCCATTGGTATGCGAGCGGCGCGCTGCCATAAACCAGGGTTGAAAAAGTCACGTTGCCGTTGACCGCCCGATTCGCCGAGGCGGGCTGGGTGACAATGATCGGCGGGCCGGCGCTGACGACGAGCGGCAAAGCCGGCGTGGTCGCCGTACCGGCGGCACTGGTGGCCACGCATTGGTAGCTGCCGGAATCGTTCGTGCCGGCATTGCTCAACACGAGGGTCGCGTTGGTCTTGCCGGATAAGGCATGGCCATCTTTGCTCCATTGGTAACTGAGCGAATTCCCCGCCGCGGGCGCGCTGAAGGTCACGGTCATGCCCTCGTAAACGGGGTCCGCCGGGGTGCGGGTAACATTGACGAACCCAGGCAAGGCGCTGCTAAACAGAGCGGAAACTTCCTCGTAAGTTAGAGTCTTGGAATACATGCAGATCTCGTCGATTTTTCCCTTGAAATATCGCGTGGAGGAATAATTGTCCCAACCCACTTCGAAACCCGCCAGGCTGAAGTCGTGCAGATCGTGATAGACCACGTTGGTTGACGCGACCAAGCCCGCCGAAGTACCCATATACAAAACAGCATCGTCAGGGGTAATGGTCGCCGCCACGAAGGTCCATTCGTTGTCGGGCACCACAAAGCCGGGATTGTAATTATAATCGGAAGAAGCGTCATTCCAATTATAGCTCAGGGATTTACCATCGTCGTTAAAGCCCAAACCGGTGGTAAAATAACTACCGACGCGGCTGTGTAAAATGCCGGCCCGCGCTGATTGCGCCCCATCGCGCTTGATCCAACACGCGAAGGAAGCGTTATTGCCTTGCAGATTGCCGAGCGCGGGAATCTTGATGTAGCCGCCAACCCCATCGAATCCCACCGCATAATTGGTAGTTTCAAAACCATGAAAGGCGGGACTTTGCGGACCGGGCAACACACTGGATGTCCCGGGTGAAAATTTGCCGTCGATGGCTGCGCCCAACAAACCCGAATTGATAGCGATTGGCGTGGCTTCATCCAGGGTCAAATAAACCACCGGCTTTTGCTCCAGCACCAGCGAACCATAGGAAACGGCGCGGGAGGCATTCACTCCGCTCTGATAGTGGGCTTGGATTACGCTGACGGACAAAGCGTTCGTGTAGAGGGCGACCTCGTCGGCCACGCCATTCCAGCGATAATTCAGATCGCTGCGCGCGCCAATCGTGAGCGGACCATCCACATTCGCGACATAGGAAGAGGGGGTATCCGAAGCCGCAAACACGCCATTAACATAAAGGGTCGCCGCCGTCCCATCATACACCACGGCAACATGATACCAGGTATTAGTGGCGATGGGCCCGCCACCGGCAATATCCAAAGAAGTACTGGTGCCATTTTGATTATACATCCGGAAATCCCAGCCGTCGGTGCCGTTTTGGTAGAGCAACCATCCGGAGCGAGGATCGGCCATGTGCCCGGCGTTGAGGGGAGCGGTGAGTCCAGACACGTCGCTGCCAGGATTCAGCCAGGCTTCGACGGTAAACGCGCCACTCGGATTGAGTTCTTTCGACCAAGGAACAATAACCGCTTGCGAGGTACCATCGAACCCACAGGCGGTGTTGGTGACCCCGGCAATGGCGCCGGTTATCCCACGGAGGGGTAGGTTGGCATAGCTGCCGTTGGCGGCGGCACCCAGGGTACCGAGATTTTTGGCCGGCACTTCCGCCGGTTCGGTGCCATTTAAGCGGAAGTAGCCAATAGGCTGTAATTGAAGCGCTTGGGAGGCAAAATCCGCTTGCGCGTTGGTTAAGGCTCCCCAGGCGGAACTCAAAAGCCCCGCGGTGAGCAACATCTTTCGATATTGAGTTTTTTTCATAGTTGAAGCGCTGGTTGATCCAGCATTCAGGTTCTCGCAAGGTCCAAACCGGCAAAAGGATTTCAGAATTGCATCTAACACTATTCCCAAACCAAATTTCTGAAGAGGCAATCACAAAATCCGCCCCTTGGCTAAACAGTCACGTCACTTGAGGCCCCTGCGAATTCTCCGAACTTAATTATTACAACGGCGAACTATGGCAAACAATCCGGCGGGAGTGCAAATTTAAAATTAGGCGTTTCTCCCATACTGCGAACCTTAATCAACGAGCGCCAACCTCCATGCCAGATCCATATAATTAGCCCGACTATCGAACGGATAATTTATATATTATTAATACTAATAAATATCCACACTCCAACCTTCCGCGCCCGGAAAAATAAAAAACGGCCATCCGAAATGGATGGCCGTTCGTTTGAGACAGAGTCGATTACTTAATGGCTTTCAGGGCCTTTTCGGCATTTTTCCGGGTCGTTTCCTCTTTGGCGGAAGCGACGGCGGATTGCAGCGTTTTGACTTTCAGATCGGCGGAAACGCCGGGCACTTCTTTGCGCAGCAGATTAACCGTCGCCGCCCAGGCATCCTCGGACAACGCCGTTTCCGTGGTGAACGAGCCCAACAGTTCCAGTGAAGCCGCGGCCGGAATATTACCCAAGGTGACCAAGGCTAATTTTTTCTCCTCGGCTCGTTGAATCAGCGGCATGAATTCTTTGATTTTAGTTACTTTATCATCGTTTTTCAAGTTTTTATCACCCGCCACGTATTCAAGGTAACCGCGCACGGCTAGCACTTGGTGGGCGGTGCTTTTGCCATCCTTAGCCAAGGCCAGTAACGGCTCAGCCACGGCGTTATCCTCGGGCCAATTATTAGGCCAAGTCGACAGGGTGCGCACCGCCTCATCCTCCACGGCGCTATCTTTGTCCACCAGCGCGGACTTCACCGCCTCGAGCGCGGGATGGCCGCCCACGCTGGACAATGCGTGCAAAGCGAGAATCCGCAAGGCGCTATCCTCACTTTTCAGCATCGGCGCCAAGCCGGGAGTGGCGGCGGCGCCACAACGTCCGCAAATAGCCAGCAAGCTTTTCTCGATGGCCGCGCGTTCTTTTCTGGCGTCGTTTTTCACGAATAGTTTCACCAGAGAATCGATCTCCGATTCACCGCCCATGCCGCCCATGGTCGCATACGCGGCCAACCGCACCCCCGCGTCCGCGTCTTCGCTGCATTTAACAATCACTGGCAAGGAGCCCGGAATACGCCGCTGCCCGGCCACTTCGACCAGCGCCTGCCGCATTTTACCCGAGGATGAAACCAAACGGCCGAGCAAATCCGCATCCACTTCTTTGCCGGGCAATCTGCCCAGGGCGTTCTTGGCGGCTCTCGCCAATTCCAGGTCGTTGTCGGCCGCCGCTTCGAGCAGCACGGGGATCGCCGGAGTGGAACCGAGCCGGTCTAGCGCCGTGACGGCGGCGACCCGCAATTTGACCGGGCCGCTCTTGGCGGCTTGCAGGATGGCGGGCATAACGGCCGCATCGGCGCGGTCGGCCAAAGCCAGGAACAGCCACACTTGTTTGTCCGCGGCAACTTGTTTTATTTCCGCCGACAACGCCTCGGTCACTTCGCGTCCGGGCAATTCCCGCGCGACGCGCAATCCCATGTTGAACTGGGCTTTATCCGCCGACTTCAACTGTTCCAACAACAAGGGCAAGCCCGCGCTTTGACGGGCCAGGATGGCGCCGCGCACGCCTTCGAGCACTTTGTGTTTGGGCAATTCGGCTTGGCGCACGGCATCGTATAGGGCGATCGCCTCTTTGCTCTGGCCGCCCGCCAAAGCAAGCTCGGCGCAGCGGAGCGCGCCTTCGGCAACCGCGGAGCGCGCTCCCGCCGGAACTTTCGTTAAAGCTTGGGTCAAAGCTTTGGCCGAGGCGTCTCCGCCAATGCGTCCCAAGGCGGCGGCGGCGGCGGAAACCACGTCCGTATCAGCGTCATTCAGTTTGGCCACCAACCCATCCACGGCCTTGGGATCGCGGCGAACTCCGATGGAATTGATTGCGCCCACCAGCAGGCGCCCTTGCAGTTTACCCAGGGCTTGGCGCAACACCGCGTCGGCATCCGGGTCGGGAATGGCTTCCAAGGCGATTCTGGCCCACGAGGCCAGTTCCGCGTTCGACAGCAAGGCCGCCAGCGAACCGACGGCATCTTTGCCGCCGTATATGGCCAGTTTTTTGCAGACGATGGCTTTCTCGGCCGCGGGCGCGTTCGATTGCAGTACCTCCACCAGTTTTTGAGCGGACTCCGCCGCTGGGACGGGTTCACCCTCAGCCGCGTAAACCGCGACGGGCGCGGCGGCCAAGGTGACGGTTAATAGGGAGAGGAGGACGATGCGTTGTGAAAGGGTGCGTAAAGTAAGCGTCATAATCGACATAAGTTAATGGTTTGCTTGGATATCACTTGGCTTCGACTCACACCCTCCAAGGTTCCCGCAGGGCTTCGGACCGCATGCGGTTGGCTTGCTCGTCCCCAATGAACTCGTTCTTGATCGGGTCATATTTGACTTTGCGCCCGAGATAGAGCGCGATGTTCGCGGCGTGGCAGGCGATGTGGGAGTAGCAGGCGGCCTCGGCGTTGGCGCGGGGCTGGCTACGCGATTTCACGCAATCCAGGAAATCTCGCACGTAGAAATCGGCCGGGTAACCGGCGATGGAAGCTTTGCGTCCCGTGAGCAGATCTTCGGAACTGACCTTGAAAGTGCCGTCATCGCCGGTCTCGATCCAACCGGTCTCGCCTTCAAACTTCACCGGGCAAGAGCCGAGGCCCGCCCAACCGTTGTTGCGCATGACCAAGTTGACGCCATTGGCGTAGCGAGCGCGCAATTCCTCGCCGACGGGCTCGTACTCGATGGGCGCGGTGCCATCGGCGTCGTTGGCCAATTGGCAAAGGTCCACGCAATGGGACCCCCATTCCAGACAGCCCCCGCCCGCGAGTCCGCCGCCCTTTTCAAAATTAAAACCATCCAGCAATTTGGCGTTAAAGGGGCGCCAAGCCGCCGGGCCGAGATAAAGGTCCCAATCCACCTGCTCTTTAGGCGGCTCGGTTTCGGCGGGCAACCAACCGCTCATGTGGGTGTCCAAACCGCCGGGGTGGGCGTGCAGCGTATGCAGCTTACCCAGCTTGCCGCGCCGCGCCAGGTCGATGGCAAACGCGAAATTGGGCAGGCTGCGGCGCTGGGTGCCCGCTTGGAACACCCGGCCGGTGCGACGGAAGGTTTCCGCCAACGCCAAACTTTGCGCGATATTCTTGGTGCAAGGCTTTTCGCAATACACATCTTTGCCGGCGTTGGCCGCCAGGATCGAAGCGGTCGCGTGCCAATTGGGTCCCGTGGCGATCAGCACCGCGTCGATATCTTCCCGCGACAGCAATTCGCGCATATCGCGGTACATGGCGCAATCCGTGTTGCCGTATCGGTTGTCGGCCATTTTTTTCACGGCTTGGCGGCGGCCTTCCTTGACGTCGCAAATGGCGACAAATTTCAAGTCCGGCTCATGCAGGAAACAGGTCAAATCGTAGGTGCCGCGATTGCCGATACCGATCGCGCCAAGAATAATTTTCTCACTGGGCGGCGTCGCGCCTTCGCGCCCCAGCACCGAACTGGGCACGATTTGCGGGGCCATGATCAAAGCCGTGGCTTGCGCGGCGGCTTTGAGAAATTGGCGACGGTCGATGGCGTTGCTTTTGCCCTGGGGCGCTAGCCGGGCAGGCTCCGTTTTGGCGAGATTAAATTTTTTCATTATTTCATTCTTTTTATATACACGGGCAATTGTTGGTCTGAGCCGCCGATTCTGGCGGATGAAGACGGGATCTGTCAACGCCCGGCGTTTCCATCCCGCCGGTCAGTCGCCGGCTTTCGCGCGCCACGCGCGCAAAATAATCCGCGCTGTCTTGCCGAAAATCGGGCAAAACCCGCGGACGCTCGTAGGTGCTTATTAAAGTACCAGACGATCCGGTGGCGGAAGTATTCGAAAAAACGCGCCGTTTTTTCCCGGCCCGGCGCCTGAATTTGCCAGCCGGGCGATTCTGGGATACATTGCCCGCCTGAAAACCATCCGCGTTTAACAACTTTTTGGCCACTGGCATGAAAACAAGCAATCTGGCAAGCGGCCCATTCTTATGGGTCTGGCTTCTGGCGTCCCTAGCGCTGACTGGGACCGTCCTGGCCGCCTCCCCCGCCCGGAACCGGCCATTTTTGCAATCCGAAATCGTTTTCCCCCTGGAGAAATGGCACAACCACGCTTCTTGCCTGGTGGAGGCGCCCAATGGCGATTTGCTCGTCTGCTGGTTCCACGGCTCGGGCGAACGCAAATCCGACGATGTCAAAATCGAAGGCGCGCGCTTACGCAAAGGGTCCGGGACTTGGAGCCGCCGTTTCACCATGGCGGATACCTTGGATTATCCGGACACCAATTGCGCGATGTTCATCGATCCCGCGGGGCGACTCTGGCTGCTGTGGCCCACGATCCTGGCCAATCGTTGGGAGACCGCGCTGATGAAATACCGGATATCCTCCCATTACCTGGGGGATGGCCCGCCGCGCTGGGAGTCCAGCGAGGTGTTGCATGTGACCCCGGATTTCAAATCTTTCGAAATCGCGGTAACCAATTGGGTGGTCCAAATGGAAGCTCAACTTTCGGCCTTGGCTTTGCCCGAGGCGGAGGCGAAAACCTGGCGGCAGGAATTCGAAAACGCCCGGCTCAGAGCCTCGGATAAACTCTCCCAGCGCCTTGGCTGGATGACCCGCGCGCATCCCTTGGTTTTGCGCGGCTCGCGGCTCATCGTGCCGTTGTACTCCGACGGCTTCTCTTTTTCCCTCATGGCGATCACCGACGATTGGGGCCGCACTTGGCGCGTGAGCAACCCGCTGTTAGGCGCGGGCAACATCCAGCCCAGCATCGTCGAGCGGCAAGACGGCTCGCTCTACACGTTGATGCGCGACAATGGCCCGCCGCCAGGCCGCTTATTCCAAAGTGAATCGCGCGACCGCGGCGAAACCTGGGGGCCGGTCACCAAATCCGATTTGCCCAATCCCGGATCGGGCGCCGAAGTGATCCGCCTTAAAAACGGCCATTGGGCTTTGATTGGCAATGATACGGAAAAAGGCCGTCATAGCCTGGCGGTGCAGATCTCGCCGGACGAAGGCCGGACTTGGCCGTGGAAACGCCATCTGGAATTCCAGCCGCCCGGCCCGGAAGCGGGAGCGTTCCACTACCCTTCCCTCTTGCAAGCCCGCGACGGAACGTTGCACGCCAGCTATAGCTACCATTTGGCCACCCGGAATCTGCCCAAAGACGTGGATGGAGACCCCGCCGCCAAATCCATCAAACACGCCCATTTCAACGAAGCCTGGGTGATGGCGGGCGATGAGCGTCAGCCTTAAGAACTGATTCCTTATTAGCCGCCCCCTTGAGCGCCGCTGTTTTGCATGCACGGAGAGGAGACGTTTTATGTGCGCGTATGGTTTTTCTCCCCAATAAGGAGCCGTAAAAAAACAACGTTGGCATGCTGGCTGGTCCTCTCGCCCGGCGCTTTGTTGCTCATTCGTTAAATATGCATGCGAGCGAATTTTATCACTCTCAAAAGAGCACACTTTTTCTCCCGAGCAACCCTTAAACCCGCCGCTTCGCCATGCTTCATTGTGGGCCCGGCGCCCCACCGGACGTCTCCTTCATTTTCCACGGAATCCAGAGTTCTGAGGCTCCAGTTCAGGCTGCGGAATTTGGCTGCCTGGCAAACCGTGAGCGCGGGGGAATGCCCCCCGGCGGCCACTGACCCAGTGAGCCATGCCGCCGGGCGGCCCAAGGGCAGTCAGGAAATGTACGGAACCTATGAATTGATCAGTATGCCGTTTTCCCCGCCGCCGCCATCGCGGGCAGCCGCATGGTAAAAACCGTGCCTTCGCCCGGTTGGCTGGTGGCGGAAAGGGTGCCGCCGTGCGCATCGACGATAGCTTTGGAAATCGACAGTCCCAACCCGGCGTGGCCGCCCGCGCGGGAACGCGCCTTGTCCGCGCGGTAAAATCGTTCGAAAATGTGCGGCAAATCCGCCGGGTTAATGCCCATGCCCGTGTCGGCCACCGTCAACACCGCCCCCCCCTGTTCCACATAAGTCTTGAGGTGGACCGAGCCCCTTTCTCGATTATAATGGATGGCATTAGCTAGCAGATTGGTGATGACTTGAGCGATGCGCTCGGGATTGCCATGGCACCCGGCTTCGGCCAAGTCGGCCTGCAACTCGATCCGGCCATCGGCCGCCATGGGGCGGAGATTCTCCAGGCATTCGGCGGCGACTTGCGCGAGGTCGAAGGGAGCGCGGGGCAGCGGTTCTTGCCCGGCGTCGAGCCGAGCCAATTCCAACAAGGATTCGATCAGCTTGCGCATGCGTACCGAGGCGCGCTGGCAGGCTTCCAGCGTTTCCCGGTACTCCACCGGGGTACGTTCGCGTGCCAGGGCGGTCTGGGTCTGGGTCAACATTACCGTGATGGGCGTGCGCAATTCATGCGCCGCGTCGGAGGTAAACCGCACCTGTTGCGCAAAAGCCGCTTCCAGCCGGTCAAAAGTGGAGTCGAGCACGCCCGCCAGCTGGCCCAGCTCGGTTTCGGCGTTCTCGGCGCCGATGCGCTGGGATAAATCTCCCCCGGCAATCTTAACCGCCGTGGCGCTGATATCCGCGATGGGGCGTAGCGCGCGGGTGGTCAGCCACCAACCTCCGGCCAGCCCGAGCAGGAGCACGCCCGCGCCCGCCCCTCCCAACCAGCCGGCCAAGCGCTGCGTTTCGCTGTGTTCGGAAGAAACATCCCGGCCGACGATCAGGCACAAATCGCGAGGCATGGTTTGGGCCAATTCCCGCAGTTCGCCGCGGGTGCGCAACAAACTAGCGGACGGAGAACGCGGTAACAGAGGAAAGGGGACGTGCGCCGGCGCGTTGGTGGATTGCTGGGATACGTTGCCATCCGGGGTCAATATTTTAAAATAAAAACCTTCCGGGCTGCCCCCTTCGAACAGCCGTTGTTCTTCGGCGGACAGCCGCAATTCCAGCGGCTGGGCACGCGGGCCGCCCGGCCGGCGCATTTCGCCGGGCTGCCGGAACTCCTCGTCAGGCCCCGGCCCGTCGCCCAGATCGAGCGGAAATTCCGGCCGGCCGCCGCCCTTCGGCGACAATTTTCGGCCTTCCTCCATCCCCGACGGCGGCTCCCCGCGAAAATGCCAACCGCGCTTTTCCCCGGGGGCAAACGCGGACAACGAGCGCGAGAGTAAAATGGCCGCTCGCCGCTGCAATTCCTGATCCACTCGCCGCAAACGATTTTCCAAGGCCAGATAATACGCCGTGGAGCCGAAGGCCGCCAGCACCGCCAGGAGCAGCAAGCCGTGCCAGGCCTGAAGCCGCCATCGGATCGATTTGAAAGCGGGAATCATTCAATGGTGTAGCCGTGACCGCGCCGCGTGACAATCAGTTGCTGGCCGAGTTTTTTCCGGATGTTGGAAACATGCACATCCAGCAGGTTGGAGAGGGAATTATCGTCCTCGTCGAACAAGTGCTCGTACAACATCGTGCGGGTCACCAACTGCCCGCGCCGCAGGACCAGCATCTCGAGTAAGGAATACTCGCGGGCGGTCAGCGCCACGGTTTCCTCGCCGCGCCGAACGATCCGGGCGGCGGTATCGATGGTGAGGTCGCCAATCTGGATTTGCGGCAAAGGCTGCCCCGCGCAACGGCGAATGAGCGCGCGCAGCCGGGCGAGCAGTTCATGCAGGTCGAAGGGTTTGGTCAGATAATCATCCGCGCCGATATCCAAGCCGCGAATCCGGTCCCGTACGGCGTCGCGGGCGGTGAGCATCAACACCGGAGTTTTCTTGGTTTTACGCAGCTTTTGCAGCAATTCCCAGCCATCGAGCTTGGGCAGCATGATATCCAGGACAACCGCGTCGTATTCCCAGGTTTCGGCTTTGTAGAGGCCATCCTCGCCGTCCTCGGCCGTGTCAACCGCATACGCTTCCTCGCGCAACGCTTTGGCTAAAACGCTGAGCAAATCCGGTTCGTCTTCGACCACTAATATTCTCATGACTAGAACGCCGGGGCGGATATCGGGCAGTCTGGCCGGCCGAGCGGCCGTGGCCCATTCCCCGGGGAACAAAACACACTCTAGTCCGCGCCGCCTTAAGAAAAGATTAAGGGGAAGCGCCAGCCAGGGGGAGAAATATTTTGAGGTTTTTCGCGGCCGCCGGATCCTTCACCGCTTCTTAAGGCGGTGGCTGTTACCTTAGCCGCGTAGATAGAGAACCCCGGAACACCCGGACGCAATTTGAAACCAGCGAAAGGAAATCCATGAACACAACGAACACAACGGAAAAAACGATGGCGAAACCGGGCGCCAGCGCCTATCGCAAAGCGGTCACTCCACTCCTCATCTCGCTCTTTGCCGTGAGCGCGCTCACGGGCATCTTGCTCGCGGTTCACATCAAGAGCGTGAGCGATCTTCACCTTTGGACCAGTCTGGTGTTTGTAGCCATCGCCGGAGCCCACTCGGCGAGAAACTGGGGAGCCCTGGTAGCCCAATTCCGCAACTGGCCGGTGTGGGCCGGTTTAAGCGTGGCCGTGATCGCGGTGGCGGTGTTCCTATTCGCGGCGCCGGAGCACGGTGAACATGGCGGACATCACGGTCCTCCCGGCGGCCCGAATTTCGAGTCGTCTCAAGACTCGGCTGAACGCTGAGCTTACCGCCAAGGCAATGGGATAGAACAAGACGGATCTTTGGCCGCCCGGCGGCATGGCTCACTCAGTCTGAGGTCATTCGGCGCCGCTTCCACCGGTCCCACGTGGCCGGACAGTCCAGTATCTGTCCAGGAAGGGTATGCTATTCCCCCGTCTGGGCGCTTAGGCAGCGCGAAAAAATAATAGGAGCATTCTGGCTGGCTCTTTTACCTGCTAGCTGCGTTGTGAACTCGTTACCGATCCCCGCAGTGACCCGTTAACCCGCGAGCACGAGTCGGCGGCACTAATTCGGCTTAGCTTCTTTGGGGGCGGCCGCCAGCTTGGGTTTGGCTTCGGGCTCCGGCGCTTGGGATATGACGGTCAGGTAATCGGCCAGGGAGTCGATTTCCGCCGGCGTGCCAACCAAGGGAGGCATGAATTTGCGGTAAGGCGATTCAAGCGCGTACTCGTGCAATATTTTGAGCAAATTGCCAATCGTCTCCCGATTGCGCCCCGCCAGCAAACGGGTCATCGAACGGTAAGAATCGCGGGTGTGGCAAGACATGCATTGGCCGCGGAACATCGCCTCGCCCCGCGCCATATTCTCCAGCTCGGGGGTGGTTTTGGCTATCCAGGGCGTGGTGGCCAAATATCCGTTCTCATTATTCTTGGCGACGGCCGTTTTGCGCACGCCATTGGAATACATGTACCCGCCGATCACATAGGGTTTGCGCAGCATTTCCCGGGCGTATTCGGTGGACCCGGTCGCGCACAGGGCCAGAAACAGCACGCCAATCGCGTGGGGAATGGCCAGATCGCGAGGCGACCGCCAGGCGAACAAGTACACCACGGCGACCACCACGATAGAGCTGCTCATGACGATGAACGAGGCGCGCGTCAACTGGCTGAACACGCCCGAGCTGATGGTGGAAATGCCCAGTTGGAGCAAGGCGCGCTGCGATTCGGGCACCTCCCAAAGATACCAGCCGAAAAACAGCGGCAGGGTGAGAAAAGACGGCAATAGCCACTTGGCGCTCCAACGAACCATGCTGGTCTTCAGTTGCGGTTGGTCATCGCCATTGATGCGACTGCAGGAGAGCAGCGCCCACACGCCCGCCAGCGAAACGCAGGCCATGCACCGCAGCCCCAGGCTAGGCCAGAACGTGGGATTAAAAAACGCCTGCCAAAACCGGCTGGCTTCCTGACCCGTGCCAGCCACCTCCAGCCAAGGCTTCCCGGGAAACAGCATAAAGGTCAGGATGCCGTTGATGATGAACAGGGTAAAAAACGAGGTGAACGCGTAGAAATAACCAATTTTCAGGTGCAGCTGGTTGGGGATGCGGCCCCAAGTATAATAATAGACGGCGGCGGTCGTAAGCTCCAACATGAAGAACACCCACTCCATGGCCCAACCGAACACAAAGTTGTGAATCAAGGCGCTCGTGCCTTCGGGATGGGTCAAACCGATCGCAAACCATATGCCCACGCCGGAAACCGCGCCGAACACGCCCGTGAGCACGAGGAAAAACTTCGCGTGTTTGCGCAGGATTTCCAGCCAGTCTTTGCGCCCTTCGCGCAAGGCTTTATGCTCGGTCAGCGGCAGGTAGAGACCGCCGCCCACGGCAAAGTGGGAGATCATCACATGAAAGATGGCGATGAGCCCAATGACCCAGCCACTTCCGATATGCGGCACGTCCCAGAAAGGGTAATTCATAGTATTCGTTGCTTTGTCTTAAACTGGTTTCAATGGCGCGCCGAAAGCATCGGCCCCGCGCGATCGCCTATAACGCCGCGTATCCCCAAATCGTGGTGATAATCAATACCGCCAACACGGCTAAGCCGAAATAAGTGGCTTGCCGGGCTTTGCGACCGGAACTCTTATTCGGGTCGTACAGGGGCACTAAAAACCAGGCCACCATGCCCCCGGTGAACAACAGCACCCCCACCACTTCGCCCAGCGTGCCGCGCATCCAATCCCCCATGACCTTCAGCACTTGGAACTGGCTCATGAAATACCACTCCGGGTGAATCCCTTTGGGCGCGGGGCGCAAGGCGTCGGCCTGCGGGCCCAGATCCCAGGGAAAAATGGCGGCTAACACCGCGAGCACGTTGAGCGCGATCAGCCACACCGCCACGTCCTTGATGACAAAATTCGGGAAGAAAGGAATCGAGCGGCGTTGCGCCACAGGCTTGTTCTCCTCCGCGGGCGGCACCGCGTTGCCGTGCTTTTGCACCAGCCACAAATGGAACATTAAAATCGGGATGAATAACGCGGGCAAGATCACCACGTGCAAGGTGTAAAACCGCTGCACCGTGTGCGCGCCCACTTCCGTTCCGCCCCGGACCAGCTTGGCGATCAGCGGCCCGATCACCGGCGCCGAAGCCGGCACTTCCAGCCCCACTTTGGTGGCGAAATACGCCAAATCGTCCATGGGCAGCAAATACCCGCTGAAACCGAAAACGGTCGCCAAAATCAGCAGCGCCAGACCGCTCCACCAGCCGAATTCGCGCGGCTGGCGGTAGGCTTTCATGAAATAGACCGAAAACATGTGAATAAACACCGCCCCCAGCATCAGATTGGCCGACCAGGAATGCGTGCTCCGGATGAGCCAGCCGAAATTCATGTCATAGGTGATCTGGCGCACCGATTCATACGCGTCCGGACCCGGTCGATAATAAACCATGAGCAACACCCCGGTGACCGCCTGCATGATAAAAAAGAACAGCGAAATGCCGCCCCAATAATACCAGAAGGATTGCGCGTGCAGAGGCACCCGTTTTTTCCGGGCGAAGGCTTGGATTTCCTCCAGGCCTAGGCGCTCATCGACCCAGGCGTACACGGACGTGAACAGGGTTTTCATGTTTTAGCAGTCGGATTCTGCGTTACGACCACGCCGTCCGCGGTTACTTTGACCTCCAACCGCGTCAAGGGCCGGGGCGGCGGACCGCTGACGTTGCCGCCGGTTTTGGGATCATACACCCCGCCGTGGCAGGCGCAAAAAATACGGTTCTTGGCGGATTCGTACTGCGCGGTACAGCCCAAATGCGTGCACACCGCGATCAAAGCCACCCACGAGTCATCCTGATGATGAATCAGCATCGCGGGCTTGGCGCCGAATTTGAACATCTTAGCTTCGCCTTTGGCTAGCTTTTGGCCGTCCGGCACCGTAACTTCCGACACGGTGGCAGCGCTCTCGACTTTTTCGATCGGTGAGGAGAGGTACCGATAAATCGGGTAACCCGCTGCCGCGGCATAGCAGAGACCGACTCCTCCGGCGGCGGCCTTTAAAAAAGCCCCGCGCGTCATTTCCCCTTCGGTCGGGACAGCCTTATGGTTGTATTCTTTCTTCATCAAGCGACTTTCTCCGAAACCGGTTTGGCCCGCAATAGCACGGATACCAGCCAGCCCATGCAGACTAGCCCGGCGACGAATAGGAACAGGAAAAGCCCGACAATCGTCCAATTCGTCACGACCACCCGATCCCAAACATCGAATCCCTTGCTGGCTAAGGTTAAATCCCGAATCCCATCGCGGTATAACGCCATGGCCAACATGGTGACTAATCCAATCGCCAGGGCCGCCCAACCGGGGCCGGCGCCGGTGGGCCGTTTAAAGGCGCTCCAAGCGGCGAGCAATAGCACCGCCGCCGCGCCGCCCAGCCACGCATAGCCCGCCGCGGCGTATACCGGATTGCCTCCCAGGCCCGCCTGGATGGCGGCGGATTGCGCGCGATATACGAGCCCGGCCAACAAAATTTGGATCACCACCGCCCCCAACGCCAACCGTCCGCCAATTGTGGCAAGGTAAACTCGCACGGGTTGCTCGATCGTCTTGCGGCCAGCCAACCAGATCATCCACAGGCCCGCCGCCGTAAGTCCACCGACGAGCATGAACAGCCAGCGCGGCATTACCGTGGGGTCGTGCGGCGGCAAGTGGGACCCCACCCCGGAAGCGGTGTACATGTCCCGCCAGACTTCCGGACGCAGCATCAGGGTCATATTCGTAGTATAAATCATCGCGATCGCGTAGGCCAGGATGACCGCCGCAAGCGCCATGGGCCAGGCGCGTAAGTTATTCTCCACCTTGGCATTAAACCGATATATGTGCCAGTAACAGGCCATCAGCAAAAAGATCACTCCGATCCAGTAAAACCCGATCAACACACTCGAAGTGTAGAGGGCGCGACCATAGAGGACCTGGGCGAAGAGCAAGGGAGGCACTCCAAGGTTAATGACGTAGGTCATAACTACCGGCAGGCGCTTGGAGAGGGCGGCGGCGGCGTTGAGCTGAATGCCCCCGAGCTGACTTTTTCCCGCCCGGCGCCCCATGAAACTAAGCCAGAGCCCCGCGACCAAGCCGCCCAGCAGCATTTCAACCGCGCAGAAGTGCAGGGCCAACGTCACAATATGCAACGCTTTAAAGAGCCAGACCGGCGCCGGCAGGGGGATTGGATCAACCACTGGGAATGAATTCATGTCGATTAATTATTAGTAATGCTACATATCAATATTAGTAATGCGTATAACACTGTCCCGCTGACATTTGCGCATCCGTTATCCAGCATATTCGCCGTAGTCCTGTAGATTCTAGCACACTTTTGAAATTCTGCAAAAGGGCGATTAGGATTTCCAGCCCCGCGAACACATGGCGGCATAGATCCGCTCCGCCCGTTCCGTGGACCGGACGAACAGCTGCCCCGCCATTAGCGCGGCTGATTTCCACAAGCTGGGCGGGCTTTGGCGAAAGGTTCGGCAGGCCCGGGCTCGCTGCATCCGGGCTAGTTCCTCCGCTAATACGTACAAATAGCGATACATGAGCGCCAGTGTGGAAACGAGCAAGCCGGGCACCCGCGCCCACCGCATTACCCGGAGGATTTCGACAAAGGGCGTGGTGTGGGAAAGCAGTAACATCGTCATCAGACTTAACGTGCTGCGCAGCAGAATCCCGGCAAACACGACCCAACCTCCAGGCTGAAACAACGATAAAACCCCGATCCCCAGCGCGAAAGGTTCCAAATAAAGCACTCGTTTTACCCACACCTTGGCCGGAATCCGGCTGACGCCCATGGCCGCCAGCAGCACGCAGAGCCAGCCGACAAACCACGGCCAACAAAACAATGGCAACAGCGCGGTCAAGGCGACCCCTAGGAAAGCGATGGCCATTTTTAGTCCCGTCGGCAAGCGCCGCACCGGGCTATTCACCCAGCAATAGGTTTCCATTCCGATGCCTAGCATAATCGCCCGATCTTAAGCAGCCGCAGACTCCGACTTGCGATTCAGGGACGGTTTTTTGGCGAAGGCCCAGCGGGCAAAGGCCCAGGACAACCCAAAAGCCGCCAGGGTGCCCACCAATCCCGCAATGCCCGTCGACCACATGGCCGAAGGAATGCCCGGGGTTTTATAATCCGTCATAGGCGAGGGAATCGAGCTAGCCGCGCGCGTCGAAAAACCGAGGTGTTCGGCGGCTTTTTCCAAGCCATCCGGCCACGCGCTCGCATGGGGCGATAAAAATAAAGCGATCCCCGCGCTTACGGCTAAGGCCGCCACCCCCCACGGCGCCAGACTGGTTTTACCCGTCTTCGGGCTGGGTTCGCCAAAAAGTTCGGGCCGAGTCCGCAAAATGGCGAGCAGGATCAGGCCGGTGATGGCGCCCTCCCCCACCCCGATAAGCATGTGAATATTCACGATAATGGGAATTGAGGCGGCCCACGGCGTGGTGCCGGAACCGGCGAGTTCCACGGCGCAGCAAAAGGCGGCCAACACGGTGGAACACCAACTGGCGAACACCGCCGCCATCAGCCGGCCCCGCTCGCCGCGCGCCACCCCGGCGACCAACCGGTAAATCCCGTAGCCCGTTAGCGGCGCCACCAGCGCCATGTTGACTAAATTGGCGCCCAAGGCGAGTAATCCGCCGTCGTTGAAGAGCAGGCATTGCACGATCAGCACCGCCGACATCACCACCGCCGCGGCGGCCGGCCCCAACAACGTCGCCGCCAACACGCCGCCGATCAAAT
>DBTJ01000135.1:0-476 GCA_002306985.1 Verrucomicrobia bacterium UBA1319
TTAATCAAGTAACCGGCGCTTCAGCGATCCAAAAGCTGAAGCATGATTTTGAGCTGAGCGAAGAACCGGCCTTGTGCTTCCAGTGAAAACCGGTTGTAGTCGTTGACCATAAACAAGGCCAGGTTGGGGCCGGCGCGCAACAGTTCATAAACTTTGCGCGCTTCGCCGACGCACTCGACGATGTCGCCGGGGGTGTTTTGGTAATCGTATTGCGGGGACATGACCAGCACCGGACGGGGGGCGATGGCCGCGATGATTTCATGGAAATCGTAGGGAACCCTCGCTTCCTGACCGACAAACGCCCCGAGCCTCGGCAGCAGCGGCAGCCAATAACTCCAGCGCGCAATTCCTCCCGCGCCTTTTTCCGCGGTATCGAGTCGCATGGGCGTGAAACCGGCCACGGGGATCGCGCCGGCAATACGCTCATCCAAAGCGGCGGCGTACAAAGCGGCCGCCCCCCCGGTGGCATAGCCCGC
>DBTJ01000135.1:735-13914 GCA_002306985.1 Verrucomicrobia bacterium UBA1319
AGGTGGCATAGCCCGCCACAAAAATGCGCTTCGGATTGATAAAGTCCGCCTTTTCCAGGGCATCCACCGCCGAGCGCACCTCCTGGACCGTCCGCCCCATAAGTGAGCTATGCGGATAGCGGGTCTGGAACTTACGAATTTCTTCGATGCGCTGGCCATTGCCGATCTGGTCAAACGTGAACACCGCGAATCCGGTCTTGGCCAGCGCGATATGAAAAGCGTCGCCCTCGGCATAGCCGGGCAAGTAACCGGTGGCGGGGGAGATTGGATGCAACCAGATCACGACGGGCAGCTTCTGCTGCGCGATGTCCGCGCCCGCCGGAAAGTAGAGGTCGCCCGGGGCGCAATTGCCGAAGTTAACGGAGCGTTTGGCCACCCCGGTGGGCACTTGCGCCCGGCCTAACATCGTGGCCGCATAGACCGGTTCGGACCCAAAGGATTCCGCAAACCCTTCGCCGCGCGGCGGCAGTTCCCCCAAACCCCAATTGATCCGCTCCAAAATCTCCTTCCGGCGAACCTGCCATTCCTCGGCGGTCTGCATGGGATTACCGCCGCCGGTGACCAGCAGCCCTTGCAGACTCGCCACGGGATACTTTTGCGGGTCCCAGCGTTCGCCGCTGATTTGCTGCCATTCGGAATAGGTGGGATACAGCCGACGCTGGCCTGGCTCCACGGGGCGGCGGCCGAACTGGCCATCGATCCAATCGAGAAAGCTCTCCACGTCCTCCGCGCGGTACGTCTGGATACCAGCGCGATTTATCAAAGCCAGGGCCGCCGGTTTTCCGAGTAGGGTATAAACCCGCTGGGCGCTCAGCAGGGAATGCTCCACCGCCCAAACACTGTCCCCCGGGTCATTCAACGCCGTAGCCACCAAACAAGGCCGGGGCGCCACGCAGGCCAGCAATTCGTTCTGATCGACCGGGAGTTTGTTCTCGCGACCGGCAAAAAAACGCAGCCGGGGATGAAACCAATCGGGATGGCCGCGCGTAATCGGTTCGATACCCTCGCTCTGTTGGGTTTCGGAAGACAACCGGAAGGGGCACACCCCCCCCACCCCCGAACTACTCACCACGGCGGCTTTAACGCGCTCGTCCAAGGCGGCGGTGATTAAGGCGGACCGGCCTTCCACTCCGTGTCCCGCCAGCGCGATCCGGTCCCGGTCCACCAGCGGCAACGTGCCGAGAAAATCGATCACCCGGCTGGCGGCCCAGGCCCGGCGGGCCAAGAGCGACCAATCCGCGCCGGGCCAAATGCCAGGGTAAGCGGCCGTGTTATCCAGATTATCGCCCGCCGCGTAGGAACATCCCAGGTAACCGCGACTGGCCGCCAGGTAGGCCCAGCTACGCAGGGTGCCGGGAACCACCAACACCGGCAACGGCCCCGTCGCCGTGGGCGCGTAAAGCTCGACATACAACTTCGCGGCATAGGCCGGGCCGAACTCCAAAGTCAGCGAACGCACCACCAACGCCCCTTCCTTGCGCGTGCGCTCCTCCATAACCCGCACATTGCCGGGCGCGGCGGGCAGGCTGCCCAAGGTGTAACGCCGCAATAACTGTAACAATTCCTGCCGGCGTTCAGGCCATTGCGCGGGGGCGCTCACGGTCCGGCCATCGGCCATCCGCAAGGGGTTGGGTAAATACGCTTCCGCGGGCAGCAAATCAAAATCGGGCGGCAATTCCCCGGTGCGCTGCTGCCACTTCTCCCAAGCCTCGCTGCGGGGAAGCAACAACGACATTTGCGCCAGGGCGGTCTTTTGCCGGGTATCGGTCTGCGCGTGGCTCGAAGTCAAAATCGCCGCCAGCAACAGCCCCGCCGTCCATCTGGGAATGCTCTTCATGCCCTTGGAGAATAACCTAGTTTTTTCCCGGCGGGCAATCTAATCCCATCTTAGTCTTGCGCGTTTTCAAGGTTGGTTTAGCCTGACGCCAGCTGGAAACGGCGGCCACCATGGGTAGATTACCATCCGTCCCGCGAAATGGGACGGGAGTTTCCCGGCGCGCGCCGTCGGCCAGCCGGATAGCAATATGGAACCGGTTATTTTCGAGAGCACCAATGGACAATCCCCGGCGGTGGACCTGTGCGCGGCGTTGCTGAAAGGCCAGGCGCCGGATCGCGGCCTTTATCTGCCCAAAACGTTCCCGCGCCTGTCGACCGCCCAAATCGCCGATTTCGCCCGGCTGCCTTACGCGGAAATCGCCTTCCAAGTGCTCGCGCCTTATTGCCATGGCATCGTCGACCCGGAGTCTTTGCGGGCGCTTTGCGCGGACGCGTATAACTTTGAGGTGCCGCTGGAACCGGTGTTCGACCGGGTGCGGGTCATGCGGCTGGACCGTGGCCCGACGGCTTCGTTCAAGGATTTCGCCGCCCGCATGATGGCCCGATGGATCGGCCGCTTCCTGCGCGAATCCGGCCGGACTTTAACCATCTTGACCGCGACCAGCGGTGACACCGGCAGCGCCGTGGCCAGCGCGTTCCATGGCGTCGAAGGCATCCGGGTACTGGTGCTCTTCCCCATCGGCGAGGTCAGCGCCCGCCAGCGCAAGCAGATGACCACCCTGCGCGACAACATCCGCTCCATCGCGCTGGCAGGCAAGTTCGACGACTGCCAGGCCTTGGTGAAACAGGCCTTTGCCGACCCGGCCTTGAGCCGGATTCCCCTTTCCTCCGCCAACTCGATCAACATCGGCCGATTGCTGCCGCAAAGCGTGTATTATTTCCACGCCGCCGCGCGCCTGGCCAAGCCGGGCGAACCGCTGGTGATCGCGGTGCCTTCGGGCAATTTCGGCGACATGATGGGCGCCGTCATCGCCGGACGCATGGGACTGCCGATCCACCGTCTGGTCGTGCCGGTCAATGGCAATAACGAATTCCCGACCTTCCTGGCCACGGGCGATTATCACAAGATCGAACCTTCGCGCAACTGCCTGTCCAACGCCATGAACGTTGGCCATCCGAGTAATCTCGCCCGGCTGGCCGCGCTTTACGGCGGGCATTTGGACGAAACCGGCGCGGTGCGACGCGCCCCGGACATGGCCGCCCTGCGCCGCGATTTGTTCTCCAGTTCCGTCTCCGACGAGCAAACCCGCGCCACCCTCCGCGAGGCATGGGAAAAATATCATCTCTTATTGGAACCCCATGGGGCGGTGGGCTGGCGCGGATTCCTGGATTACCTCCAAACCGAGCCGCTCCACGACAAACCCGCCGTGGTTCTGGAAACCGCGCACCCGGCCAAGTTCCCCGATGAAATCGAGCGCCTGCTCGGCTTCACCCCGGAGGTGCCCCCCTCCCTGGCGGCCTTGGACCGCCTGCCCGAAGACTTTGATCGTCTGCCGGTCGATTACGGCGCTTTCCGGGATTACTTGCTGGCGAAATATTCGTGAGCCGCGCAGCTACGGCAAAGTCTCGAGGGTCAAATTGCGGAACGAGATCTCCGCTTGGCAGCCGCCGTGGATTTGGAGCCCGATCAAACCGGATTGCGGCAAGGTGACATCGTCCTCGCTGTAATCCACGGTTAACTCGCCATTGAGGCGTATCTGCGCGCGCCGCCCCACGCAGCGCACTTCATACCGATTCCAATCGCCCGGTTTCTCCAGGCGCTTGATTTGCTCCGCCGGGGGTTGGGCGAGGAACCGGTTGCGGCGCGATTCATCGTACAAGGCGCCGGAGTATCCGGCTCCAATGTCCGCCTGAAAGCCGCGCATTTCGTTTTCGGGCTGTTTCAGGCGCTCGCTGCGAAACTGCACGCCGCCATTCACGAACCCTTCGGCGCCGATGAGCTTATATTCCAGGCGCAGGACGAAATTGGTGTAACTCCGGAGCGTGGCGAGGAATTCGTTGCGCGCATTGCCCGCCATCGATCCCCCCACCACCACGCCATCCCGCACCCGCCAAACATTGGAATTTCCTTCCCATCCCGCCAACGTGCGGCCGTCGAAAAGCGGTCGCAGCCCCGGCGGACGGGGAATGGCGGCGGCTAATTTCGCGGCCTGGCCACGCAACTCGGCGTTATTCGCGGTGGCCGCGATGCGCTCCAAAGCCGCCAGCCACGCCTCCGGCTCGACCGCCTGCGCGGCGGGCGCGATTTGCAGCAGGGCAATGGCTGCTTCAGTCTGAAGGCTGGGATCATTTAAATACGGCGCCAGCAAACGAAAACTCGCCGCCTGCTTCACGCGCCCCAAGCCGGAGATAATCAACCGGCGTTCCTCGACGGACTCCGCAACCCGGCCCGCCTCTTGAAACCAGCCAGCCAGGGTTTCCTCCGGCCGTTGATGTTCCTCGGCGGCGGCGGTGGCCAGTTGAATAGCCGAGGTTAGCGCACGCCGCCGCAGGCTGGCACGCTGGCTTTTACGCGCCACCTCGAAGAGGCCTTCTACCGGCGCCGGATCCGGCCAGTGACCCAACTGAGTGGCCAGGCTGGCCGCGAACTGTTCGCGAGTATCATCCAACGCCGCCCGCAAATCCGGCAGGGCGGGCGGATAGCCAAGGGCAATCAATATTCGAGCCCAGGAATTCTTCACCTCCGCATCGGCGGCTTGCTTGAATTCGGCCAATACCACCTCGCCCCCGGCGAGCGTTTTCGGGCTGGTTCGCATCACGACACCCGCCACGGCATTTTCGGCGGCGTCCCGTTGGTCCTCCGCTTTGCAAAGCTTAACCAAAGATATCAACGCGGGTAGCTCGGCGCGACCAGCGACGGACTTCAAGGCGCGCAAGGCGGCGACGCTCACCTTGACTTCCGGTTCGGCCGCCATTTGGAGCAACGCGACGGTGGCGTTCGTCATGCCTCGGCTTTCGACCAGGTGGATCAGTTTGATCCTCGCTCCCGATTCTGTCGCCACCGCCAACGCCCGGGCAATGCGTTCATCCACCGCCGCTCCGGGCAACCGGCCCAGGGCGTTCAAAGCGATAGCGGATTCCTCCTCGCTCCGGTTCGCGGCCACCGTCGCCAAAAACACACCGGTTTCGGCGGGGCCACCGATGCGGTCCAGCGCCGTCAGCGCGATTTTGCGGGCCGCGGGATCACTCTGAGCGGATTGATCCGCCAGCACCTTCAAGGACTGAGCGTTATGGCAATCCGCCAGCGCCAGCAGAATCAGGTTTTTGAGTTCGCCCGTGGCCGCTTGGGCCGCCGCGTTCAAAGCGCTAGCCAGCGCATCGCTCGGGATCTCGCGAAGGGTTAACAACGCCACATTACGCAGGGCGGCGTCGCTGGATTTCAATTGCTCGACCAGCAGGGGCACGCCGTTTTCCTTGCGGGCGAGGATTGCCCCGCGCGTCGCCCCGGCCCGAAACTGCGGCGGCAGGCTCGATTGGCGCACGGCATCATAAAGGGCAATGGCCTGCTCAGCCTGGCCGTCGGCCAACCGCTTCTCGGCGGCGATCAGGCAAGCGGCGGCGGCCTGCGCGCGCAGCGGCTCAGGCCCTTTGGCGAGCGTTGCGCGCAACACCTGGATCGATTCGTCGTTGGCGATGCGCCCCAACGCGGATAAAGCCTCTCCGGCCACGCCCGAAGCGGGATCATTAACCAGCGCGATTAACAATCCGACCGACTTCGCATCGCGCACCACCCCCAACGAATTCACCACCCCGGCGAGCCGGTCGCCCTTAAGGGCGGGAACAGCCTGGCGCAAGGCCTCGGCGGCGGCGGGGCCGGAAATGCCTTCGAGCCCGCCGCGGGCATAGGCGCTAAGATGCTCGTCCGCCAGCAACGCCGCCAGGACGGGAACGGCTTCCGGCCCGCCGGCTTCGCCCAGTTGCTGGCAAGCGCGGGCGCGAGCATAGAACGAGGCTTCAGGTTGCTGGAGCACCGCCACCCATTTCCGGGTATTATCCGCCTGGGCATCCGCCGCGCGAGCGGCGGCCAAGCTGGCGCAAGCCACCGCGGCCAACAACAGCCCGCGCGCAAAAAGGTTCATGAAATAGCGCATAATCAAATCGCCGACTTAAAGGTTAACCGACCAAGGTTCACGCATGGCGCGGTGGCGCATGCGATTGGCTTCTTCATCGCCGATAAACTCCTCTTTCACGGGATCGAATTGGATCTTGCGGCCCAGTTGCCAGGACAGCTGGGCGGCAAAACAGGCCAAGTGCGAACGGCGCATGATGTCCTGATTGCACACGGGCAGCGCGCGGGAGCGCACGCAATCGAAAAAGTTCCGGCCGTGCCCCGCCGAGCTAAGGCCCGTGCCGGAGAATTTCTTATGGAGGGTTCGCTCGAGGTTTTCGGAAAACACGAGCAGATTATTATCCCCAGTCTCCACCCAGCCTTCGTCTCCTTCGAAGCGAACCGGGCAGGTGCCGGTGGCGGTGTGGTATTGGGGATCGCGGTTACCAAAAGCGGTGGGCAAAAAATCGCACACCAAGGTCACGCCATTGGCGTATTTGCCGATGATCGAAGCGGGGGTCGCTTCGAATTCGAGCGGGGTGGTGTGGTCGGCCTGGTTGGCCCACTGGCACAGATCGAGCGTATGCGCGCCCCAATCGAGAAAGTTTCCGCCCGCCTCGAAATCGTGATGACCGCGCCAGCCGCCGCTGACATAACGGCTATTATACGGCCGCCAGGGAGCGGGCCCCAACCAGCGGTCCCAATCGCATTGGTCCTTAGTGGGCTCGGGTTCGGCGGGCAACCACTCGTAGCTTTTCGTGGGCACGTACACCGAGGCATGCAGGGTGCGCAACCGCCCCAGCTGGCCACTTTGGGCCAAATGCGCGGCATATTGGAAATTATTCACGCTGCGCCGCTGGGTGCCCGCCTGGAACACGCGGCCATAGCGATGAATGCCATCCGCCAAGGCTTGAATCTCGCCGATCGTCATCCCGCAAGGTTTCTCGCTATACACATCTTTGCCCGCGCGAGCGGCAAGCAGCGACGCCAAAGCGTGCCAGCGATCGCCGGTGGCGATCAGCACCGCATCGATGTCCGGCCGGGCGATCAACTCGAACAAATCCCGGTATAGCACGCAATCCGCATTGCCATAGTGGGTGTCCACCATGCGTTTGACCTCCTCGCGGCGCGTGCGCACGGCATCGCACACCGCCACAAACTGGACGTCTTTTTCCGGGAGCATGACGCTTAAATCGTACTGGCCGCGCGGCCCCAGGCCAATGCCGCCCAGCACGATCTTCTCGCTCGGCGCCACCGCGCCATCCCGGCCCAACGCGCGGGCGGGAATGAACCATGGCAAAGAGGCCGCCGCTCCGGCCGCCAGGGAACGCCCTAAAAAGGTCCGTCGGTTGAGGTTTTTCATAGGCTACTTTCGGTTAATGGGGTAGGGGCATAAAGCCCACGGCAAAGCCGTTTTTAGCGAGTAAACACTCGCACTTGATAGGGTTTCATGGCGACCTGAGCCGAAGCTCCAATTTTCATGGATTCACCCGCGAGCCGGTCGGTCCACAACTCCAGCCTTTTGCCTGGCATGGTCAATGAAGCATCCACGGTCGAAGGATTAAAACTGATCAAGACCAGAGCCTTTTCTTTACCGCGCGTTCGCGAGCAGACGAACACACCGTCGGTGGCATGCGCCGAAGCGTAGTCGGCCACGCCTTCGCGCAAAGCGGGCAGGGATTTGCGCAGACGGTAAACGCGGGACAAAAAGTCCACGCTCGATTCGCCTGACCCGCCGTATACCGCCGGGTCTTCATCGCCTTGGTACAACATGGGCACGCCTTCAATGAAGGCGCACAACGCCAGCAAGGCGCGCATCCGATCAACGCCATAGGCTTGGGCGGGCCGTTGTTTCTGAAAGGTCCAGGAGACCGTGTCATGATTACTAATCCAACGCATTTTGAGCGCCCCAGGCGGAAGGGTTTGCTGTTGATCATGGAGAAATTGCTGGCAAGCGTCCGCCCATTCGGCCGGGGGCGCGTTTCGTTTCAGCAGATCCGCCTGGAGAAAATAAAACTGGGCGTCATAGGTCAGATCCGCCACGCGATTATAGACATTGGCCCCGGCGTATTCCTCGGGCAATAAAACGGCTTGCCGATGCGCGCGCTCGTAACCTTCGCGAATGGCCTGGCACATGCCCAGCCCGGCGGCGAGGGAGGAAAGCGAAGGCCGGTTTCCCAACGCGGGATTCCAATTCAACGGTCCGCCCGCCGCGCAATCGACCCGCGCGCCCGCCGCGCCAAATTCCCGAGCGTTCCACTCGGCGGCGCGCCGCATGTAATCCTGCCAGCCCGGATGGTGATTATCGAAAGCCAGCTGGCCCCAAGCGACTTGGTTGGTTCCCTCCGGCGCGCGAGCGGCCCACTCGGGATGCGCCTTGGCCAGCGGCGTGAAATCCGGCGGGCCATGCGGCACCAGATCGAACAAGAGCCGGATGCCATTGGTGGCGCAAGCTTGCGAAAGCGATTTCAACTGTTCGGCCGTGCCTAGCAAATGGTCCACTTGAAAATGATCGAAGGGAGAATAGAGATTCCATTGCCGACCGTCGCCGTGATCCCATACCGGCAGCAACCAAAGCAAATCAACCTTCAGTTTTTGGAGCGTGGGCACATAATTTTGCATCGCCGGGAAGCCGCCGTAGCGCAAATAATCCAGTTCCGGCGGTCCGCCCGGATGCCCGCAATAAATCACCAGGCCACGCAGTCCGGGAAGGCTATTCGTGGGCGCGCGCAGGCCAATGCCGCGATACACCGTTTGGATGCCGCGCAGAGCCTTATCGCGCGGACCTTGGGCCAACCAAAAATGTTCTTTCCCGAGTTTTACCGACTCGCCTGGCTGAAGGCGCACCACAATGTTTTGCGTATGCCGGATCTCCACCCCGGACGAGGTTTTGCGCACCGAAACGGGGGAAAACTCCGTTTCGCAATGGAACCAGGAACCCAGGCCGCATTGACCGGCCTCATCCCACAAAACCACCAGGGGTTCTTCACTGCCGGGGTGAAGCGATTCGTTTTCCGTTAATTCGGCCAGCGTCCGCCCACCCGCGGGCAGGCTGCCGGGGAAAATGGCTTTCAGACCTTCCCCGGAACGTAGCGAAGGCGTGCAGTATTGCGCGGTTTGGAAAAGCCGCGCTTGGGCGGAAGTGTTTTTCACCGTGAGCTGCCGCGTGAAAGTGGAGCGACCCGCCGGCAGCGCAAACTCCGCCTCGTATTCGAAGGGGCCGTCCACGGCGCTCAATTGCATCCGAGCCACGCTCGACTTCTGGGTCATCGTGCTATGAATGAGGGCGGGGGCATCCGCCTCGGGAGCGCGTAACGCATTGGCCAAACCCAAGATCACAGGGGCGTCAATGCCACCGTCGAAACCCGCGTTGGTGACTTTGACGAGCAGCACATTCGTTTGGCCCCGGTGCAAAAACTGGGCGGGGAACCGGTAATACCGGGGCGTTTCCCAATGGCGCGGAATTTCAGCGCCGGTTTCGCCGATGCGTTTGCCGTTGAGCCAGGTGACATCGAAATCGTCCACCGCGCGCAGCATCACGGCCATTTCGGCCTCCGGCCAATGCTCGGGTACGATAAACGCGCGGCGATACCAGAAATCGCCGAATCGTTCGTGCAAACGGTCATCGCCCGCGCCACGGCGGCTGGGCAGTTCGGTAGCCGCCCACTTCACCCCGTCAAACCGGCCTTGCGAAATCCGAGCCGATTCCTCCGCGCCAGACGCATCCGGGGTATAAAGCCATTCGCCCGCCAGGGATATCGCCCGGGCATCGGCGAGCGCTCGATCGAGACTTGCCTGATCGATTTTAAAGGCGCCGGGCGGCGCAATCGCGGCGTTGGGCGAAGGCGCCGCCACCCATTCAACCCCGTTGAGTTTGTCCTCCAACCCCGTCCAATTTCCCGTCCGGGCATCGAAGCGCAAGCCCACGCAAGCATTTTCCAAAACGAGCGGTGGCTCAGCCCCAGCGCAGGACAACATGGCCAGGAGGTAGACGAGCAATGGTGGAAACTTCATGAGCTCATGATTTCCATTTGCCCGGAAGCGTCAAGTCGAAAGGGTTTTCCGATGGCGGGCGGACAAAACCCCGGCGCTATTACACCGCAAAGATGTCGGATTCCCCCTACCCGGCGAGAGCGCTAGGGACCCTGAATGCGCCCGGAATAAACGCCCACTCATCCCCCCAACCGCCGACGGTCAGTGGGCGGAAGGATCGATCCGGCGCAAGTCGGCCGCGGGCACGCGGCCCAAATACTTCAACACCGCGTCCGTCCGGTTATGCACATGGAGCTTATCGTAGATGGATTTGATGAAATTGCGCACCGTTTGCCAGCTGATATTCAGCTCGCTGGCGACTTCTTTAGGGGTGAAGCCCTTAGCCAGCAAGGCTAGGACTTCCTGTTCCCGACCGGTTAGGCATTGGATCACCCCGTCCGAAACAGCCGGCGGCAAGGCGGGCTCGGCACCCTTGAAATGATGAAAATACTCGATCATCCGCCGCGCCATTTGCGGAGAAATCGGCGCGCCCCCGCTCGCAATTTCCCTCACCGCTTCGAGCAAACGGTCCCGGTCGCAACGCTTCAGCAAATAGCCATCGGCGCCCGCCACCAGCGAATGAAACAAATTATCGTTATCGTCAAACGCGGTGAGCATCACCACTTGCAAACCGGGAACCAACGATTTCAAATTGCGCAGGCAATCAATGCCTGACATTCCCGGCAGACCAATGTCCATCATCACCAATTGGCACTGAGCGGCCGGGATTTGCTGAAGGGCGGACTCCGCGTTGGCGCAAGCGGCGGCCACCCGAAAATCCGCGGCGCTATCAAAGACTCGCTGCAACGTCCGGCGAAACCCGTCGTCATCCTCAACGATCCCCACCAAGATCGGAATGCTCATCGATTGGCATGCTAATAGCCGTTGCATAGGGAAGCCATGACTCATTTGGGGCATACTCCCCGACTGGCCAAGGACAAGCGAAAAGCAATGTAAACCCCTTGCCCTGGCGCGCTTCGAATTTCCAGGGTGCCAGCGATCGCGCCCAGGCGCGTCTTTTGATTGCGCAAGCCATTGCCTTCACCCGCCAACTGGGCGGAATCAAACCCGCAGCCATTGTCCTGGAAGGAGATTTCCAAGCGGGAATCTTGCCAAACCAGGCGCAGCCAGGCCTCCGAGGCACGGGAATGCTTTAGCGTGTTGGCCATGGCCTCCTTAACCGCGAGCGTCAGGTTGTGGCGCACTTCGGCGTGAATCGCGACGGGCGGCAAATCGGCGGGCACTTCCTTGTGGCAGCGGATGGGGCTCCGTTCAAAACATTCTTCGGCCAGACGGCAAAGATAATCCGCGAGTCGAGGCAGATTGTCGTTCCGCGGATTGATGGCCCAAACGATTTCATCAAGCGCCGCCACCGTGGAACGGGAGCGCTGGGCAATATCCGTGAAGTTGCGCTGTACCTCGTTCCGATCGGAGGGGGTGCTCAGCCCTAAATCGGCCAGCAAACCGATTTGGGCGAGTCCGGCGCCCAGTTCGTCGTGAATGTCGCGCGCAATCCGAGCTCGCTCCCGCTCCAATGCATGCGCCCGTTCCATGCGCTCCAGTTCCCGGCGCGCCTTGCGGCGCGCGGCCAGCAACCCCCCGCCGCCCACGGACCCGAGTCCTATTCCTCCCAGCGCCAGTCGAAACCACCCGGTTTGCCAAAATCGAGGCACGATGAGCAACTTCAGGGGCGCCAAGGCTTCGTGCCATTCGCCATCGCGTCCGCAAGCCATGACTCGAAACTGGTAGTCCCCGGCGGGCAACGCATGGTAACGCGCCATCCGAAAATTCCCAGCCTCCACCCAACGGCTATCCCAGCCCTCAAGTTTGAAACGGAAGCGCGCATTCTCGGGCGAAGATAAATTTAGGGTGGTGTAGCGAAATTCAATTTCCCCCTTTTCCAAAGGCATGCGTAAGGAGCTGGTTACATCCATTGCTTGCGGCTGTCCAGCCACCACAACTTCCTCAACCACGACGCGCGCCGACGGCAAATAAGGGATATTCTTGGGATCAACGATGGCTATGGCCTTCATGTTAGGTACCCAAAGCCGCCCTTCGGCGTCCCAAGCCATGGCTGGCTGGGTACCCCCCGAACA
Organism: Verrucomicrobia bacterium UBA1319; assembly: GCA_002306985.1. Lineage (GTDB taxonomy): Bacteria > Verrucomicrobiota > Verrucomicrobiia > Limisphaerales > UBA1319 > UBA1319. The sequence goes on from DBTJ01000135.1 coordinate 12,748, forward strand.
CATCTGATTGAACATGCCGTCGCTCTCCGTCAAGGCCAGGCAGGCCAGTGGTCGGTCTTGGCCGGGAATGTAACTATTCAAATCCGCCTTGCCCACACGCATCAAACCACGCTCGCTGCCAATCCACAAACCACCTTGCGGGTCATTGATCAAATGAGATGCGGCGCTGAACGCCAAACCTTCGCGCGCGGTGAAAGTGCTGAAGCGACCGTTCCGCAAACGAATCACGCCTTTGTCATGCGCCGCAATCCACAGGCTTCCATCGGCATCGGACGCCAACCCCACCAGCAACTCGCTCTCCAAGCCATCGGCTTTGCTATAATGACTGATCCGCCCATTTTCCAAGCAATAGAGCCAGCCATAGGCGGTCGCCACCCAAAGCCGGCCTTGCGAATCCTCAACCATGGCCCGAATTTGCGGATGCACCAGACCTTCCGGAGCGGCATACCAAGTTACCTGTCCGCTTGCCACACACGCCAGCCCACCGTAAGCCCCCAACCACAAACGGTGCTGGCGGTCTTCAAATAGGGATAAAATCCAACCGCCTTTTTCCCCCAGGCCTTCGACCGCGTGAAACCGTCCACCCTCAAAAAAGAATAGTCCGCCCCGCGTACCCACCCAGCAGTTGGTGCGACTATCCTCCAGTACGGCATTCACATGTAAGCCGGTCAGTCCTTCCGCCTCGCCGAAATGTTCGAATTGTCCCGCCCGGCAGCGAAAAACCCCCGCCCCAACCGTGCCAATCCACATACTGCCATCGTGCGCCGGATACAGGCTCTGCGTATAGGCGTCGCGCGCGATGGGCGGCAAGCGCAACACCGTAACCAGCCGACGCTTGAGCCGCGTCAGCCCGCCATTTACCCCGCCTATCCAAATCGAACCTTCGCGATCCTCCAAAATGCAGGTGATAAAGCCTTGGAACGCGGGCCCCTCGGTAACCACATGACTCCACCCCCCTTGACCGTCCCAACGCAATACTCCATTGCCTGTGGTCCCCGCCCACAAGGTCCCGCTACGATCCGAGTACAAAACACTGACCATCGTATCCTCGGTCCCCTTAAACCAGGGCAACACGCAGGCGTCCCTCATCACCCCATTCGTTTGCCATTCACGCAACACCCCTTTGGTGGCCAACCATAGTCCCCCACCCTGCTTGCGGCTCCAAGT
>DBTJ01000135.1:14160-15141 GCA_002306985.1 Verrucomicrobia bacterium UBA1319
GCGCCCCAAAGCCGTAATTTCTCGTCCCACACAAACCGCGTGCCAGCGACCGGCTTCAAGCCGGTAAAGTTGTCGTCCCGAAACCGCCCAGACGCGACCTTCGGTATCGGTGGAAAACCCCCAAAGTTGAGCGACGGAAGGCTGACCGTGATCCAGCAAGCTCAAGGGAACAACCTCGACGCCTTGAAGCCCGAAGCTAGCGACGAAAACCTTGGGATCATCCATGGCATCCAGGCACTTGGTGGAAAACCGCACCAGACTTTTCTGGGCCACCGTCGCCCAAAGGTCTCCTTCTTTGTCCATGAACAAAATGGAAATGCCGCCTTCCGTTTTAGTCCCAAAGGTTACCGTCTGAAAGTGACCCTTCCAATACCGCACCACTTCGCCGCGGCTCGTGCCAATCCAGATTCCGCCTTTCCGGTCCTCCAGGAGCCGGCGTATCTGGCTGTTAAAAAAAACGGGCGTGTCACGCGCATCGAACCCTTTGAACCGTACCCCGTCGAAGCGAGCTAAACCATTGCCGGTGCCCACCCATAGATAGCCATCGCGCGATTGCAGCAGCGCGGTAACTTCATTGTCTGGCAGACCGTCCTCCACTTGCCAGGTACGCGCCAAATACTCGGGGGCTGTATCAGAATGGGTCGCGGCAAAACCTTGGCAAAGACACCACCCCATCCAGTAGCAGCAAATAAGCCACCACCAGACGCGGGCCCCGTGCCTAATTGCACTGTTCCTCCGCATTTATACGCTAGATTATGCCGTCGACGCCGTTTTTCCTAGCCCAATCCAGCAAATCTAGCATTTCGCGGAAATTGCTAATGCCCTGGCGCTAGCTCTCCAAAATTGCCCTTCGTATTGGGCTTCCCTCCCCCCGGAAAAACACCTACGAAAAAGGCTCAAATCTTTGGCCTGAGAAGATTCCAAAAAGGGCCACCGTCCGAGTGAAAAGTTACTGAACTAGTGTAGTGTCTCGCAATTAGC
>DBTJ01000049.1:0-13308 GCA_002306985.1 Verrucomicrobia bacterium UBA1319
GTGAAGGCGCCCTTTTCATGGCCGAAAAGCTCGCTTTCCAGCAAGGCGGGCGAGAGCGCCGCGCAGTGCACCGTCACCAATGGCTGTTTGGCGCGGGGGCTCAACTGGTGAACGGCTTTGGCGATCAGTTCCTTGCCCGTGCCGCTTTCCCCCAGCACCAGCACCGTGGCGCGGGAAGGGGCGACTTGCTGAACGAGTTCGAATATCTCCCGCATTTTCGGCGCTTCGCCGAGGATACTTTCCAAGCCAAACTTATTATCCAACTGTCGCCGCAAAGCGACGTTTTCGACTTCCAGGGTTTGTTGCCGCAACACGCGGCCGATCCGCATTTCCAACTCGTCGATTTGCAGGCGGCCCTTGGCAATATAGTCATCCGCCCCCTTTTTCATCGCTTCGACGGCTACTTCTTCGGAACCATAGGCGGTCATTAAAATGCAGACGGGCGGCTTGGGCAGGGACTTTGCGCGCACGATCAATTTCATGCCGTCTTCATTGGGGAGTCGAAAATCCGTCAACAACACATGGAAATTCTCGCGTTCCAGCAAATCGAACGCGGCGGCGGCATCCTCGGCGATATAGACATCGTAACGATCCTCCAGCGCGGCGCGCAAGCCATCGCGCGTCGGCTTTTCATCGTCCACGATCAGCAACATCGGTTTGTTCATAGGATGAGGCCCAAGAAACTGTTATAGAAAAAAACCTTAGGGCTCGTCCAGGGGTTTGTCGGCTTCCCCCGGTGAGTGATCTTCCAAAAGCCGCGGTTGGGGCTCATGGAGCGGCAGCCAAACGCGGAACGTGGTGCCTTGGCCCACGCGACTATCCATCTCAATGCGGCCATCGTGGGCGCGCACGATGCGTTGGACAATCATCAAGCCCAAGCCCGATCCCTTTTGTTTCGTCGTGTAGTAAGGCTCAAAAATGTGATTCAGCGTTTCCCGCGGAATCCCGCCGCCGGTATCCGAAACGCTAAACCAGGCGGCTTCGCTGTTCTGCCCGGATTGCAGGGTGAGCACACCACCTTTGGTCATGGCTTGCATGGCGTTTTTGATCAAATTGACTAGCACTTGCTTGATTTGCGACGGGTCCAAAGGAACCATGGGCAGTTGGCGGGCGTATTTTTCCGCCACGGTTTGCCCACGGTTTTCTAGTTCTGGACGCAAAAGTTCGACCGCCGCGCCCAGCACCTCGTTCAATGAAGCGGGCTGGATTTTGGGCTGCGAGGGGCGGATGGCCTGCAAAAATTGGGTAATAATGTAATCCAGCCGGGTAATCTCGCCCTTGGCCACCGCCAGGTAACGCTCCAGCTTATCCGCGCTTTCCGTCCAATCCGCGGGCGCCGCCTCCGCCCGCGCCCGGCCCGCCCGCGCGGGCTTCACCCCGGACGCGCCCGCGCTAAGCCGCAATTTCTTCAGTTCCCGCTCCATCAATTGAAGATGAATATTCAGGGCGTTGAGGGGATTGCCGATTTCATGGGCGACACTGGCGGCGAGCAACGTCAGCGCTTGAATCCGCTCATTCTCGATCGCGGCGACGGTCTGCTCGCGCGCTTCGGTGACATCGTGCAAAATGAGCGCCACGCCGGTTTTATTATCCGCCCCCGTCTCCAAAGGCGCCGCGTAGAGGCGCAGGAATCGTTGCCGCGGATATTTTACTTCCAGCTCGTGCCGCACGACCCGCTTGCCTTCGGCGTTATCCAGCGAGGATAATTGTTTCCAATCCAGCCCCGGTAAATAGCGGGACACCGGCTGTCCCATGGCGGTATCGGCCGGCACGCCGAGCAAATGCGTGACCGCTTCGTTGAAGAACACCATGCCGCCCGCCGAATCGACGACCAAAACCCCGTCCTCGATGGTGCGAAAGAGCATTTCCATAAAACTGTGCTCCCGAGCGAGCCGCTCGACGACAGTCTGGAGTCCCTCGGGATTGAGCCGGTCGATCCGGCCCAGGATTTTGTCCAGAAAACTTGTTTTGATGGTTGCTTGTCTCATGCCTGAATTTCCGAGCGCCCCGTCAGCCCGCGGGCGACGAACCGGGACCGCGAAGGGCAATCGCCGCGCGTTTTAAAACCACTTTTTCTTTTTAAAGTACCAAAAGGTAGCCAACGTGGTCGTCACCGTCAAAATAACGGCGACGGCATATCCATGTTCCCATTGAACCTCCGGCATTTTCAAGTTCATGCCATACCAGGTGCCCACCATCATAAGCGGTGTCGTGATGATGGTGATCAAGGTGAGCAGTTTGATTACTTCCCCACTCTGATTGGAAGAAACGTTGAGATAAACCTGCAAAATGCCGGTTAGCGAGTCGGTGAAGTTTTGGGCCAGATCGGAGATGCGATTCAAGCCATCATGCACATTCCGGTAATAGGGCACCATGTGCGGCCGGATGAGCTTAAATTCGCCCCGCGCAAAGCGGGAAAGCACCTCGCGCTGGGGGCCGATGATCTGCCGCAAGTGCAAGGCCTCCTTTTTTACCCGCATAATATGGTTCAGCACGTCCCGGCTCGGGGAGCGCATGGCCCGGTCTTCCAGTTCCGCGATTTCCAGGGATAGTTCTTCCAGCGCCGGTTGGTAATTCTCGACAATGCCATCGAGCAAGTTGTAGGCGAGCCGATCCGGCGCCCGTGAAATGGCGCCCGCGCTTTTGACACAGCGCTCTTCGGCCGACTGGATGCTCTTCAACGGCGTTCGATGGTAGGTGACGAGAAAATTCTTGCCGAGAAAGAAATCCAGCTCGCTGGTGGCGAAAACCCCGTCCTTGCGGCTGTAATCGACCGCGTGAATGACCATGAAAAGATAAGGCGCAAAGCGGTCTTCCTCCTTGGGCATGTACTCATCCACCTTGGGCGCCTGGCTTACGGTGACGCAATCCTCGATCGACAGCGGATGGAAATGAAACATGTCTTCGAGGATGCATTTGTTTTCCTCGGGCGTGGAGTTCTCCAAATCAAGCCAAAGGAACAGGTTGGTGTCCGCCAATAAGGTGGGCATCAAAAACAGCTCCAAATCCCGGCTATGCAGCTTGCCCTGCGTGGTGAAAGCGAATGACCGAACCATGCGTTGCTCCAATTATTCGCGGCTATCCAATAACCGCCGAGATCATGCCCCGTAGCGCGCGCGGCCCAGCTCAATCAAGTGAGCGCCATTCCCTGGGTGCGGCGGGCTGAATGCTCGATCCTAAATTGAAGCTAGCATAATCCTCCGCCCGGCCCTGTCGAGCCTCGAAGCGGTCATGTGCGAAACCGGCTGCCGGGCGACGATTTCGCCTCCACCAGTCTAGTTTAGGGAGTCGCGAGTCGCGGTGGCAGGGCGATGGTCGAGGTTTTCTCAACGGTGATTTTGGCGGCGCCCGCTTGAAAGGATTGCCCGGTGACGACCACGGTCCGGCTCACCAACTCACCCTCGATCCAGGTGCTGTTCGTGGCGCCTGCGGCACACACGATGGTTTTGCCATCGACTTGGATTAACACGTCGCAGTGATGGCTGGAAAGGGTGGGGTGATCGATAGTGATCGCGCAGCTATTATCCGACCCTAGCGAATATTCGCCTGGCGGCAGTTCCACCCGGGCCGGAGCCGAACCTTCGCACTCGATCATCAAAGTAGTCATGGCAGCATGAATTCTTTAGCGAGCGTTTGGTACCTCCAATATGACGGCCGCGCCGGCGTTTCACATTACTAAGCGCCCGGCTTTTTATATCGGGCGAGCATGCCGATGCGCACCCAATCCTCAGGCTCTGGCAAGCGAAAAGCCGCGCGCGCGAACGCTTCGGGCTCGAATTTAAGACCTGGCTGGACAATGACTTGCCAGGATTTACGGCGGTCACCACCACTTTCGACGATTTCCAGCGCGACCACAATTTTCTTCTTTAACGAAACCCGGGTAAATTCGCAGGCCATGCGGTCTTCGGCAATCCGGCGTGTCGTGCACTTCAAACCGTGCTGCTTGAGCCAGGCATCGATCTGGAATGGAAAAGGGGAATCAAACTGAAAGGAGTCGATGGCGGGAATCTCAGCCACCAAACCATGAAATTCACCCCAAGGCGACATCCAGCTGGAAACCCGCTTGATAAAATCAGGCTGGCGCGCCATAGCCTGTATAATATCCCGGCCCGGGGCGCGCCATTCCAACGTTAAAGCATCACATCCTCCCACCCAGCAATAATCCAGTTTGGGTGCTAGTTGCGAGGTGACGCAGCCTCGGTAAAAAGGCGCCAACGCCGGCTCAACGCGCATCAAAGCCGAAACCAGCTTGCCGCCCAGTAGGGAACGGGGCGCACCCACCGCCGGCGCGCCCGCCCACACCGCGAAGGACAGCGTGATGACCGATTTTTTCAACGTGAGCAGCCTTTCCTCGAAAGCTTTTAGGGAAAACGGCCGCGCTTGCTTTGCTTGGGTCAGTTTCACTCGGGAAACCTGGTCCGGACAAGCTCCGCAGGCCAGGCAAACGCCGGTTTTGCCATGATGCCCCAAGCAATAAGGGTCTTCCTCTCCAAGCAGGGCTTTTTGGTATTGTTCCCACAGAAATTCCCGCCGCACTCCCGTCTCATGGATCGCCCAAGGTTTCGCCCGGCTGGCCGCCAAATCATAGCCCTCGAGCAACGATTTCGGATCGATCCCCCGCGCCGTCAAAGCCGCCAAGAATGCGACTAGAAAACTCCGGGGCACCTCGCGATAATAAACAAAACCGGTTTTCCGCTGGACTTCCAGCAGCGCGGATAGAATTTCGGGCCGCGCCGCCCGCAAGAGAATCTGGGAGAAGCAGTACTCGGCCGGTTCGGCGGCGCGCCGCACCTCAAAACCATGCGGGCGCGTGAGTTGCTCGATGCGTTTCAGAATGGTTTCCAGGGTTTCCATGGTGGGCGCCGGTTCAAATTCCAGCGGCGTCCAAGGAAACCGCGCGAGCGGAGTGACGGATAGTATCACGCGCGGCGGATTTCCCGCCCGTTGCATCAGCACCCGCAAACGCCCCAGAAAATCGCTGTAGGCATGAAAGTCCGGCTCCGTTTCCCGCCCGGTGGCGATGAGGAATATTTTCAACTCGCGCAACCGGTTGCCGGCCAAGGATTCCAAGCCGCGCCACAGACTGTCTTCATCGAGGTTTTTTCGCAAGAACCGCCGCAAGCGAGGGGAAATGCCTTCCAAACCGCACGTCAGCGAGCTTTTGCCCAATAATTGCAGCACCGCTGGCAACTCCGGGGTTTTGGCTAGCCAATCGAAGCGCTGGCTTTTCAAGGAAAGTTTTTTAAACCATTCCACCGCGTCCCAAAGCACGCCATACAGCTCGGAATGCATGTTGAAATTGAAACTCTGCAGTTCCAACCCCTCCAAACCGACGGCCGCTTTGCATGCCAGCGCATGCTGGCGCAGCCCCGCGCGACTGGTTTCCCGATACGGTTTGCGCACCCAGCTTTCCGCGCAAAAAGAGCAAAAGGCCGGACACCCCTCGCTCAAGGGCCATTTGCCTTGGAGCGATTCGGCGTAGAGCAAGGGCGTTTGCGGCAAACGAGAGAGATACTCATCCAGTTTCCAAAAAGTCTTTCGGGTGGGTTGTGGCTGATCGGGTTGGAAAAATCCCGGCAGATTTTCCAGTTCGCGCAACACCTCCAACTTACCGGCCCGGCTTTTTTTTGCCTCGCGGCACGTCACGAGCAACCGCGCGATTAATTCGGGGTCTTCGCCATTAAAAACCCCATCCACCAGTGTTAATTCAGCGGGCGCGTTATGCAACACGGTCGTAAAAGCCGCGTTGGCGCCGCCCAAGATTAAGAGCGGTAATTCCGGCCGCGCCAGGCGTTCGGTCTTCGACCACGGGATGCGGCTTTTCGCCAGCATGGCCGGCAGATTCACCAACTCTTGTACGATGGAATTGCTAAATCCGATGACATCGAAGTCTTCGGGCCCATATTTGCTTTGCGTACCCAGCAACCAGGGTACCCGCGCCGCGTCCATCAACAATGCATCTTTGGGTGGGGGCAGAAAGGCCAGATCGGCATACACCCCCTTCACTCCGGCGGCAATCGCGTACAGGAGCGGATGGGTGGCAGAATCGACCGTATCGGCATATGTCGAAAGCCGGGCAAACATAACCCGCAACTCCGCCGACGGCGCGGCGGCCACATCCATCCGATTCAATTCCTCGCCCCGCAGCCACAGGCCGTAGCCGGTCAACCGCGAATAATTCTGGCTATAAAACTCCCGAAATGTCATGCCGCAACCAACGTGGCACAATCCGCCGTGCCAGGCGAGCTTGTTACAAAAAAGCCGCTCGATTTTCATTCATTCTGTGAACATTTCCCCCTAGAATGGTCCAAAGAAAGAGTCCATTATGATGGAAACACAGCCACCTCAACTCGTTGAATCGACACCAGCCCTGTCGTTGGGAGCCAAGATTCTGAATATTTTTGCCGCCCCCAACGGAAGTGTTCGAGTCGATCAAAGGGCAGCCCACCACCACCCCTGGCTGGCTTTTCCCGATTCTCATTTCCTGTCTGGTGGCGATTATTCATGTCAACGTCATATTCTCCCAACCTGCTATCATTCAAACAATTAAAGAACGGCAGGAAGAGCAAATCCAACAAATGATCCAAAAGGGTACGTTGACCAAGGAACAGGCCGCCAAAGCCGAAGAACAAATGGCGAGTTACATGGGACCCACATTCTTAAAAATCACCGGCTCCTTCGACGCGGTGATCAACGTGTTCCTTTATACATTTCTTACCGGCATAGGTGTCTGGTTGGTAGGCACCAAAGCCATCGGCGGTCAGTTTGAATTCATGAAAGCGGTCGAAATCGCCGCCCTGGCCGGCATGATCGGAATTTTAGGCGCGATTGTCACCATGTTACTCATCGTCGCCAAAGGCAATGCCATGGTCAACCTGGGTCCGATGTTGCTTTTGGAACACTTTGACGCTAAGAACAAAACGCATCAGATGTTGGCGAGTATTAATTTAATGAATTTTTGGTACTTGGCCGTTCTGGGGCTCGGCTTGAGCCGAGTCGCTAACGATCGAGTCATTCGTGGCATTGCCTGGGTTTTTGGTATTTGGGCGGTCTTGCGAGTCGCCATCGTTTTTTCGGGACTCGGGCAATCCGGCCTCTGAAAATCGCCAGTCAAACCGCGTCCGGGCATTTATTTTGAAACAATCGCCGCCAGTTAGGGGTATAAAGGCATAATAAAATGGGCAGCAAAAAGAAAAACACCTATCGTAAGGTCATTATTTTCAGTGGTATTGCCGTGCTTTTGGCCGGGCTTGGCGTTTACGCCTACTTCCGTAAGCCCAATGTGGTGATCACCGTGCAGACCGAAAAAGTGACCCGCCGCAACCTAACCGAGTTGGTGGTTGCCAACGGCAAAATCCAGCCGGTCGTCGCGGTGAAAATTAGCCCCGAAGTCAGCGGCGAAATTATCACCTTGTCGGTAAAAGAAGGGCAGTTCGTCAAAAAGGGCGATTTATTGATGCGGATTAAGCCCGACACCTACGTGCAATATCGCAACATCGCCGACGCCTCCTACAAATCGGCGCAAGCCCAGATGACGGTAGCCAAAGCTAATTTGGACCGTTCGGAATTGGAATTAAAGCGCTACGAAGAATTATTGAAGAACAAACTCGTCTCCGATTCCCAATACAACGACACGAAAACATCCTTCGATGTAGCCAAAGCCAACTATCTCTCGGCCACGCATCAAACCGAAAACGCCCGGGCCAATTTAGCTCGCGCCGAAGAGGACTTGGCCAAAACCACCATCGTCTCCCCCTTGGATGGCACCATCAGCAAGCTCAACTCCCAACTCGGTGAACGCGTCGTCGGCACCGCCACTTACCAAGGCACGGAGGTCATGACTATCTCCGATTTGAACGATATGGAAGCCCGGGTGGACATCGGCGAGGTAGATGTGGTGTTGATCAAAATCGGCCAGAAAGCCCGCATGGAAGTGGATTCGTTCCGCGACCGCAAATTTAACGGCACGGTCACCGAAATCGCCAATACGGCCAAAACCACCAGCGCCGGCTCCCAAACGGAAGCCACCAAGTTTGAGGTCAAAATCCGGATTACGGAGAAAGAATCGTTCCGACCGGGCATGTCTTGCACCGCCGAGGTGGAAACCCGCTATCGCACCAACGTGCTGACCGTGCCAACCCAGAGCGTAACCACCCGGATGCCGAAAGAGGATAAAGGCGCCACCAATCAAACGGCTAAAGCGGGCGGAGCGGGCAATGGCGCTAATGTGGCCGCCAATACCAACGCCACCAACGCTACTCCAACCACCCAGTCGAGCGCCACGGGCACCAATTCCGCGATCGCGCGTAAACCGAACGAAATCGCCCGGCCGGATGAAGTCGTTTTTGTCGTGGACAATAATCTCGCTAAAATGAAGAAGGTCACCCGGGGGATTAGCGACGAAGCTTATGTCGAAATCACCGAAGGCTTGCGGGAAAACGAAGACGTGATCACCGGTACCTTTAAAGCGATTAACCGCGAACTCGAGGACGGCAAAACGGTGAAAGTGGATAACGAAAAAAAGATCCTGCCAACCGATAAGGACAAAGAAGAAAAATGAACGGCCCGAACAAGCCGTCAGCCGCTAGTATCCTTATCAGCGAGAGGGGCGACCCCGTATAATAACAGAAGGAATTTCCGAATGACAGTCGAAGCCAACCCAACCAGTCTACCAAACCTTCCCCCTGGTCCACTGGACGCGTCAGCCGGACCACCGGACGCGACGAATGGCAAAGTCGTCATCCGGCTTTCGCAGATCGCCAAGAATTACCAAGTGGGCACGGAAACCGTGCACGCGTTACGCGGGGTCGACCTAACCATTTATAAAGGCGAGTATGTGGCGATCATGGGGCCTTCCGGCTCCGGCAAATCGACCATGATGAACGTCCTAGGCTGCCTGGACACACCTTCCTCGGGCCGCTTCGAGCTCAACGGCATCGATGTCAGCGACATGGATGACAACCGGCTCGCGGACATCCGCAACCAGGAGATCGGTTTCGTGTTTCAGACTTTCAATCTGCTGGCCCGTTCCACAGCCCTGCATAATGTCGAGCTACCCTTGATTTACGCGGGCGTGAACGCGGAGCGCCGGCGGGAAGTGGCCATCGAGGCCATGGGCCAAGTGGGCTTGGCGGACCGCATGCTGCACAAGCCCAACGAAATGTCCGGCGGCCAGCGGCAACGCGTGGCGGTGGCCCGCGCGCTGGTCAATCATCCTTCCATCATTTTAGCGGATGAACCAACGGGCAATTTGGATTCAAAAACCGGCGAGGAAATCATGGGCTTGTTCGAGGTGCTATATAAAAAAGGCAACACGTTGATTGTCGTTACCCACGAGGAAGATGTGGCCCGGCACGCCCGGAGGCTGATTCGCATTCGCGACGGCTTGATTGCGAGCGATGAAATAATCACCCACAAGACCGCGGTATCCGCCTGACCAGCCCGGTTCTATTATGAGGTTTTCCAGCGAAATCAAGGAGGGCATTTCCATTTCATGGATGACCATCCGGAGCAACAAAATGCGGACCGCGCTCACCACGCTTGGAATCGTCATCGGCATTGTCACCGTGACCCTCATGCAAACAGCCATCGAAGGGTTAAACAAGGCCTTTCTCAAGAGCATTTCCGCCATCGGCACCGACGTGCTCTACGTGCAGCGACATTCCTGGTTCAGCGACGAACCGTGGTGGAAAGTGCGCAACCGGCGCATTATCACCCCCGAACACGCCCGACTGGTGGCGCAACAAGCCACGCTGGCCAGCGCGGTGGCGCCGGATGCGGGGGACTTCGGCACGGTAAAGTATAACAACCGCAGCGCCAGTTCCGTGATGATTCTGGGCTGCGTCGCCGACACGGTGACCGTGGCCAATCTCAATGTCATCGAAGGCCGCTTTCTCTCCAGCAGCGAAGTCGATGGGGCGCGGCCGGTTTGCGTGTTAGGCTCGGAGCTGGCGGCCAATTTTTTCCCGCACGAATCGCCCATCGGCAAGAAAATCCGCATCGAAGGCATCCCATATGAAGTGGTGGGCGTGATCGGCAAAATCGGGTCGTTCCTGGGCCTGTTTAATTTCGACAACCGCGTCATGATCCCCATGACTCGGTTCTTGGGGGACATCACGCATTGGCCCAACGTGACAATCACCGTCAAAGTGAGAGACATCCGCCAGATGAACGACGCCATCGACGAACTGCGCGGCATCATGCGTAAGATCCGCCGTTTGGAGCCGGGCATGCCCGACGATTTCGCCATCAACCAGCAAGACGCGTTTATCAAAACTTTCAATAAGCTGGGCACGAGCATCGCCGCCGCGGGCTTGATTGTGGCGGGCTTATCCTTGTTTGTGGGCGGGATTGGCATCATGAACATCATGTTCGTGTCCGTGGCGGAACGAACCAAGGAAATCGGACTGCGCAAAGCCTTGGGCGCGCGGCGGCGAACCATTCTTTTGCAGTTCCTGCTCGAAGCGGCGATCATTTGCCTGGGAGGGGGCTTGCTTGCCTTGGGGATTGCGTATCCGTTGAGCTGGGTAGTAGACCGCTTCTTACCGACCAGCATGTCATTCGGCATTGTGTGCGTGGCCCTCGCCGTATCGCTGGCCACCGGGGTAATCTCTGGTTTCCTCCCGGCTTGGCGAGCGTCCCGTTTGAGCCCGGTGGAGGCCTTGCGAAACGAATGAACCGCTCCGACAAACGTCTTTGGCCCAGTTAAACCTTTATGCGAGTCGCGGAAATCAAAGAGAGCGTGTTCATGGCCTTGGCGGCCATTGCCGCCCATAAACTGCGCTCGGCGCTCACGCTGCTGGGCGTGCTAGTGGGCGTCTTTTCCATTATCACGGTGATGACCGCCATGCGAGCGCTGCAAAACGTGATGGAATCTCAATTGAGTCAGTTGGGCGCCAACACCTTCCAGATCCAAAAATGGCCGGGCATCCCGGTGATGGACCCGAAAGATTGGGAAAAATACTGGCGCCGCACCAACTTGCGCTATCCGCTCGTGGCCCGGCTCAAGGAACGGGCGACCTTGGCCCGCAGCGTCGGCGCGCAAACCGATTTGCGCGAAGGTGAAACCGTTTCCCGCTATTACAAAACCAATCCGGACGTCGCCATGCTAGGCGTGACCCCGGAAATCTTCCAGGCGCGCAATTGGACGCTGGCCGAAGGGCGATCGCTCATGTCCAGCGACCTGGAAAGCTTTCGCAATGTCTGCGTGCTCGGCGGCAGCTTGGCGCGAAAGCTTTTTCCGCAAGGCTCCGCCGTGGGCGATTCGGTCAAATTCAACGGCGTGCGTTATGCCGTCGTGGGGGTACTGGCCTCCAAAGGCGGCCTGGGGGGCGATCAGGATAACTTCCTAGCGGTGCCCCTCACCACCGGCATGAACCGGTATAGTTGGGATCGCAGCCTCGAAATCTTAGTGCAAGCTTACAACCAAGATTCTTTCGCGGATGCCGTCGAACAGGTCCGAGGCATCCTGCGCATGGTGCGCAAAGTGGAACCGGGCAAAGAGGATGATTTTGAAATCCTATCCAACGACACCTTGATCGAGCAGTTCAAAAAGATCACTCTGGCGGTCCGGGTAGGCGTTACCGTGATTAGCTCCATTGCGCTGCTGGCGGCGGGCATCGGCATTATGAATATTATGCTGGTCTCGGTGACCGAACGCACGCGCGAGATCGGGGTGCGCCGCGCCATTGGCGCCAAGAAACGCAACATCATGACTCAATTCATCATGGAGGCCATCGCTATTTGCGAAGTAGGCGGGGTGCTCGGAGTGCTTTGTGGCCTGTTGGGGGGGAACCTCGTGGCGCATTTCTTGAATGTGCCCATCGCCATTCCCATGGATTGGGTGCTTATCGGGCTGGTTATTTGCTCGCTGGTCGGCGTCATTTTTGGCACTTATCCCGCGTATAAAGCCGCCAACCTGGACCCCATCGAATCCCTGCGATACGAGTAACCCCTTATAAACCAGGGAGTTATTTGTAACAACCGCCGCATTGCGGGAATTCCTTAAATGTGGCAGAGTGAACCTCTATTGAAAACGGGCAAGACAACGAAAAGTGCCGCCATCGGACCGCGTCATTTCATCAACCGCGAGCTTAGCTGGATGGAATTCAACCATCGCGTGCTTGAGGAAGCGATGGATGCCTCCAATCCGCTGTTGGAACGGTTGAAATTCTTCACCATTTGCAGCGGCAATCTGGACGAGTTCTTTGAAGTTCGCGTGGCGAGTTTGAAGCAGCAAATCGAGAGTGGCACGACCGAACGGGGCAACGACGGCCTGACCGCGCCCGAGGTCTTTGACGCGCTGTCCCACCGCGTGCGCCGCTTTGTGGCCGACCTGTATAACTGCTGGCGCGAACATTTGGTGCCGGGGCTCGCCCGCCAAGGCATTCGCTTTTTCCAATACGAAGAGCTCGACCCGGAAGATGCCGAGTGGATAAACAAATATTATTTAGATTATGTCCGGCCGGTTTTGACCCCGCTGGGCATTGATCCCGCGCATCCGTTTCCCCAAGTGCTCAACCGCTCGCTCAATCTCATTGTGCGGTTAACCCCCAACCCGCTGGACACGATCAACCATACCCGGATGGCGATTGTCCAAGTGCCTCGGGTGCTGCCGCGACTGATCCGCCTGCCCGGCGAGCCTAGCGAACAGAATTACATGTTTCTAGGGCAATTGATCGGCCATTTTCTGCGCGACCTATTCCCCGGCATGACGATCCTGGGCTACTGGCTATTCCGCGTGACCCGCAACAGTGAGTTGTACATCGCCGAGGAGGAAATCGATAACCTACTGCAAGCCGTCGAGAATGAATTGCATAATCGGCGGCGAGGCGAGGCCGTGCGCATCGAAGTCGAGAAGAACTGCCCCGTGGATATCCGGGCGCATTTACTGGCTAATCTCAACCTGTCGAACCAAGATTTGTACGAAATCGACGGTCCGCTGGGCCCTGGCCGGCTCATGCTCATTAAGGATGAGAACCACAACCCGGACCTGTGCGACAAGCCGTTCGTCCCGCAATACCCGCCCGCTTTGCGCGAAGCGCCGGACATTTTCGCCGCCATTCGCAAACGCGACGTTTTGCTCCATCATCCTTATGAAAGCTTCGATGCGGTGGTCGATTTTCTGAACCAGGCGGCGAGCGACCCTCAGGTGTTGGCCATCAAGCAAACCCTGTATCGCAGCGGCGGCGATCCGCGCGTGGTGGGCGCGCTAATGAAAGCGGTTAACCTCGGCAAACAAGTAACGGCGGTGGTGGAACTGCGCGCCCGGTTCGACGAAGCCAACAACATCGAGTGGGCGCGCAAGCT
>DBTJ01000049.1:13662-14027 GCA_002306985.1 Verrucomicrobia bacterium UBA1319
CCGCATCCGCCGCTATGTGCATCTCAGTACCGGGAATTACAATCCCACGACCGCTAAGATCTACACTGATATTGGACTGCTAACCTGTCATTCGGATTTCGGCGAAGACGCCACGAATTTATTCAATCTGCTCACCGGCATTTGCCAATATCCCGGCATGCGTAAATTCCTGGTCGCGCCGTTCGAATTGCGAGATCGGTTGCTGGCCTTGATCCGCCGCGAGGAAGAACACGCCCGCCAAGGCCTGCCCGCGCGCATCAACGCCAAATTGAACGCTTTGGTGGACCGGACCGTCATCGAAGCCTTGTACCGAGCCTCGCAAGCAGGCGTCCAAATCGATCTCATCGTGCGCGGCATTTGCTGTC
>DBTJ01000172.1:0-320 GCA_002306985.1 Verrucomicrobia bacterium UBA1319
CGCTGGCCGGACGACAGCGCCGCGTTTTTCTCGCCTACGCGCGTCCGCAACCCGCGCGGCAGCGCGTCGACCATCTCCAGGCAGTTGAGAGCGCGCAACGCGGCGCACACTTCTTCCTCCGTGGCTGCGGGCCGCGCTAGCCTGATATTGTCCAGCACCGTTCCCGAAAAGAGAAAATTATTCTGCTGCACCGACCCCATTCGCGAGCGTAACGAATCGCCGGTGATTTGCCGCAAGTCAACGCCATCAACGAACACCGCGCCGCTGGCGGGCAGATAGAACTTTTGCAGCAGGCCCAGCAACGTCGATTTGCCGCTGCC
>DBTJ01000172.1:581-32691 GCA_002306985.1 Verrucomicrobia bacterium UBA1319
AGCAACGTCGATTTGCCGCTGCCCGTATGGCCGACCAAAGCCACCGTCTGGCCCGCCTCGGCCACGAACGAAATGTCGCGCAACACGGGACGCCCGGGTTCATAAGCGAAATCCACCCGCTGAAACTCAATCCGCCCCCGAATAGCCGGTAAAGCCATCGCGCTCAACTCGTCCCGCCACTCCGGCTCCCGATCCAGCAGCCGGAAGAAACGCTCGGCGCCCGCCATGGCGGCGAGCGCCTGATTATATTGGTTGCCAATAACCTGGATGGGATCGAAAAACAAGTTCGCCAGGAAGATAAACATGATCAGGTCCCCCGCCTCCATATGCAACCAACCTTGCCAACGCAACGCCCCGTAACCGCCGATGAACGCCACCGCGCCCAGGAAGAGCTGGCTTTTCAATTGCAGCAGCGGCACGAACACCGCCGTGGCGCGGGCGACTTCCAGGTTATTCTCGGCGTGGGCGGCGACCAATTTGCGAAAAAAGCCGGCGTTGATTTCGTGTCGCACGAAAGCCTGGGTCACGCGGATGCCACTCACGGATTCGGCCAGCGTGGACGAGAGCCGGCTCCAAGTCTCCTGCAATTTGCGCAAGCGCCCGCTCAAGCGTTTGCGGTAGCCCTGGTTGACTACCCACACCACCGGCATCATGAGCAACATGAAAGCAAACAGCTTGGCGTTATACCAAGCCATCAGCGCGGCGGAAACCGTCATTTGCAAGCCTTGCACAATGGAGACAAACGCCACGTCCTGCGCCCCGATGCGCACGCTATCGATGTCCGAAGTCATGCGGCTGACCATGCGACCGTACTTCGTTTTATTAAAAAAAGACATAGGCATGGCCATGAGCTTGCGAAATAAATCCGCGCGCATGTCGTGGGCCACGGCTTCGCCCAGTTCCAACGCCAGCCGCTGGCGAAAATGGAAGGTGGCGCAGGTGAAAATGGCCATCGCCAAAAAACCGCCGCTCCACAAAAAGACGCTCGCGGCGTCGCGCCGGGCGATGGGGCCGTTGATAGTGGCGCCAATCATCCAGGCCAGCATCGGCAACTGCAACCCGCGCAGGAGCGTCAAAAACAGCAGCCAATTGCGCCGCAACGCATGCGGACGCGTGTAACCGTAAATGCGCCGGATGAGCGAAAGACTCAAGGGCGCGCTGTCCCGCTCCGAATCGTCGATCGGATGAAAGAAGGTGATGGACTCCGTTTCGTCCACCGCCGGGCTAGGCTTAGGTTGCGGAAGCGGCTCACGCATGCGGCCGCTCCTCCGGTTGCGCGAGATCCATCAACTGCAACAGGGCTGTCGCCCGGTACGGACCCGGCTCTCGCAACAAGGTCTCGTGCGTGCCCGTTTGAATCAGGCGGCCCTGGTCCAGCACCAGAATTTTGCGCGCGTGCCGCAGCAGGCTTAATCGGTTGGCCACCACAAACGCGGTTCGGCCCGCCATGGCCTGGCGCAAAGCGGATACGATCTCTTGCTCGGTCTTAGGATCCACGGAAGCCGTGGGATCGTCCAAAATAAGCACGGGCGGCTCGGTCAATAGCGCGCGCGCCAAGGCCAGACGTTGCCGCTGCCCGCCGGAAAGGTCGACGCCCGCCTCACCCAGCACGGTTTTGTATCCATGGGCCAGGTTGACGATGAACTCATGCGCCGAAGCCTGCCGGGCGGCTTGCTCGATTTGGGCCGGAGTCGCGTGGGGGTTCCCAAACGCGATGTTCGCCGCAACCGTGTTCGAGAATAAAAAACTCTCCTGGTACACGATGCCGATCTGGCGGCGGCAGGCGTCCAAATCCAGTTCGCGCAAATCCGTCCCGTCGATCAAAATCCGACCCGCTTGCGGATCGTAAAACCGGGGCACCAGGCCCAGCAGGGTGGTTTTCCCCGCGCCCGTCATGCCGAACACGCCGACGATCTGCCCAGGCTCGGCCACAAAAGAAATGTCACGCAAGACGGGAACGTCCGCGTTGTAGGCGAAAGACACTCGTTCGAACTCGATCCGGCCGCGTAATAGACCGGGGTTGATGGCGTCCGGGCGATTCTGCACTTCCAACGGCGTATCGAGCACCTCGAACACCCGCCGGGCGGCGGTGAAACTCTGCTGCACCGAGTTGGCGATATTCGAAATGCCGGAAACCTGGCCGGTGAACTGTTGGAGTAACCCCGCGAACACCACCAAGCCGCCGCCCAAGGGGATTTTGCCCTGTGAATATAGCCAGCCGCCATAGGCGAACAAAATGACCAAACTGAGTTGGGAAAGTAGTTGGGTGATGGGCGTGAAAATCGACAAATCCCAGAAAATCCGCCGTTGCTGGTTGGATACTCGATGATTGCCTTCGTCAAACAATTGAATGCGCCGCGCTTCGACGGCAAAACTTTTCACCGTCTGCGCGCCCCGCACGCTTTCGGAAAACTGCAGCACCAAGTCATCGAACAACTCGCGGTTGCGCAGATACTCCGGGCGCAGGCGGCGGGAATAGAAACGCGTCACCCACCACAAAGCGGGCGAAACCGACAGACAGGCCACGGTGAGCCCGGGGTGAATCCGCCACATGAAGATCGCGTAAGCGACCAGGGTCAGCACCATGTTAGCGCCCTGCAAAATCACGCCATCCACAAATAATCGCGTGTTTTGCACATCGCCCGTCACCCGGTTAAAAATCGAGCTGGAACCGTGAACATCGAAGAAACGAAAGCTCAGGCGCTGCAATTTCGCGTACAGGCCATCGCGCAGCAGCGGCACAATTTTCCATTGCGTGAGTCGCGCGATCGCCATGTTATAATTATACGTGAGCACCGCGCGGACTATGGCCTGAGCGACCATCGCCAAGGCTAGCGCGGCGATGATTTTCAACGGCGGCCACGCGGCCGGCGGGGTCCAGCCAAACGGGTAAACCGGCGGCGGTTCCGCCGGATTCAGCGCGTGATGGATCACGTCCACCACCATGCCCAGCAACTGCAAACCCGCCAGCCCCAGCAGCAAAAGCACCAAGCTTAAAACCAGGCACAGCAGGCAATCCCCCTTGAATTGCCAGCCCAGCCGGAACAGCCGCCGAGTCAATTCACCAGCGGAATAGCGGTCGTTTGCGTCCGCGTTTTGGGTCGGCTCAGCCATGTTGAGTTTTCGCCAGCGCCCGACCGGTGTGGGAATCCGCGGCGATCACGCGCGCCGGCGGGCCCGCGGCGACGATTTTACCGCCGCCCGGGCCGCCTTCCGGGCCCAGATCGATAATCCAATCCGCCGCGCGGATCACGTCGAGATTGTGTTCGATCACCAACACCGAATGCCCGGCGTCCACGAGGCGATGGAACACTTTTAGCAGCACTCCGACATCGTGAAAATGCAAGCCGGTGGTCGGCTCGTCGAATAAGAACAACGTTTGCCCGGCGGCCGAGCCCGTTTCAAATTCGACGAGGTGCCGCACGAGTTTGAGGCGCTGATTTTCACCGCCGCTTAAAGTGTTCAAGGGCTGGCCCAACTGCAAATAGCCCAAGCCAACGGCTTGCAGCCAGCGCAACCGCCGGGTGGTTTCCACCGCGTGGCGCGAATCCGGAAACGCGCTTAGGAAGAGCGCCGCGTCATCGACGGTGGCCTGGAGAAAATCGGAAATATTCCAGGCTGTTTTTCCCAGCGCCGAAACCGCCGCGGGCGCGTCCACGGCGACTTCCAAAATATGCGGACGATAGCGTTTGCCTTCGCAATCGGGGCACTGGATGAAGACGTCGCTCAAGAATTGCATTTCAATTTTCTCGAAACCCGCGCCCCGGCAGCGCTCACATTGGCCTTGGCCGGAATTGAAACTGAAAGCGCTGGCGTTATAGCCGCGTTGTCGGGCCGCCTCCGTCCGGGCGAAGAATTCCCGCAACCCATCGAAAGCGCCGATGTACACCGCCGGATTCGAACGCGGGGTCTTGGCCAGCATCGCTTGATCGACGAGCATCACCTGGCTCAAAGTTTCCCAGCCGCTCACAACGGCCTGGGCACCCTTAGCCTCGTCGGTTTCTTCGTCCTCCTCATCGTCCGCGGCCACCCGCACCCGGGCGTTGAGTTTCGCCTGCAGCGCCGGGTACAAAATCTCCCGCGCCAGGGTCGTCTTGCCGGAACCACTGACCCCCGTAAGGCAGACAAGCCTCCGCAACGGCAGTTCCAGGCTTAAGTCTTGAATATTATGCAACGTGGCGTGAGTCACTTTGAGCGCGCCATGAGCTTGGGCGATGATCGCGGACGCGGACTTATCGCCGGGCAAGTTAGCCAATCCCACGGGCCTCGGCGCGCGCGCTTCATTCCGCAGGGCGCCCCGGAGATACTGACCGGTCAAAGAATCCGGCGATTGGAGAATCTCCGCGTAGGCGCCTTGGAAAACCAAGTTGCCGCCAGCGCGCCCCGAAGCGGGGCCGAGATCCACGATCTGGTCGGCGGCGCGCATCACGCTGGCCTCGTGCTCGACCACCACCACGGTATTCCCCACATCCCGCAAGCGCAGGAGAATGCGCACCAAGTTTTCCGTATCGCGCGGGTGCAAACCAACGCTAGGTTCATCCAGGACGAAGAGCGTATTGACCAACCGCGCCCCCAGACACGCCGCCAGGTTCACGCGTTCCGTTTCCCCGCCCGACAGCGTCCGCGAGGCGCGGTCCAAAGTCAGGTAACCCAGCCCGGCCTCCACCAGGTATCCCAGTCGCGATTGCACCTCCCCAAAAGCGATTTTCAAGCCGCTGTTCCCGGCGATGCCGGGCAGGCTGGCCAATTGATCCACCAATGGCAACGCCTCCGTCAGGGTCAGGGAGTAGAAATCCGCCAAGGTGCGCGAAGGCACGGAACCGGCCGCGGGCAACCGGTAACGGAGCGCTTCCGGTTGCAGCCGCCGGCCCTGGCAATCCGGGCACAAGGTGTAGGAGCGATACCGTGAGAGCAACACTCGCACGTGCATTTTGTAGGTCTTCGATTCCAGCCAGCGGAAATAGCCGCGCACACCGTACCAGGCATGCGGCCATTCATGCGCTTTATCTTGGCCGTAGCCGGGATCGCCCTCGATCACCCATTGGCGCCATTTTTCGGGCAAATCTTGGAAAGGCACATCCATGGGAACGCCCCGCTTTTTGCAAAACTTGGTCAAATCATCCTGACATTCGGCCGACATGCCCGTCAACCAGGGCTTCACGACCCCCTCCGCCAGGGTGCGGGATAAATCGGGCATCACCAACCGGTCGTCGATGGTGATGATGCGCCCAAACCCGTGGCATGCGGGGCACGCTCCCAGCGGGTGGTTGTAGCTGAATAACGCGACCGACGGTTCGTTGAACGAGCGATCGCATTGAGGGCAATGCAGGCGATTCGAGAACCGCCGGAATAGCGCCGCCCCCGCCGGGCCAACCCGATGCACGGCCAGCCCGCCCTTGCCAAAATGAAAGGCCTGCTCGCACGACTCGACAAATCGCGCCCGGTTGGCGGGGGCAAACTTCAAACGGTCTTGCACCAGCGTCAACCGCCCGGCGGGCGTGGCCGCCAGCAGCGCGGGAAGCTCCTCCAATTCATGAACCGCGCCATTCCAGAGCGCGCGCCGGTATCCCTGGCGCCGGACTAATTCGAGCGTTTCCTCAAGGCCCATTTTTTCGGATAGCACCGCGTCGAAAGTGATGAGTGTTTCGACCGGGCCGCCCCAATCCGGCGTAGCGGCCAGCGCCTCCCAAATACCGCCCGGATTATCCTTGCGGACCGGCTGGCCGCAGCCATCGCAATAGAGCTGAGCCACCCGGGGCCAGAGGATTTTCATGAAATCGCAAAGCTCGGTCATCGTGCCCACGGTCGAGCGCACCGTGCGCACGGCGTTGCGCTGTTCCACGGCGATGGCCGGAGGCATGCCTTCGATGGAATCGACGCGCGGCTTGTCCATACGGTCGAAAAACTGCCGGGCATACGGCGAGAACGTTTCGATATACCGCCGCTGCCCCTCGGCGAAGAGCGTATCGAACGCCAGCGAACTTTTGCCCGATCCGCTCAAGCCGGTCACCACCACCAGCTGGCGCAGGGGCAAATCGAGATCGAAACCCTTTAAATTATTCTGCCGGACCCCGCGCAACCGGATGACGGGTTTCGCCCCCGCTCGCGCCGCCGGACTTTTCGAACGTTCCATAACAGACGACATACAACCCCAACCTTAAACGATCCCTCCGTGGCGGTCCAATGCGTTCCGAAAAAGTGTTTGCGAACCCCGGGGCCGCGACCCGATCGAACTCATGCGGCCTTCCCAAATGAGCCAGTCCGGATTCCCCGAAAACCGGACCCTGATCGATAAATAGGCATTGACACCACTAACGACTGCCTAATGATCCCCCATATGAGATCGAAACTATCGAAAGGCGCGTCGGCCCTTGCAACCGCGCACGATTGGCGCACCACCGACGCGGACGAAATCGAGCGGCGACGCGAGCGGGCGCGCACCGAAACGTTTGCCATCTCCAACCTTGATCGCGGCCATCCGGTCCACTCGAATTTCCGCGTGCAATCGGGAAGCGGACTGGTCTACTGCGTCGAAATCCGCGATCTGGCGGGCCACCGGAACGGCTGCAATTGCGTTGATTTCCGCATTAACGGCCTCGGCACTTGCAAGCATATCGAGGCGGTGTTGATTTACTTGGAAGCACGCTTTAAAAACACCTTTCGCAACGCCCAAAAAACGGGTTCCTCGCGCATCGACGTGATTCCCGACGCGGCCCGAAACACGCTCCGCATCGAAACCGTCCCTGCGCGCCTGCCCGGCGCGTTGGCCGAATGGTTCGACGCCGAAGGGATTTTACAGGGCGCACCCGAAGCGGAGGCGGTGGAACAATTATCACGATTAAACTTGCCCCAATTGCGACTTTCCCAGGAAATCGCTCCCTGGCTGGCAGCCCGGCGGCAAGCGGAGGAGCGCAAGCTGCTACGTCGCGAATACGAATTGCGGGTGCAAAAAGGCGAATGGCCGGCCCAGGAAACCAAGGTGTCGCTCTTCCCCTATCAGCGCGAAGGCATGCTGCACCTGGCCTTCACGGAGCGCGCTTTGCTGGCCGATGAAATGGGCTTGGGTAAGACCATCCAAGCCATTGCCGCGTGCGCATTGCTGCGCCGTTTGGGGCAGGCGGCGCGCGTGCTGGTGGTCACGCCCGCTTCCCTAAAAACCGAATGGGAGGAGCAAATTCAACGTTTCACCACGTTGCCGTGCCAACTGGTCTTCGGCGCGCGCCAATCCCGCTTAAAACACTACGCTCAACCGGTGTTTTTCACTCTGGTGAATTATGAGCAAATGCTGGCGGACGTCCTGGACGTCAACGAGGTTTTTAAACCGGACGTGATTATCCTCGACGAGGCGCAACGCATTAAGAATTGGGACACCAAAACGGCCCGGGCCGTCAAACGTCTTCGCAGCCGATACGCGTTCGTGCTGACGGGCACGCCCATCGAAAATCGGATCGATGAATTGCATTCGCTCATGGATTTTCTGGACCCTTCAGTGCTGGGACCGCTGTTCCGTTTCAATCGCGATTTCTACGAATTGGATGATCGTGGCCGTCCAAAGGCGTATCGCAACTTGGGTCTCCTTCACACCCGCATCAAGCCTTACCTGCTTCGCCGTCGCAAAGCGGAGGTGGAAACCGAATTGCCGGCTCGCACCGATAAAAACCATTTTGTCGCGCTCAGCGAGGAACAACAAACGCGATATCAGGAACATTCCGACAAAATCTCTCGATTAATGCACGCGGCTCAGCGGCGCCCCCTGACCCAGCAAGAGCAGGAGAAGCTGATGCGCGAGCTGGCCATGGCCCGCATGGTCTGCGACACCAATTACATTCTCGATCCCGAGCAGCGCGCCTGTCCGAAGTTGGCCGAGTTGGAAACCATCCTTGAAACCTGCTGCTCGGATTCGCAAGTCAAAGTCATCGTCTTCTCCGAATGGGAACGCATGCTCGAACTCGTCCGGGGATTGTGCCAAAAGCTCGACCTGGGATTCGCCTGGCATACAGGATCGGTCCCTCAGCGCCGTCGCCGGGCGGAAATCAACGCCTTCAAGCACGACCCTGCGTGCCGGATTTTTTTGAGCACCGAATCCGGAGGCACCGGACTCAACCTGCAAGAGGCGAGTTATGTTATCAATTGCGATCTCCCCTGGAACCCCGCCAAACTCGAGCAGCGCATCGCGCGAGCGTGGCGCAAAAACCAGACGCGCCCCGTAACGGTGGTGAATTTGGTTTCCGAAAACACCATCGAACATCGCATGCTCGACACTTTGGCCACCAAACAAGCCCTGGCCGACGGCGTGCTCGATTTGAAAGGCGAGTTGGACCGAATCCCACTCGCGGGCGGACGCCAGGCGTTCCTCAAAAAACTCGAATTGCTGCTCGGCGCCAAACCGACCGCCGAAACGCCAAAGGAGGCGAAAAAAGCGTTGCCGTCGGATCGCGCTTTGGGGTTTTGCCTCGAAGCCGCCAAGCGACTGGGCTCGACGCTGGTGCGTTGCGAGGAACGCTTCCCGGTCCAAGGCGCGCATTCCGTGCTGTTTTTGGTGGTAAGCCGCGACGCCTCCGTCTATCAGGAACAGTTGTCTTCCTTGCGCGCCGAATACTTCGGCCCCGGCGCGACTGACCCATTGGCTCCGGTTCGTTTGGAAGTGATCGATCAAGCGACGGATGCGATTTTAACCCGGCTCCAAGAGTCGGGTGTCATCGCTTCCGCCACCCGGGCCACCCGAGCGCTTTTTCCGGCGGGTGAGGCGACCCAAACGCCCCTGTCCAGCGCGGAAAAACAACGGGTCGAAAACTGGCGACGGCAGGCGGCGCGTAAGCTCAAGATCGGCCGTCTGTTGGCTGATGGAGACATGCTGGAAGAGGCTCGGGGCGCTTTATCCGAAGCTATCCACGCCTTGGTTCGCGCCCTAGCCGTCGAGCAACGGCTACCTGAACCGGAGGAGCTTTCGGAGACTAGTTTGGCGCCGTTGGCTGGAGCTTTAGGCGGGCACGCCAAAGTCCTACGCGATTTTCTAGCGTCGGATTCCGCGCCCTGGATGCCCGTGGTCGAAACGCTCAAAACATTTGGGTTGTGAAGGCGGTTGGCAAACGAGACAATAGCGCCATGAAGCATACCGATCTTTTAATCCTATCCGTATCGCTGCTATGCGGCTCCGCCGTCATGGCTTTTTCCCAATCACCGCTGACCCTCCAAGTCGGCGAAAATGGCCCGCACCGCGTCGAGGCCACGGTGGACGGACGGGTCTATTTCCAGTCGCCATCGGAGGGCCTCTGGTCGGTGGCCACCGCGTGGAGCAACGGCTGGCCAGCCCATTGGGTGCATGCCAGCCCCGCCAAAGTGGAAAAGGACGGACCCTGGACCCTGGTATCCGGCAAAATGGAATTGCCCGGGGGTACGCTGGTTTTGCGGGACGCTTACCGCGCGGAAGGCGCGCTCGTCAAAGGCATCCGCCGTTTCACTTGGGACAGCAAGCAAACACTCTCGAATTGCACGTTAGCGGTGCGCTGGATCGTTCCGGGGGCCGTTCAGGCCAAGCCGCTCTTTCCCGGAGTCCTTTATTACGGCAATCCCAACGGAGCGCAAACCGATAAGAACGCGGTCATCGTGCATGCGGGCGTACCCGGTGACGAGTCGTTTTGCGAAGAACACCGGTTCTCGTCGCCCTGGGCTAGCTTGGAATGGCAAGATACGGGCTGGCATAGCGTGGCGCTACACACGCTGCCATCCCTGGTAACCGATGGGCACTTGCGAGATCAGTGGTGGTCCATGGGCGCCAGAGCGCTCGCGGACGCATCGGAATTGGCGCTTTTATCCGGGCCGTGCGCCGCCAATGGCCGGCACAGCGTGATCAAAGCCCTGCAAAGCAAAGTGCTGGATTACCCCGACGCTTGGGTGGATCTCCATCCCGGAGCGGTGGTGGAAAAAACGTTTTACTTGGAAGCTTGCCCGGTGACGGAACAAGGCGGCGGTTTCCGTCAACCGTTGCGCACCGCGATCAAACTCCACCCTTTGGGTAGCATTGATGACTTCCCCAGCTATCACCAAATCATCCACGACAAATACCGGTTCGCCCTCACGCGCTTTCGCGATCGCGAAAAGGACCCCGGTTTCGAAATGTTTCCCGACTATATTCCAGGCACTCAATATGTCATGGGCTGGTGCGGTCAAGCGGACGCCGCCGGCTACGCCATGCTCGGTCTGGCGAAAGTGGTGGGCGATAGCCGCATGATCAGCTATGGCACACGCTCGTTGAATCTGCTCGCCTCGACTCCTTTTAATGAGCACGGGTTTCAGCTCAAGTACACCGCCGAAAACGGCCAATGGTCGGATCAAGATCCGGTATCTCAAGGCCAAGCTATGGAAGGATTTGCCCGCGCCATCGCCGCCGCGCGGCAAATGCCCGGAATCGATTCCAAACCCTGGGAGGAATTCCTGAAAAAAGCCTGCGCGTTGCACGCGGCCCGCATTTTGCGGTCGAATTGGCAGCCGCGCTCGACCGCCGAAGGCTTCTTCATCTCTCCCCTATGCAAAGGCTATACGTTATTCGGCAATGAAGACTTCAAACGCGCGGCCATCAAAGCGGGTGAACATTATGCCCAGCGGCATCTGACCATGGCCGAGCCCTATTGGGGTGGCACTTTGGATGCTCAGTGCGAAGACAAGGAAGGCGCTTGGGCCGGTTTCCAAGGGTTCACCGCCTTGTATGAATTGACTCGGGAGCAACGCTACCTCGACTGGGCGGCGCACGCGCTGGACGTGACTTTGACCTATACGGTCTTGTGGGACATCGATTTACCGCCAGGGCGCATGCGCGACCATGATTTCAAAACCCGAGGCTGGACGATCGTTTCGGCGCAAAACCAGCATTTGGATGTGTTTGGGGTGATGTTCACGCCGGAAATCTGGCGCATGGGCGATTACCTTGGCAGACCTGAGCTCAAACGGATCGCGGCGATCATGTACCGTTCCTGTGGACAAATGATCGATCCCAGCGGCAGCCAGGGTGAACAATTGCAACACACCAACTTTGCGCAATCGGGAGATATGTCAGCCATTTCACGCCTGCGCGGAGGATACAGCGAACACTGGACCGTATTCTGGATTACCGCCCATTTTCTCAATGCCGCCGCCGAATTCGAGCGTCTGGGCATCGATTTGGATAAAGCGGAACAACTGCTAAAGCTATAATCAGGCACGCTTCGCCAAGCGTGAAAAATAGCACCCGACCGACGATGATCGTAAAAATCGCCGATCGGCCTTGATTCTTCGGAGACAAAAGCGGAGATTGCGGGTCGCGACCGAAATTCTGGACATCACACCCGTCGTAATCGCCGTGCGCCACCGGCTTTCGATCGCCGGGAAGCGATTGCGAAAGACCATGGTTCCCGGCCAGTTATATTAACTTCGCTTCATTTTTTATTTCCCATACATTTCCATTAACCCGCCTATGGACTCACTTAGTCTCGGTTTATGCCGAACCATTTCCGCGTAAATCATCCAGCCAAAATAACTTGATCTTAGAATCTGACATTGCTTCCGATCGTCTTTGTCTTTTTTCCAAGCGGACGCTGACCGCCTAAAGCCCGCGCGCAATTGTTTCCTAAAAGCCTCTCCCAGAATCAATAACTCGAGGGTTGAAGTCGCCTTTTCGCAAACAAACACCCGCCGGCGGGAAAGTAGAAAACGAAAAAAGTGGCGAGGCGATTTGCAGTATCTCTAATGTATGTTATGATCTGTTCAAATGGCTAACCTATACCCCCGGTGGTTTAACCGTTTGCCCCTAATGGCAGGGGCCGGCTTGCTATTGAGCGGCGCGCTGGTGACGGCCGGAGCGTGGTATTATTTGACCCCGAAGTATTCCCGCGTGGGCTATCAACCCGTTCAGCCCGTGCCCTATTCGCACAAAACGCACGTCGATCAACTAGGTTTGGATTGCCGTTATTGCCACTCCGCCGTGGATAAATCGTGGTACGCCAACATTCCCTCGCCCTCGGTCTGCATGAATTGCCACAGCCAAGTGCTGGCCAGCGATGCCCGTCTGGCACCCATCCGGGACAGTTTTAAATCCGGCGAACCCGTTCCTTGGGTGCAAATCCATCGCACGCCGGACTTTGTGTATTTCAATCACGCCGTGCATGTGAATCGGGGCGTAAGTTGCGTCTCCTGCCACGGCCAAATCAACGAGATGGTCGAAGTGCGCCACGAAAAACCGCTGACTATGGCGTTTTGTTTGGATTGCCACCGCAACCCCGCGCCCAATCTCCGCC
Organism: Verrucomicrobia bacterium UBA1319; assembly: GCA_002306985.1. Taxonomy (GTDB): domain Bacteria; phylum Verrucomicrobiota; class Verrucomicrobiia; order Limisphaerales; family UBA1319; genus UBA1319. The sequence goes on from DBTJ01000172.1 coordinate 12,851, forward strand.
CGCCGGAGGAAGTCTACAACCTGCGTTGGACCAACGACCCCGCCAAACAACTCGCGATGGGGAAGAAATTCGCGCATGACTGGAAAATCATGTCTTCTCAAAACTGTTACACCTGCCACCGATGAACCCGACACACCAGCGCGCCAGCGCCCCTAATGACCTACGCGTAGGCTCGGAATCAGGCCCACGTTACTGGCAAAGCCTGGATGAGGTTACCGGCACACCCGCCTTTGGCGAGTGGCTGGAAAGGGAATTCCCGCAAGGCGCGTCCGAATGGCACGATCCCGTTTCACGGCGGCATTTCGTGAAGCTGATGTCCGCCTCTTTTTTGCTGGCGGGCCTGGGATTAAGCGGTTGCCGACGTCCGGAAGAAAAAATACATCCATTCTCCAAAGCCCCCGAAAATTATATCCACGGCGTACCGCGGTACTATGCGACGGCGATGCCTGACCGCCACGGGGCGCAACCGTTGTTAGCCAAATCCCTGGATGGCCGTCCCATCAAAGTGGAAGGCAACCCGAAACATCCGGCAAATCTTCGCGGAACCGACCGTTTTGCCCAGGCCTCCGTTCTGGATCTATATGACGTGGATCGGGCCACACGGGTTTTAAATCACGGGGTGCCCGCGACGCGCGAAGCCGCCTTTGATTTTCTTGCCGCCACCGCCAAACAACTCGGAACCGGCGATGGCCTTTGTTTCTTGCTCAGCCAAAGCAGTTCGCCTTCGCGCGACCGGCTGCAACTGCTGGCGCAGCAGCAGTTTCCTCAAGCCTCGTTTTACGTGTACGAGTCGATCGATCTGACGGCGCATCAGCAGGCTCTCACGCGCTCGCATCAAACGCCCCTCGCCGAGGCCGGATCTGTATCGGGCCTCAAACCTTATTATCAGCTGGAGAAAGCTAAAGTTATCTTGGCGCTGGACAGCGATTTCATTGGCGGCGAAGCGGACACCGCGCGTCTGATCCGGGATTTTTCGCGCAGCCGTGCCATCGAAAACCCTGATGACACGCCGGTGCGTTTGTACGCCGTTGAACCATTAATGACCCTAACGGGAGCGAATGCGGATCATCGACTCCACTTGGCCGCCAGCCAGGTGCCAGCGCTGGCCGCGCATTTGGCCAAAGCGGTGCTCATGGCGACGGCCACCCCCGAAAGCGCCGAACTGCTGGGCATTTTAGGCAAACTCCCGCCGCCAGCCGGCGTGACGGCCGAATGGATCCAGCAATGCGCCGCCGATCTGCTCGCCCATCGCGGCCGGAGCTTGGTGTTGGCGGGCAGCCGGCAAGCGCAACCCGTTCACCTGTTGGCCAGTTTATTGAATCATGTCCTCGGCAACGAGGGAACGACCGTCGAACTGCATTCCTTCACCACCCCGAAATCAGACTCGATTGAAGCGTTGGCCGCGCGTCTCAAAGCCGGCCAAGTTAACACTTTGGCAATCCTCGGTGGCAACCCGGCTTATAACGCACCCGCGGATTTGGATTGGGCGGCCACCCAACGCAAAGCCAAGACCGTGATCCGCTTGGGGTATTACGAGGATGAAACCGCGCAAGGCGCGGACTGGCTGATCCCCGCGACGCATTATCTGGAGTCCTGGGGCGATGCGCGCACCAGCGATGGCACGTTGGTATCGATCCAGCCGCTCATCGCGCCCTTATTCGATGGCCTCACCGAGTTGGAATTCATCGCTCGACTGGCGGGATGGAACACCACCAACCCCAATGCCATCGTCCGTGAAACCTTTAAAACCATCGCGCCCGGTGAACTATTCGAATTGCATTGGAGCCAATTCCTGAGGGAAGGTTTCTGGCCGAACACCGCGAGCCGCCATGTGGAAACCCCGTTTCAGTGGTCGGCCGTGATCGAAGCCGTCCAAAGGCTGGGCCCGGCGTCCGCCCCAGGCAAAGATCGGCTCGAAATCGTTTTTCACCGCGATTACCGCGTGGATGATGGCCGCTATAACAATAACGGCTGGCTTCAAGAGCTGCCCGATCCGATCTCCAAGATCACCTGGGAAAACACGCTCACCATGTCGGTAAAAACCGCGCGCGAACACGGTGTTTATTTCGAGAACAAAGAAATCGGCAAACTGCGCGCGCCCCTTGCCAGGGTGGAAGTCGATGGTCAGACGCTCGAAGGGCCCGTGTGGCTCCAACCTGGCCAAGAAGATTACACTATCGGCGTTGCGCTGGGCTACGGGCGGACCCACACGGGGCGCGTGGGGCAAAACGCGGGTCTAAACGCGGGCCGCTTGCGGCGGTCGACCAGCCCGCATTTCGCGGTCAACGCCAAACTGAGCCCGACAGGCAAAACGCATCCCATCGCGACGACCCAATCGCATTGGCAAATGGAAGGCCGGCCTATCGTCCGCGAAGCGAACCTGGAGCAATTCCGCCAGACCCCCGATTTCGCCCAGCACATGGATTTGGACGCGCACGAACCGAAAAACGCCGCCTTATATAAGCATCCGCACGAGAAAAACCCGCAAATGAAGGGCCTCCATCAATGGGGCATGGTGGTGGACCTGCAACGTTGCGTCGGCTGTTCCGCTTGCATGATGGCTTGCCAGAGCGAGAACAACATCCCAATCACCGGCAAAGACCAAGTCGCGCGCGGCCGCGAAATGCATTGGATCCGGCTGGACCGCTATTATAGCGTCGCGCCCGGCGACACGGATTTAAGCAATCCCCAGGTGCTTTCACAGCCCATGCTCTGTCAGCATTGCGAAAACGCGCCCTGCGAAAGCGTGTGCCCGGTCAACGCCACCGTTCACGACGACGAAGGGTTGAACGTCATGGTGTACAACCGTTGCGTGGGCACGCGGTACTGTTCGAACAATTGTCCGTACAAAGTGCGGCGCTTTAATTTCTTCGATTACAACCAACGCCCCATCGACAAGCTGTACCTGGGGCCGCTCGCGCCCAAGGGCATGCCGGATTTACTGCAAATGGCCAAAAATCCCGACGTCACCGTGCGCATGCGCGGCGTGATGGAAAAATGCACCTACTGCATCCAGCGCATCGAACAAGCCAAAATCGCCCAAAAAATCAAAGCCGGCGCGTCGGATAATGTCCGCGTGCCCGATGGCGCGATCATCCCGGCGTGCGCCCAGGCCTGCCCGGCGGAGGCGATTGTCTTCGGCGATGTGTCCGACCCCGAAAGCCGGGTGGCGCAACTCAAAGGGAAAACCCGCAATTACTCAGTCCTCGGCTTCCTTAACACCAAGCCGCGGACCACCTATCAAGCCCGCATTCGCAACCCCAATCCCCAAATGCCGGACTATCAACACCAACCTTTGAGCCTGGCCGAATACACGCGCCTCAGCGGCGAACCCGCCGAAGCTCATGGAGCGCGCGCCGAAGCCCCGGCGACGACCGAGAAAGGAGGCCATTAATATGACCTCCCCCGCCGCCGGCCTGCTATCACGAATACCCGATCCGCCGCCCGAGCTGGAGCGCAAACCCTTGGTCGAAAACCTGCGCGGATTCGGCTGGATCTCGGACCGGATCGCCGGCGTAGCCGAAGGAAAAACGCCAACTTGGTGGTGGGTGGCGTTTTTCCCCAGCGTGCTGCTCATGCTCATGTGCTTCACCATGGTCGGCTACCTGGTCTCGACCGGCGTCGGAGTGTGGGGCGTCAACCACCCCGTCGGCTGGGGGTGGGCTATCATCAACTTCGTGTTCTGGATCGGCATTGGCCACGCGGGCACGCTCATTTCGGCCATTCTATTCCTATTGCGGCAGCGTTGGCGCACCGCGGTCAACCGGGCGGCCGAGGCCATGACCATTTTCGCGGTCATGTGCGCGGGCATCTTTCCCGCCATCCATGTCGGCCGGGCCTGGTTTGCCTGGTGGCTATTTCCCATTCCCAACTCGAATAATATTTGGCCGCAATTCCGCTCGCCGCTAATGTGGGACGTATTCGCCGTATCCACCTATTTCACCGTCTCCCTCTTGTTCTGGTACATGGGTTTGATCCCCGATCTGGCCACCATGCGAGACCGTTCGGCGGGTAAAATCAAAAAGTGGATCTATGGCTTTTTCGCCCTGGGCTGGATGGGCAGCAATCGGCATTGGAGCAATTACGAGAAAGCCTACCTCCTACTCGCGGGGCTTTCGACGCCGCTAGTGTTGTCCGTGCACAGCATTGTGTCGTTTGATTTTTCGGTCTCGCAATTGCCCGGCTGGCACACCACCATATTCCCCCCCTATTTCGTGGCCGGGGCGATTTTCTCCGGGTTTGGCATGGTGCTAACGCTGTTGATTCCCGTGCGCACCCTATGCCATCTTGAGGAAGTCATCACGGTTCGGCACATCGAATTGATGGGCAAAGTCATTCTCGCCACCGGCTCCATTGTGGGATACGCCTACGCGACCGAATTTTTCATCGCCTATTACAGCGGCAATCCTTACGAGTTGTTCACCTTTAAAAATCGCGCCTTCGGGCCGTATTGGTGGGCCTATTGGATCATGGTCTCGTGCAACGTCATCTGCCCGCAGCTCTTTTGGTTCAAAAAGGTGCGCACGAACCTGGTGATTGTTTTCATTCTGTCGATCTTTGTGAACATCGGCATGTGGTTCGAACGGTTCGTCATCGTGGTGACCTCCCTGCACCGGGATTTTTTACCGTCCAACTGGGGTTACTATTCGCCTACGATCGTGGATATCCTCACGTTTGTGGGCACGTTCGGGTTGTTTCTCACGTTATTCCTGCTCTTCTTGCGCTTCGTGCCTCTGATCGCCATCGCCGAGGTCAAGAGCGTGATTCCCCAAGGCGATCCCGACCATCCGCTGGCCAAGCAGAAGGAGACGGCCGCGCCTAGCGCCGCGCTGGCGTCCGGCGAGCCAGGCCCGGTCTCAAACGGCAAACCGTTCGGTCTGCTAGCCGAATTCGAAACGTCGGCGGACATCAAGCAAGCCGCCATTAAAGTGCGCGTCGCCGGCCATAAAACCTGGGATGTGTTCACGCCGTTTCCGATCCATGGAATGGACGACGCGATGGGCCTGCGCGATTCACGGGTAGGCTGGTTCACCTTTTGCGGGGGGGTACTCGGCTTTACCACCGGCATGCTAATGATCTGGTTCATGAACGCCTTCGATTACCCGCTCGCGGTGGGTGGCAAACCCTTGTTCAGCCCGGTGTTCGCGTTTCCCGTGAGCTATGAGTTGACGATCCTCTTTGGCGCCTTCGGCTCGCTGCTCGGCATGTTCATCGTCAACCGGCTGCCGCGCTGGCATCATCCGATCTTTAATAGCACCCGGTTCCCGCGGGTCACCCACGACCGTTTTTTCATCCTCATCGAATGCCGCGACGGTAAGTATGACGAGGCGCGCACGCGCCAATTGCTGGAAACGGCGGGTGGCAAAAACATCGAATTGGTAAAGGAGTAACCCGCGATGCGCTATTTTCTCATCACCTTATTACTGATCACCGCAGCCGTCGTGAGCGTGGCGGGGGTTCGCGGCGCCTTGTCGCGCAAGCCGCCACTGGAGGTGTTCCCGGACATGAAACGCCAGCCCAAGCTGCGACCGCAAAAGCCGAGCGCCTTCTTCGCCGACCAGCGCGACTCGCGCCTGCCCGTGGCGGGCACCGTGCCCGTGGACGCCTTGCTCTCCGATTCGCCCGCCGCCACGGGTTTCGTTCCAGGCACCACTAATTATGCCGCCATCAGCCCCTATCCAATGACCGCCGAATGGTTGGAACGCGGCCATCAGCGCTTCACCATTTATTGCAGCCCTTGCCACAGCGCAGCCGGCGATGGCAATGGCATTATCACCAAGTACGGCTTGCTCAAGGCGGGCAACTTCCACGATCCCCGCATTTTAAAGATGCCGGACGGCCAACTGTTTAACACCATCACGTTGGGTAAAAACCAGATGCCCTCCTACGCCGCGCAAATCCCAATTCCAGACCGCTGGGCTATCATCGCTTATGTGCGCGCTTTGGAGCGCACCCGCCTGGGCGATCTGAACGATGTCCCCGTTGAAAACCGTGCTGCTCTCCGATAAATGAACACCGACAATTTGCCAACCACCGGGACGGAGGCGGTCTTGCGATGGACGAAAATCCCCATCGCGTGTCTCCTCCTCGGCGGCGTGGGCGCCGCCATCGGCGCCACCTTGGATCTGCGACAACTGGGTTTTTCCTATTTGCTCGCCTTCATGTTTTTCTTAAGTCTGAGCCTGGGCGGACTGTTCCTGACTATAGTCCACCATTTATTCGACGCCAACTGGTCCTCCCCCACCCGGCGCGTGGCCGAGCACTTGGCGTGCCTTTCGGCGGTCATGGCGGTTCTGTTCATTCCCATCGCGTTGCTCGCTCCCCGGATGTACTCCTGGATGGATCCCGCCAACGCCAGCCCCGTTCTTCACGCTAAATCGGGTTATTTGAATCCGGGCTTTTTCTATGTCCGGGTCGTGTTCATTTTCGCCGTGTGGATTGGCCTTTCCTGGAGACTGCGCTACTGGTCCCTGCGGCAAGACCAAACCGGCGACGCGCTTTGCACCCGCAAAATGCGCGTGTTAGCCGGCGGCGGGGTGTTCCTCTTTGCCATCACGCTGACGATGGCGGCGATCGACTGGATGAAATCGCTCCAGTTCCAATGGTTTTCCACCATGTACGGCGTGTATTATTTCGCGGGCAGCGTATGGTTCACGCTGGCCACGTTTTATCTCTTGGCGGCCTGGCTGCGCGCGGCCGGCCCCTTGCGGGGTTTGGTGCAAAACCGCAAGCTGCACGACATCGCCGAGCTGATGTTCGCGTTTACCGTGTTTTACGCTTATGTCCATTTCTCCCAATACCTGATTATTTGGAACGCCAACCTTCCCGAGGAAACGTTCTGGTATGCGTTGCGCGAAAAAGGGCAATGGTGGAACGCGGGTATGGTTTTGGTATTCGGCCATTTCCTCGCGCCGTTTCTGCTACTCCTGCGGATCGATTTCAAATTAAAGCTTGCCGTCATGCTGCCATTGGGCATTTGGGCCTGGCTGATGCACTTTGTGGATATTTCCTACAACGTCCTGCCCGCGCTGCATTTGGAAGATTTCCCTTGGCGCTGGACCGATCTGGCCTGCTTCCTCTTTATTGGCGGAACCCTTGGCCTCGTGTTCCTCAAAAGCTTGGCCGCGCATCCGTTCTTTCCGCTGAAAGACCCGCGCTTGAAGGAGTCCCTAATTATTCATGAGGTTCCGCCGCCCGCGATCGCCGGCCAAGCCCATGCCCAAACCGATTAAAAATGAAAGATAAGGAACATCCCGCTTGGAGCGTCGCGATCTATGGAGTCGCGTTCGCCGGCGTGTTTTTGACCCTGGCCGGCTTGGGGTGGATCATGCGCCATTACACCCAACCACCGCCGCCGGACACGGAGTATTGGGAGCAGCGCTCGCGCAACCTTTCCGAGTTGAACGCCCAAAACCAGGATTGGCTCCAAAATTACGCCTGGATCGATGCCAACCGCGGGATCGTGCGCCTGCCCATAGCGCGCGCCATGGAACTAACCGTCCAGGAGTGGCAACATCCGGAGCTGGCCCGTTCGAATCTGTTGTTCCGGGTGGAACAAATGGCCGCCACCCCAGCCGCCAGCCTCCCCACCAATGTACCGCCCCAAACGAACACCAGCGCGGCCGCTAAAAAACCATGATCAACCGACACGGTAATTTTCATTTATGAGTGTCCTTTGGATTCTCTTTGTCTGCAGCCTCGTCGTGCTGCCCGGCATTGCGCTCCTGGCGTTCCGCTGGGCGATGCGGCAAGGCGAATTCCGGCACCTCGAAAAAACGGCCTTGTCGATCTTCGATGATGACGAGCCCGTCGGCCAAACCACCGATTGTTTCCCCGGCGGTCAGCGTGGCAAAAAACCCGCCCCGACCCGCCCACCAAACCCAATATCCCGGCCGCGTTTGCCGGAAGCCTGAATTTCATGAATGCCGCCTCGCCATCCATTCTCGCAGCGCTCTCCCCTTCGGATAACGAGGAACTGGCGCAACGCCGCGCCGTCCTCGCCGAAATCGACGCTTCCTGCCGGGGACCGCTGCTGTTTTTGTTCAGCGGCAGCATTATTTGGCTGTTAGTGGGGACCGTGTTTGCTCTGCTCGCTTCGCTCAAACTGCATAACCCGGAATATTTGGCCAACTATTCCTGGCTGACCTTTGGGCGCGTGCGGCCGGCGCATTTGAACGCGGTGATTTATGGGTTCGCGTCGGAAGCCGCCATCGGAGTGACGCTGTGGCTGATGTGCCGGTTATGCCGGACGCCTTTGTTATTCGGCTGGATCATCAACGCGGCGGGAGTCTTTTGGAACTTGGGGGTAACCATCGGCGTTGTTGCGATCCTGGCCGGGGATAGCACGGGCATCGAGTGGCTGGAGATCCCGCCCTACGCCACGCCCATTCTATTTGTGAGTTACGCCCTGATCGCGGTGTGGGGCGTCATCACTTTTCGTTTCCGGCGCGAAAAGCACCTCTACGTGTCGCAATGGTATTTGCTGGCGGCGCTGTTCTGGTTCCCGTGGATTTATTCGGCGGCGCAAATCCTGCTGGTGCTCGATCCGGTGCGCGGCACGGTGCAAGCGGCCGTGAATTGGTGGTTCGCGCACAATGTGCTGGGACTGTGGTTCACGCCGATCGGCCTGGCCTCCATTTATTACTTTATCCCCAAAGTCCTCGGCAAACCCGTGTACAATTATTCCCTGTCCGTACTCGGCTTTTGGTCGCTCGCGCTGTTTTATAACTGGAACGGCATGCATCATTTGGTGGGCGGTCCCATGCCCGCCTGGTTAATCACCGTGAGCATCGTCGCCAGCGTGATGATGACCATTCCCGTCATTACCGTGGGCATCAATCACCACCTCACGATGTGGGGCAGTTTTCGCGAGTTAAAGACCAGCCCCGTGCTGCGATTCATGGTGTTTGGCGGCATGAGTTACACGCTTACCAGCTTGCATGGAATCGCGCTGGCGTTGCGTTCGGTGAGCGAAGTGACCCATTTTACCCACTCGACCATCGCCCACTCGCATCAGGGCATGTACGCCTTTTTCACGATGGTGATGTTCGGGGCGATTTACTACATCATGCCCCGCGTGCTGCAAGTCGACTGGCCATCCGCCCGGCTCATCCGCGTCCATTTTTGGGCGGTGGCGATCGGCATTTTGCTCTACGTATTCCCGCTGATCGTGGGCGGCACTTTGGAAGGCATGGCCATGACCAATCCAGACGTGCCTTTTGTTGACGCGGTCAAGCCCAGCGTCGTCAGCCTGACGCTGCCTTACCTTAAAACGCGTTCCTACTCGGGGATGCTGATCTTTTTGGGTCACTTGGCTTTCGCCATCAGCTTCGGTTGGATCGTCCTGCGCTGGGCACAGGCCGGCCGCTTAGCCCGCCTCAAAACCTCCCTGGCACGCGTATGAATTACGGCCCCATTTTATTTCTCGGCATATTCCTGACGGTCGCCTCCTCCTGGTGCGGCCTGGTGCTGATCCCGCATCTTCAATTCGGCCGCCAGCAGCCGGTGAAAATCGAGGAGACTGGTGAACTCTATCCCCAATCCCGTCCGGGCATTGCCCAACAAGGCATGGCGGTGTATCAAGCCAACGGCTGCATTTATTGCCATACCCAGCAAGTGCGCGCCGAGCATTTCGGCGCGGACATCGCCCGCAACTGGGGCCAGCGCCGCACGGTGGCGCGCGATTATATCTTCGACAAACCGGTGATGCTCGGCACCATGCGCACCGGACCGGACCTGACCAATATCGGCCTGCGGCAAAACAGCGTCACTTGGCACCTACAGCATTTATACACGCCGGTGATCACGTCCAAAGGGTCGATCATGCCCCCCTTCCGGTTCTTGTTCGAGCAACGCAAAATCGGGGCGAAACCTTCGCCGGACGCCGTGCCCCTGCCGAAAGAATACGCGCCGGAGCCGGGTTACGAAATTATTCCCAAAGCGGAAGCCAAAGCCTTGGTGCAATATCTATTAAGCCTGAAAGCCAGCGCGCCACTGCCGGAAACCCGATGAACTCGCCTACCTCAACGCCGTCGTCTTCGCCCGGCAACGATCCGCGCTCCAGGGGGCGCCCGGCCGGGGTGAAGGATTTAGCCGCGCGCGATCCCCTCGAACATGTGGAACCCGGTGAAAGCCAGCGGCCCATTTCCTTGATGCTCGTCATTTTCCTGGCCACTCTCTTCTCCTGGGCTGGTTATTACGCGCACCGGTATGGCGGCGGCTACGAGCCGCTCATTTACAACGAAAACGCCTACGGGCTGGCGGCGGCCAAAACGAACGCCGCCGAAAAGCTGGACCCTTATGCGCTAGGCCAGCGAGTGTTCGGCAACACTTGCGCGCGCTGCCACCAGCCCGACGGCCTGGGTTTGCCGGGCCAGTATCCGCCGTTGGCGGGCTCCGAATGGGTGCTGGCCCCCGGCCCGGCTCGCATGATTCGCATCGTGCTCGACGCGGTGCAAGGCCCCATCCCAGTAAAAGGCGCCACCTTCGACAACGTCATGACGCCCTGGCGCGATACCTTGAACGACGAACAAATCGCCGCCGTCATCACGTTTGTCCGCACGCAAAAGGAATGGGGCAATACCGCCTCGCCAGTCACCCCGGAGGAAGTGGCCGCGATTCGCGCCAAAACCAAAGCCCGTTCCGCCGCCGGCCCTTGGACCGTGGCCGAATTACAGGCCCTCCCCGATCAAGAACCCAACCCTTGATCCCGACTATGATCGCGCCCACGCCATCTTCCGCGATCTCGCCGGCTACGCGAGTTTCACCCGCGCGTTGCGCGTACTGCGACGCACCCTTGCCCGCCAATCCCCCGGCCTCCGTCAGCCACGAGGCCAGCCCGCGCTATTGCTGCTACGGCTGCCGGATCTTGGGGGAACGCCATGCCCACCCCTTGGATTCCACGCGCTTCGCCCCCGGCTCGCCTTGGTTTAAAATCGTCCTGGGAGCAGCGCTGGCCGGGCAATCGATGTTACTGGGCATGGCCATCAATCTGTCGCCACCGGCGGGTCCCGCGCGAGGCTGGCTGCACGGCGCGCTGATATTTACCACCCTCTGCGTCTTGGGACTGCTTGGCCCGCCCTTGTTGAAAGCGGCGCTAGAGGAGTTACGCCACCGCCGAATGGCCATCGAACTGCTCTTTCTGGCGGGCATTGCGGGCGCGCTCGGCGTCTCCTTGCGCGGCACTTTTAGCGGCGGCGGACCGGTTTATTACGAGGTAGTGGGCGTGCTCATGGCCGTGTACGCGACGGGCAAAACGCTGGGGGCCCAATCCCGGGCGCGCGCCCTGGTCGAAGCCCAAGCCTTGCGCCGTTTATTTGAAACGTGCGCGCGCATCGAGCCGGATGGCGCGCTCACCACCATCCCGGTGACTCAAATCGCCGTCGGCGATCGCGTTCATGTGCGGATCGGCGAACCCATCCCCATTGATGGCCGGATTCTTACGGGCCAGGCATTCGTGTGCGAAACCCCGCTGACCGGCGAGCCTTTTCCCGTGGCGCGCCGGCCCGGGGACACAGTCTTGGCTGGTTCCTACGCGGAAGATGGCGAGCTTAAAATCACCGCTACGGCCCCCGGCGCGAAGCGCCGTCTGGATACCCTGCTCGCCGCGCTGGATTCCGCCCGGGAGCGGCCTTGCCGCATCCAAGCGCAAGCAGACCGATTAGCGCGCTGGTTTTTGCCGCTCGTGTTAACGGCCAGCGGGGCGACCTTCGCGGGTTGGACCTGGACAACGAGTTTAAGCGCGGGCATTTATAACGCGCTGTCGGTGCTGCTCGTCGCTTGCCCTTGCGCCCTGGGTTTGGCCACTCCCCTGGCCCTTTGGAGCGGCCTTTCGGCGCTGGCCTCGCGCGGACTGGTACCGCGTGGAGGCGACGAAATCGAACGTCTGGCGGCGGTCAATGAAGTGGTTTTCGATAAAACCGGAACGCTCAGCGAAGACCGATATTCCTTGGTCGATCTAGCCACCTTGGGCGCCAGCCAAGATCGTTCGGCCATCGTCAGCCAATTGCACGCCGTGCAAAACGCCAGCACCCATCCCGTGGCCCGCGCCTTCCATACGCCACCGCCCGCCGGAGGCCCAAACTATCAAGTGCGCGATTTTAAAACCGTGCCGGCGCTCGGCGTGGAAGCCTGGCTGGAATCGAGCCGCGGCGAAGAACACCACTTGCGCGTGGGCCAGCGCGAACTTATGGCCAGCCACGTCGGGGAACGGGAACTCTTGGCCCAGCTTGCGCCCGCCGCGAGCGGCCAACGAGTTTACGTTGAAATCGATGGCCAACTGCGCGCCATCGCCGCCGTCAGCGAACGGTTGCGCGGCTCAACCCGAGAAACATTGGCGGCGCTTAAAACTTTAGGCATTTCCTGCCGGGTATTAACCGGGGATAAATCCGCCAACGCCGCGCACCTGCTGGGGCAACTGGCGGTTGAAGGCGGGCTGAGTCCAGAAGCCAAGGCGGCGCGGATCAAAGATTTGACGAACCGCGGACGGCGAGTGGGTTTCGTGGGGGATGGCGTGAATGACGCGCCGGCCATGCGGGCCGCCAACGTCAGCCTCGCTCTAGCCCATGGCGCGGGGGTGACAACCGCCAACGCGGATGCCATCCTGCATGGCGGCGATTTGCGGGTGATTCCCTGGGCCATCGCCTTGTGCCGCCAAGTGCGCGCCTCGATTCATTCCAACCTGGCCTTCGCGGCGGCGTATAACCTTGGTGGCATGGTCCTGGCGGCCGCCGGTTTACTGCATCCGGTCGCCGCCGCGTTACTGATGGCGATCTCTAGTTTCACGGTTTCCTGGCGAGCGCTTCGCGCCACGGAAAATGCCTGCATCTGTGGCGCGCAACCCACCGCCATGGACAGTCCGCCAACCGCGCCCCTGATTCGCCAACTCGGGTGGTTCGACACGCCGCGAGCCAAACTGAGACGAGCTTTATCGGCCGGCTTGGGCGCCACCTCCGGGCGGTGCGCAGCCCTATTGACCGTCGCGCAAATTCCGCTCCTGATATACTGGGGGCAAATGAATGGGACGGGTGCCATTATGACCACTTCCACATTGCTGGCAGCCGCGTGGTGGATGATACGATACAACCCACTCCAGCCCGCCCAACTGGCGTACGATCATTGGATTCGCATGGCTTTTGCCATGCTGGGTTGGGGCAATGGAGGCATGTTGCTGGGCTGGTGGGCAGACAGCGGTTTTGGCCCATTCCAAGCTTGCTGTCTCACGGCCGCCGGCCTGGATTACGATTTCTGGAGCTTCCTCTCCATGCCCTGGATGAATGCGGGTATGCTGCTATTCGGGCTGCCCCCCATGCTCACGGGGCCGGCGAAAAACTACCGGGGTGTGGGGCGCTTCGGATACGGCTTGCTCGCCGCGGCGGGCATGATCTGGGGCATGGCGCTAGGTGGTCACGCGCTTTTAAAATGGCTGGGGCCATGGACCACCCAAAAAGCTTTCCTCGCGTTTATCGGCATGACGATTGGCATGCTGGGCGGCATGTTTCTCTTTTGCGAATTCGGACGGGCAATCGCATTATGGGCGCGGTCCTTCGCCCGGGGAAATCGCTCCAGCAAGCACTAATTGACGCCTCGCACGGACCTTACGCTAGTGATTGGGCCGGGCGAACTGGTACCCTATCTTTTGCCGGTCGGAACTCAAACGCGCATGAATAATTACGGGTTTACCGGTCAGGGTTAGCCCTTGTTGAGTATCGGTCCCGGCGGATAGTGGACTCGCGGAACTGATAGTACTGGAAGATCCCTCGCTAGCTTGCCGCAAAAAACACGGGTAGAGTTTACTTTCACCCTGGGCGGGTTTTTTAAACACATACGAGCCCAAGTGCCATTTTCCATTTTCCAGCCAGGCAAACCGCAGGGGTTCCCCCAGCGGCTTTTCGGCGCTGGGTAAGGCCGCGTCCGGCTCCAGATTCAAGAAACCCAAGGCCCGCAAATCCTCCGCGTCCGGCTCCAGCCTGTTCACCGGACCCGTGATTTTTTCCAATTTCTCCCAACGGGAAGCGGACCAGGATTTGTCCGGGGTTTCAAAAACCAGCAGGCGCGCCCGGGCCAAGCAAACTCGCGCCTCGTTGGTGCGGCCATTTTCCCCGGCATCTTCCGCCATGGCCAGCAATAAACGAGCGGTGGGACTGGCTTCCGCACGCATCCGCTGGAAAAACGCGCTCTTTTGTCGCGCGCTCATTCTGGATATAAAAGGCAACCCGGCTTCCTGACTGCCTGAGTCGCATAATGAGTCGATCATCCGCGCCAGTTCGGTTTTGCCCAGGGGCACCCGGTAATGGACCACGAGCGGCAAAGTATTTGTGCGCCAATCCTCAAACGACTTGACCGTGGCAAAACACCGGAGCACGGCGCCTGACCGGCGCATCCGCAAATGAGCCGAATGGGTTAACTCGAAATCGCTCGAATCAACCTTCCAATCCGCTTCCCGCAGCTGGCTTTTCAACGACTTCAACGTTGCCAGAGGGTCGGTCTGACTCGGCAGCAGCCAAAACGTTTCGTTGGGGCTAAACAGGCGGGGGCCGGAACAGAGCAGACGCGCCTTCATCCGCTCCAATGGTGGAAGCTGAGGCAATGGCTCATAGGGCGGAATGAAGGCCGTGTACTCTTCGGGCGCCAAGGGATTCTCTTGGAGGTGCGAAGCCACGGAATTATTCAGGTCCGCGAGCACTTTAGCCACCATTTCGGCCGCCACCACCGGGTCGCTGGAAAGGCCAAAACCCCGCGTATGCCGCGTCGCCTCCAATGTCGCTTGCCATTGATAGTTCACCAGCGGGGGCGAAGTTTCGTCGGTGACGTTCACGGAACTACCCGCCCAATCGCGGCCAAGGGAGAATTGATATTGATAATGAGATTCCTGGTTCCAGATTCCCCGGCTGGAGACGGGTCCCTCATCCAGCAGCAAGAACATTTCCGGCAGCCGCTGACCGATGGGAATCAACGGCAACCCGGAGGCTTTCCCGGCTGGAGCAGCCAACCGCACCGTGGAGAACGGGGGCTGGATGGCCAGGCCGCGGGTTAATTGCCGCGCCAACTCCATCAGCAAGGCATCGTCGCGTAGCGGATACACCAGCACCGGCTCCATGGCTGACACCGCGTCCGGCTGAGCCGAACAATACGCGCCCGAGGATAGGGAAATGTTGGCTCGGGTCTCCCCGGCCGAAACACCCGCCGACGCGTTGAGGCCAAGTAAAAGCACACCTAGCCCGCCCAGCCATGCCTGCAACCGGTTGAGATTCATGCCATCATCCTATGATTCAAGCATATGAAGTCAACCCCGGTGTCCCGGAACGAAGAGGGAGTATTTTTTTGCATTAAATTATTTGACACATCGCATCACTTATATTAATCATTACTACCTGTTATACACAACACCTACTATTCTTATGACACACAAACACGCCCTTGCTGGCGCCCTGGCGGCGCTGGTTATCGCGACTTCGGCCGCCACCGCAAACGCGGACACTATTTTCAACAATTTTCTGCCGGGGAACACCTTCTCGGAGGCGGGACGCCTTTTGCAGGGGCCCGATGTCCATAACATCGGGGACGTGGACCAAGCGGTGGCCTTCACCGTGGGACCGCAGGATTATTTTCTAACCAGCGTGTTGCTGGGCCTCTCCGTCAGCGGAGCCGGCTCTCCCTTTGACGGCACCGGGCCGCTCAAGGTCGAAATCGCCAGCGATTTAGGCGGCTTGCCCGGCTCCGTCCTATTAAGCATCGATACGATGGTGGTTCAGCCCCCGACCCACCAGGTGGTGACGGTCACCAGCCCGGGAGTATTGAAACTATCCGCCAACACCACCTACTGGGTGATCGCCAACACCCAAGGCCTGTTCGATGGCGCCTGGAATTATCCCGATTACAACAATCCCGACGCGGGCCCCACCGCCGGCCGCTCCAACAATGGCGCCTGGTCGCTGCACGCCCAACCTAACGACGGGCGCATGGCCCTGCAAGTGAACGGCTTCCTGGACCGTTCCAGCGTACCCGACGACGGAGCCTCTTGGGCGCTGCTCGGCGCCGGGGTCTGCGGATTAATGGTTTTCTCTCGTGGGCGGCAATCGGCCATTCGTGGTTAATCGCACCGTTCGCGAGTGAAATAGACATGCTGATGTCTTAAAGAACACCGCAAAGCAAGGGGAGAATTTCCACGGGAATGCGGGGCGTCACGCCCGGCAAACTTGCGGGAGTTCTCCTTTTTATTTTGGGCGCGAAACAGGCGTGCGCCCCAGCCAAAACAGGTTGGCGAAATATCGCGAAACCAAACGGCCGGGCATGGTGTTATATTAAGTGAGATGAGCGCGACACGAAATGGGAAGTGGGAAGCTAACCGGGAATTTCCGGGCGGAAGCCTAGGAAGTGCCCCCGGGGTGGCTTGGCTTGAATATTGGCGCGTGTTGAGCTCAGCCATAACCCCGGGTGCCCTGGCCGAATGGCGGCTGGATGCCCGGTTGGAAGCGGCGCAACGGTTTCCGTGGCGCTTGATTCCGCTACAAATTCGAACCTGGAAAATGAGACCCGCCAGAAATCCATCCTAATAAGAACCTTTCGTTCGCCCGCCTCGCGCCCGCCGGCTTTAACGCCGCGTTCTCAGCGCGAGGCGCTTCTATGTGCCGGGCCGGACCTAATTTCCGTTCCAGGCCCGACTTGAACACCCTTCAGCCGCCCGCAAGCATGGCTTCAGGCCCCTCTTCCACCGAACTATAGCTCAAGACCTTCCCGGCACAGCTCGGCGATTTCCTCACACGATTCGAATAATTCCATGCGCGAATAAGCGCCCGCCTCCTCCCGCGCTAAGGGATGCGCCAAGCGCCCAATCAGCACCGCGAAAATCGAATCATCCTCATCCAAACCAGCGGCATCCTCATCAAACGTCTCCAACCGAAAGGAGTCCGCAGGCAAACCGGCGATTTTGCGGCTTTGCCCGCGGGTCACCGCATAAACCGCCAGGATTCCGCGCTGGCGAACGGCCCAATCTTCGAGCAACGCCAGGCTTTGGGAATCCAAGTTTTCAACCAGCTCGCGCGCTTTGACTTTCATATGCCTATCTTGAGCTTTGGCCGCCGGGCAATCAATAGGAATGGAACCGCGCGGCGAAAACTCGCCTACCGAGGTTCACTGGGTGTTTGCTCCCGCCAAATGATCCAGAAACGCCGTCACCACCCGATTAGGCGAGCGTTGTTTGAGCCAGATCGCGCAGATCGCGCGCTTGGGCATGGGCTTTGCCAACGACCGGTACACCGGCGTCGTCCCCGCGTCCGGATTCACCGCCATGCGCGGCACCAACGAAATCCCCAAGCCCGCGCGCACGAACGCTTGCACGGTTTCGATTTGCGCGCTGCGGCAGCTGATTTGCGGATGGAAATCAACGCGATGGCAAAAATGCAGCACCTGCTCACCCAGACAGTGTCCTTCTTTCATTAGGATAAACCGCTCGCGCTCCAAATCGCCCAACCGGATACGCGCCCGCGCCAACAGCCTATGCCCGGGGGGCAGCGCCAGCACGAGTTCCTCATCAAAAAGCTTCAAAGCGCTAAAACGCGCGTCATGAATCGGCAAACTGGCGATGGCCAAGTCGAGCTCACAGTCCGTCAACTGCCGCAGCAACGCCGCCGTGGTATCTTCCTGCACCACGATTTCCACCGCCGGATACCGGGCGTTGAAAGCCGCCAACCGGGGCGGCAGCAAATAGGGGGCGATGGTTGGCAGCGCCCCCAGCAGCAGCGGCCCGCGCAATGGACCCTGGCCGGACTTGGCTTCGCGCTGCGCGGCGTCCGCTTCCAGCAAAACGCGCTCGGCATGGGCCAAGAACCGGCCGCCGACGGCGGTCAGGCGGGCGGTTCGTTTCAAGCGCTCGAATAGCTTTTCCCCGAGTTCCTCTTCAAGTTTGTGGATTTGCTGGCTCAACGACGGCTGGGACACGTGGCATTGCGCGGCGGCGCGGGTGAAATTTCCGCAGCGCGCCACGGCGGCGACGTATCGGAGTTGATGAAATTCCATAGGCAACGCCTATGGTAATGAAAGGAAACAAGTATTTCAACGAATAGCCAACCGAGCTTAGGTTGGCCGCGTGCTTCTAACCTGAGCGGCGACCGCGAATAAGGTCTCGCGGCAGGGAACCTGAAACATTCAACCAGTTAACATTATGTCCGAAACAAATGCTTCTAAAACCGATCCTTCCCCGCAATTAACCACCGCCGCCGGCGCGCCCGTGGGCGACAATCAAAACACGCTCACCGCCGGGCCGCGCGGACCGGTGCTCCTGCAAGACTATTGGCTGATCGAAAAAATGGCGCATTTCAATCGGGAACGCATTCCCGAACGAGTCGTCCACGCCAAGGGTAGCGGCGCGCACGGCACCTTAACCATCACCGGAGATATCACTCGTTATAGCAAAGCCAAAGTGTTCGAAAAGCTCGGCAAACAAACCGAGTGTTTCATGCGTTTCTCCACGGTGGCGGGCGAACTGGGCGCCGCCGACGCGGAACGCGATGTGCGCGGCTTCGCCATCAAGTTCTATACCGAGGAAGGCAATTGGGATATGGTGGGCAATAATACGCCCGTATTCTTCATTCGCGACCCTTTAAAGTTCAGCGATTTCATCCACACCCAAAAACGCGATCCGCGGAATCATCTGCGCAATAACACGGCGGCCTGGGACTTCTGGTCGCTTTCGCCGGAATCGCTCCACCAGGTCACGATCTTAATGGGCGACCGCGGGTTGCCGAAAAACCTGCGCCAGATGAGCGGTTTTGGCTCGCATACGTACAGTTTCATTAACGCGCAAAACGAGCGGTTTTGGGTGAAATTCCATTTCAAAACGCTGCAGGGTCACGCTTTCTACACCGACGCGGAAGCCGCCGAAGTCGTGGGCCGCGACCGGGAATCTTCTCAACGGGATTTGTTCGAGAACATCGCCAACGGGAATTTCCCGCGTTGGAAATTCTGCGTGCAAATCATGCCGGAAACCGCGGCGGAAACCTATCGCTGGAATCCGTTCGATCTCACCAAGGTATGGCCGCATAAGGACTATCCCTTGATCGAAGTGGGCATCCTCGAACTGAATCGCAACCCGGAAAACTACTTCGCGGAGGTCGAACAAGCGGCCTTCGCCCCCGCCAATGTGGTGCCGGGCATCGGTCATTCGCCGGATAAAATGCTCCAAGCCCGCATACTGTCGTATACCGACGCCCATCGCTACCGGTTGGGTGTGAACTACGAATCGTTACCGGTCAACCGGCCCCGTTGCCCGGTCATGCACTACCACCGGGATGGCGCCATGCGGGCCGATGGGAATGGGGGCGGCGCCGTCAATTACGAACCCAACAGTTTCAACGGCCCCAAGGAATGCCCCGCGTTCAACGAGCCTCCGCTCCAGATTTCGGGTGAGGCCGCTCGCTATAACCATCGGGATGGCAATGACGACTTCACTCAAGCGGGCGATTTGTTCCGCCTCATGAACCCCGAGGAACAACAACGGTTATTTGGCAATATCGCCCGCCACATGGGCAACGTGCCCCGGGAAATCCAAAAGCGACAAATTTGCCATTTCTTTCGCGCCGATCCCGCTTATGGCCAAGGGGTGGCGACTGCCTTGGGTATCGATATCAAAGCTTGGGTGAACCAGGTTCACCCATAAACTGGCAGCTTTGGCAATCGGCGCGCTTCAATCGCACCCAACCAGACCGGCTGGCGAAACGAGGTCTATCCCGTCCAGCCAGCCGGCTTGCCGGGCGAAGATTTCTTAAGCGGAGGATACTCCACTCAAACCGAGTCCTGCCGCCGCCCTTCGCACACCTAGCCTTGAACGCGGCGGTGGAAGCCGC
>DBTJ01000172.1:32941-50951 GCA_002306985.1 Verrucomicrobia bacterium UBA1319
GCGGCGGTGGAAGCCGCCCGCGCTGGCGATGCCGGAATGGGCTTTGCGGTGGTGGCGGATGAAGTTCGTAATATGGCCCAGCGTAGCGCTCAAGCAGCCAAAGAAATCGCCGGCAAAATCGAGGGCTCCATCTTCAAAACGGAACAGGGAGTTCAAATTAGCGCCAAAGTGGCGCTCGGCTTGCAGGAAATCGTCGGCAAAGTAAAACAAGTGGATGATTTGGTTGCGGAAGTAGCCGCCGCGTCTCAAGGGCAAAGCCAAGGGGTGGAACAACTGAACATGGCGATCACTCAAATGGACAAAGTGACCCAATCGACCGCCGCGAATGCCGAAGAGAGCGCCAGCGCGGCGGTAGAATTAAACTCGCAAGCGGAGCACGTGAAGGATGCGGTCAGCCGATTGCAGGCTTTGGTTGGAAACAGCGCGTCTCCATCTAAATCTTCCCAGGCAACCATGATCGAAATGGCCCCCCATTCCAAATCGCGCGGGAAAAAGCCTCTTGGCCAGTCAACCGTGCAAACCGAGCAAAAAACGCCAACCAGCTTTGCGGCAAAACCCCAATCCCTAAGCGGCGGTCCTCCGAAGCCAGCTAAACCAACGGCACCTGCTAGCAACCACGATTTTAAGGATTTTTAATTCGGCCCGCAAACCGCTCAGCGCCAGCGACACCGAGGAATAGATGGGAGGTAAGATCCCGCTTTTTTCACGGTTAATCATGGCTGGGCCGGTGCCCGCCCTTGCCGGCAAACTAAAAGCGCACTCAATAATGTATTTGCGGACTTGGCGCCAATCAGGGTAGAAACACGGCCATGAACAGGAAAAGCTTAGTTGCCTTACTTTTTACCCTCTCCAGTGCCGGCGGCTTGCCGGCGGCCGATTGGCCGCAATACCGCGGTTTGAAGGGGGATGGATGCTCGCCCGAAACCATCAACGTTAACTGGCCGGCGGAAGGCCCGAAAGTGCTCTGGAAAACCCCCACCGCCAATGGTTTTAGCTCCTTCAGCGTTAGCGGTGGCAAAGCGTTCACCCAGGTCAACCGCGAGCTCGATGGCGGGGCCAAGGAAATCTGCGTCGCCTTGGATGCCGCCACCGGCAAGGAACTGTGGTTCTCGATCATCGGCCCCGGTCAATACCAAGGCGGTGGTGACGAGGGAGCCAAAGATAATAACGGCGGCGACGGCCCCCGGTCCACCCCGACCATCAGCGACGGCAAGGTTTACGTGTTCAACCAACACTTGGCGCTTTCGTGTTTGGACGCCGCCACTGGCAAATCCGAATGGACGGTGGATATAACCAAAGACCACGCGGGCCGCAACATCGGTTGGCGGAGTGCGGCTTCGCCGGTGGTCGATGGCAACTTGGTCTTCGTCGCGGGCGGCGGCCCCGGTGAATCCATGCTCGCGGTGGACAAGCAAACGGGCCGGATCGTGTGGAAAACGGGCGACGAGAAAATCACCCACGCCACCCCGGTCGCGGCCAACATTCTCGGCGCGAAACAAGTGGTCTTCTTCATGCAAAGCGGCTTGGTTTCAGTCGCCGCGGCTGACGGCAAGGAACTTTGGCGCTTTCCATTCCGGTATAACGTCTCCTCCGCCATTTCTCCGGTGATTTCCGGCAATATCGTTTATTGCTCGGCGGGCTATGGCGTGGGCGGTGGCGCCTGCAAAATCGCCAAAGACGGCGATAAATTCACCGCCACCGAATTGTACAAAGTCCCGGGCGACAACAAAATCGCCAACCATTGGAGCACTCCCGTGTGCAAGGATGGTTACCTCTATGGCATGTTCAGCTTCAAGAAATACAGCACGGGCCCGTTCAAGTGCGTGGAAATCGCCACTGGCAAAATCGTTTGGGAACAGCCAGGTTTTGGACCCGGTAACGCCATCTTGGCGGGCGATAAAGTGGCGGCCTTGACCGATGATGGGCGCGTCGTGATTATCGATCCCTCTCCCAGCGGTTACAAGGAACTAGCCAAGGCTAAGGTGATCAACGGCAAGTGCTGGACCACCCCGGCGTTAAGCGATGGCCGCCTGTACATCCGCAGCACCGTGGAAGGCGCTTGCGTGGATTTGTCCGCTAAATAACGTTCCGCCATTCCCATTCCGGGCCGCGCCTTAGGGTCGCGGCCTTTTTGTTAGCGCCCTTTGATTTTTACGCTTTTTGCGTGACGAAATAGCCCTGCATCGGTCCAATTAGCGTGTAAATCTTGGACCCATCGATTTTATGAACCCTGGTCGATTAGGTAACTTTAGGCAAATGCGCGAGCGTGCCTGGCAACATGAAACGTTCCGCCGCCGTGGCAGCCAGTCCGATTTTCTCCCGTTTCGCGCCCGGTCCACCGCCGGATTCACGCTTATCGAATTGCTGGTGGTCATCGCCATCATATCCATCCTAGCGTCGTTCCTGATGCCCGCTTTAAGCAAAGCCAAAGGCAAAGCGTGGGCCGCGATTTGCGGTTCCAATCAACGGCAGCTAGCCATCGGAGCCATGGTATATGCCACCGACTACAACGATTGGATGAATCCCGTGGAGGATTACCGCTATCCCAATGGCGTGGAAGTCGAGACGACTTATCGGGTTTTGCTCTACGATTATATCGGCCACGCGCCCAAAATCTTCGATTGCCCGGCCGAACGTACCGCGGTGTATGCCGATGGCCTTTCCAACAGCGACGCCGCCTATGGCGGGCTCTCTTTGGCCGCCGGCACGGAGTGGACTCGTTTGTATGGCATATTGCATCCCTACGAGCGTTGGAATGCGAGTGGCATCGGTATCGCCGGAGTGCATTGGATTCGCAAAAAAGATCCCAATTATGAAACCCGCGAACGCAGCCTGGCCTTTGGCCGACCCGTCGAATCGGGCTATCGGGAAGGCATGAGCAAAACCACGGAAATCCTCGCGCCGTCCAAACTGATTTGGTTTGGCGATGGCGGCAGCGGCACCTCCACCCTTTGGGGGGACGATAATTGGTGGATTAAGTCCGCCGCTTCGGGCTACGCGCAAGGCGATCCCGGGTTTAACCGCATTTTGCAGGAGGATTACGGCTGCCGGCGTCACACCGGCAAAGCGAATTATGTGTTCGCCGATGGCCACGCGGGGATTTATAACGCCAACGATCTGCGTTGCGACCGGGAGGAATGCTGGTGGTCGCTACGCCTCAATACGCATCGCAACGCGGCGCCATAGCCCGCAAGACTCGCAACGGCGAAGGCAAAACCAAGCTAGCTCCACGTGAACGAACAAACCCAATCCTGGCTTAAAATCACGGGCTCGGTCCTAGTGGTGGCGGTCGCCGCCGGAGTGCTCGTCCACCAAGCGCGCAACTTTAACCGACGGGGCGAAGAAGGCGCCACCGTGTGGTTTTACGATCAAAGCGAGCATCGCCTGTACGCCGCGCCCCAAAGCGCCATCCCGCCGCACCCGGGCATCGGCGGCAAGAATGGCGATGGGGTAAAGGCGATCGTCGTCGCGTTCCGATCCGAGCAAGCGGACCCGAGCAAACGGCGCATCGCCTACCTGGAGACCTTCACGCCGGAACTGAAATCGCTGATGGAAGAAGCCCGTGCCGCCCGCGCGTCGGGACGCAAGTTTGAAGGCACGATCCCCTCGCGTGACAGTGATTTTTTGCAAGCCAACACGCTGGTCAAGCGGCCGGATGACGCCGAATGGCATCCCTCCAATAGCCCCGAAGGCCTGAAAATCGCGTCGGCCTGGCGTTTATGGAAAAGCGCGGATGGCCAAGCGCCCATTATTTGCGTGCCGTGACGCGCCGAACCGGCCCGCCGCCCTTCAAGCCTGAGCCCGCTTTCGCACCGCCTGCAATATGCCATACAACAGGGCGTAAGGATTGGGCGGGCAGCCCGGGATATAGACGTCCACGGGGATCACCGCATCCACGCCGCCCCGGGTGGCGTAGTTGACGCCAAAAATCCCGCCGCCGCACCCGCATGCGCCAATCGCGACCACAAGTCGGGGCGTAGGCGTGGCGTCGTAAGTCTTCTTAAGCGCCAGTTCCATGTTACGGGTGACGGGGCCGGTGACCAATAGCATGTCCGCGTGACGTGGCGAGGCCACCAAATGAATTCCGAAACGCTCGAGGTCATAGATCGGGCCGCTTAAATTGCTAATCTCCAATTCGCACCCATTGCACGAACCGGCGTCCACCTCGCGAATGTGCAGGGAACGGCCAAAAAGCCGGGCGGCCTCAGCCTGAATTTGACGTCCCAATTCGGCCACCGCCTTGGGCTGGGCGACCATTGGCGCGGGCGTATCGGGGCCTTTTACCAAGCGTTCATGCGTGCCATCCGGTTTAAGACTATACGTGGCTTGGGAAATTAAATCGGGCCGCCGATAGGCGGCGATCTCGCAGCGCCGGGTCATGCGAATCGCCGGGTCGACCTCCGCGCACAACCCGCAATATACGCAATGACCCAAATCCAGCCGGGCGGTCCGCCGCCCCTCGGCATCGGTGAAAGCGATCGCGCCGGTTGGGCATACCCGGGCCGCCGGACGGGCGTCTTGCCATTGGGCGAAATCGATTTCCGGGCAACCCCGCGCGTGGGGCGACAGCGCCGCCGGCGTGGCGGGGTAACTGGAGGTGACCACGCCCACCTTCAAACTTTTGCGCAATACGTCAAACATACCTTAACGATCCGTTCCCGAGTACGACAGGTTGAAACTCTTGTTTACCACCGGAAAATCCGGGATGATATTGCCCAGGATCGCCTCGCTCAAGGCGGGCCAATTCTGCAACGAAGGGTCCTTGATTTTGCAGCGGGCCAGGCGGTTGCCCGGCGCGGTGCGAATCCAATGATAAATCTCCCCACGCCAGCCTTCGACGTAGCCCAAAGCCACTCGCCCGGCGGGCACTTCATCGATCGGCACGAAGACCGGGCCGGCGGGCAAGCGCTCCAGCGTCTGCCGGATGATCGATAAGGATTCGCCTACTTCCACCCGCCGCACTTCCAAGCGCCGGAGCACGTCCCCCTCGGTGAACACGGGCACCTTAAATTGCGTTTGATCGTAAAACGCGTGGGGAATATCGCGCCGCAAATCATGATTGAATCCCGAGGCCCGGCCCGCGATGCCCACGACGCCAAAGTTGCGCGCCGTCTCAGGCTTGAGCGTGCCCGTCCGCTCCAAACGATCCCGAGTGCCGGTGGAATCCGCGATCAGCTCCATCAGCGAATCGAACTCGGGCCGCAACTGGCCCGGCAGCCGACGTAAAGGCTCCAGCTGGTCTTCCGCCCAATCGAACCGCACCCCGCCAAGCCGGGCCATGCCTTTGAGCAAACGGTTGCCGGTGAGATGCTCATTGAGCCGCATCACCCGGTCCTTTAGCCGCATGGCGTGCATATTCGCGGTGGCGAAGGCCACGTCGGTGCAAATCGCCCCAATGTCTCCAATGTGGTTGTACAGCCGTTCCAGCTCCAAGCACACGGTGCGCAACGCGCGCGCGCGCGGCGGAGCGTCCACCTCGCAGGCGCGCTCCACGGCATGGCAAAAGGCTGTGGCGTGCGCGAAGCTGGAATCCCCCGAAATACTCTCGGCCAACCGCACGCCATGCGTGATCGGGAGTGATTCGAAAAGTTTTTCCGTCCCTTTGTGCGTGTAAAACAAGCGCAACTGCAGATAGAGCACCGGTTCGCCCGCCACGCTGAAGAGAAAATGCCCCGGTTCGATGACGCCCGCGTGCACCGGTCCCACGGGCACTTGGAACACTCCATCGCCTTCCACTTGGCGGAATTTGTGCCGCTCGCCCTGGAAGGGCGGCATCGGGGCGCGCAAATCAAAATCCTTGCGCAACGGATGCACCTCGGGCCAATCGTCATGCAACGCGCACCGGCGGGCGTTGGGATGGCCGATGAGTTTGAGGCCGAACATATCCTGGATCTCGCGTTCCTGCCAATTCACCGCGTGGACCGCGTTGGTCAGTGAAGTGAATTCCGGCCGGTTCGGCGGCACCGGCACGCGCAGGATGAAAAAGCCCCCCGCCGCGTCGAGCGTGTACACATAATACAAATGGAACACCCCGGCTTCGGCCACCGCGTCGTCGGCAAAAACCCCCGTAAGGCGGGCGTCCCATGCTTTGTAAAGATACGCGCAGAAACCCGCGACGAGGTCCGGGTGGGCGTGAAAATACACTTCGTTGGCGCGGGGCGCCACCACGGCATCCAACCGGTCTTCGAAGCGCTCGCGCACCGCGTCGAGCATGGGCATCAAACTGGGCAACAGGTTCATGCGGTTCCCTCCAAAATGCGCGCGGCTTGTTCGATCAGCGCCCCAAGCGGCGCCGGCAGCCAAACCCCGAGCGCCACCACCAGCGCGGCGAGCGCCATCGCGCCCAGTTTCCACGGGCACTCCGCGACGCGCGCCTGACCGGGGGCGGGCGCGCCCAGCACCAGCCGGGACATGCGGACGAGAAAACCCGCGAAGATGATGGCCACTCCCAGGGCAAACAGCGCCACCGTCCATTCATTATGGGCCGCCATGCCCGCGCTCAAAATCGTAAACTCGCTTTGGAATATGCCGAACGGGGGCATGCCGGTGACGGCCAGCGTCGCCATGAAAAACAAGCCGCCCGTCCAGGGCAAAACCTGGATGACCCCGCTGACTTTGCGAAAATAGGGGGTGCCATATTGTTGCTGCACCGCCCCCGCCCCAAAAAACAGGAGCGGTTTGGTGGCCGCGTGAAACACCATGTGCAGCACCGCCCCCAGCGCGCCTAAGGGGCCGCCGAAACCCAGCGCGGCAATCATGATCCCGGCGTGGTCGATGCTCGAATAAGCCAGGATACGGCGAAAATTACGCTGGGTCAAAATGAAGGGGGCCGCCACCAAGATCGAAGCCACGCCAAAACCCGCCAGTAACCGGCCGGGAAATTCATGACCCAGGCATTTATCGGCCAGCACCGAAAACCGGGCGATGGCGTACACCGCGCAGTTGATAAACCCGGCGCCGAGCAACGCCGCCGCCGGAGCGGGAGCCTGCTCGTATGCGTCCGGCTTCCAAGTGTGCATCGGCACCAAACCGGCTTTGGTGCCGTAGCCGATCAAAACCAAGACGAAGGCCAGGCGCATCGCGGTTTTATCCAACTGGCCCGCCACCGGCGCCAGCGCCGACCAATTCATGCCGCGCCCCGCCTCCATGCCCGGCACGCCGATGGCCGCCGAGTAGGCGATGATCGTGCCAAACAGCGCCAGCGAAATCCCGACGCTGCCGATAATTAAATATTTCCAGCCCGCCTCCAGCGAAGTCTTTTGATTGTAAAACGTGACCAGCAAGACGGACGAGAGCGTGCCGGCCTCGATCGCCACCCACATCACGCCGAGGCTGTCGGCCAGCGGCACGAACAGCATCGTGGCGGCGAATAGCGGCGTGAGCGTGTAGTAACGCAGCAATTGTGATTTCGTCACCCGGCGATCCCGGCTTTCACGGCGGAAATAACCCACCGCGTACACCGAACAAACCAGGGCCACAAACGCCGTGAGCCCCAGTACCAAAGCGCTGAAGGCGTCCGCCCGCAGAAAACCGCCCAGCGCGGTGACCGTCCCCGCATCGGCCACTCGCCAGGCGATCGCCGCCGCCAAGCCCGCGATGACGGTAAACGCCGCCACATGGACCCCCTCCCAGACCGCGCGCGAGCGCGTTGCCAGGCACAGCAGGCCCGCCAGCAGGGGAATGATTAAAATCGCCAGCAACATCCCATTAGCCCTTGAGTTGATTGAGTTTATCCACGTCCATCGAGGCGAACGTTTCCCGGATGCGATACACCAGAATGCCGAGCACCATGACGGCCACCAGCACATCGAAGAACACCCCCAGTTCCACCACCAGCGGCATGCCATAGCTGGTGAGCGCCACGGCGGCCAGCATCACCCCGTTCTCAACCGTCAGCAACGCCAGCACCTGAGTGACCGCTTTGCGGCAGTTGAACATGAGGAAAATGCCGGTCAAAAGCAGCGTGATGGCCACCGCCAGCGTGTTGCTGCCCGTCCGCCCCAAGTGCGTGAACGGACGCGCCACCATGTAGCCCAGCAGGGTCAACCCCCCGCACACCAGCATGGAAGTGGGCGCGCCCAGGAGCGGCTCGACTTCCTGCACAATTTGAATCCGGCGCACCTGGCGATTCAAGAGCCAAGGCAAAAACAACACTTTGCCCGCCAGCGTGAGCAAGGCCACCACGTAGACCTCGCTCGCGTGGTTGAAAAACGCGGCCGCCGCCGCGATGCCCGCCAGCAGGAGCGACTGCAAGGCGAAGAGCCGGATGCCCGCCAGCAACATCTTTTGCACCACCAGCAGCATTTGCACCACGAGCATCAACGCCGCCATGAGCGTGATAAGGTGGGAGCCGAGTTCTTGGGAGGGAGGCGTCATGTCATTGGAATAGAAACGTGGAAAGCAGCGCCAAGGTGGCTAGCGCGAACGCGGCGCTGAGCAAATCCGGCACGCGAAACAGCCGCAGTTTCGCGTTTGTGGTTTCCACCACCACTACCGCCAGCGCCAAGCCCAAGAGCTTGCCCAAATACAACAAACCTCCCGCCGCCAGGGCGGCCGGGGTAGCCTCGATGGCGATGCCGGGCGGAAAAAACACATTCACCAACAGACTCATGAGCACCAACTGCTTGATGGACGCCCCCCACTCCATCAGCGCCAGTTGCCGTCCGGAGTATTCCAAAATCATCGCCTCATGTATCATCGTCAATTCCAGGTGCGTGGCCGGGTTGTCCACCGGAATGCGGCCCGTCTCGGTGAGCAACACGATGAACAAAGCGGCGAACGCCATGACATGCGCCGGGTCGAGCATTTTCCAAACGTCCGCCTGCGTGCCCAGGGACATGTGGCTCAAATCCGTGGAGCCGGTGGTGATGGCGACCGTGAAAACCGCCAGCAGCAGGGCGGGCTCGGCAATGGCCGACAGGGTCACTTCCCGGCTGCTGCCCATGCCGCCAAAGGTGGTCGCGGTATCCAACCCCGCCAAAGCCAGGAAGAAGCGCCCCAGCGCCAGCACGCCGATCAGCGCCAGCGCGTCGCCAAAGCGGCTCAGGGGCGCGGGCACCAACGCCATGGGCACCATCAAACCCGCCACCAACGAGGTAATAAACACAACCCGGGGCGCGGCGGTGAAAATCCAGGAGGCGTGCTCGGATACGACCATGTCCTTGCGCAAATATTTGAGGAGATCGAAATAAAACTGCCAGGGCCGCGGCCCGCGGCGATTCTGCAAGCGCGCTTTCCAATGCTTGATAACGCCGGTAATCAGTGGCGCCAGGGCCAGCAGCAACAGCGTTTGCAGCAAGATGAAAACGAGGGTCGCGGTCATAAGGTCCAAAACAGCAGCGCCAGCAAGGTGATGAAAATATAGATCAAATAAGCTTGAATGCTGCCCGCTTGCAGCGCCCGCAAACGGCGCGAGACCGCCAGCACGAGCCAGTTTAACGGACGGTATATGCGCGTTTCGAAAATTTCCTCCACGTGACTCTCAAACCGGACGGTGGTGGCGAAATAGGGCGAGAAATCATACTCCCGCTGCACTTCGCGGCGCGGCCGGAAGAGCGCCTTGAAAATCATGCGAATGGGTTTGGAAAAACCCGTGGCCGTGTACTCCATTTGCGGCGTGAGGCCTTTGAGGCCGCAATCCCAAGACGGGCCAATGCGCGTGCGCGCCCGCCGCGCCAGCAGCCACCATAGGGCCAGCGGCACCGCGCAAAGGCAGAGCGCCAAGATCGTCATGCCCGCCGTGGAAACGGTGCCGCCGCCGGCCGCCACTCCGGAAAGCACCCAACCGCTCCCCGTCACGAGGTGGTCGCGCGCGGCCACGCCCGCCAATTGCCGTCCCACGGGGTCCAGCACCCGTAAAAAAAGTGACGGGGCCAAACCGAGCAATACGCAGACCGCCGCCAACAACCCCTGGCCCGCCAGCATGGGGCTGGAAACCTCGCGCGCCTGCCGGGCATGGCCGCTGCGCGGCTGCGCGAGAAAGGTGATGCCGAAGGCTTTGACAAAACACGCCGCCGCCAGCGCGCCCGTCAACGCCAGCATCGCGCCGCTCAGCGGAAAGAGCACGCGAATCAAGCCGGGCGTCACCGAGAACCCTTGCAGCAACGCCTGGTAGGTAAGCCATTCGCTAACGAATCCATTCAACGGGGGCAACGCCGAGATCGCCACGGCGCCCAGCAAAAAGCACATCGCCGTCTTGGGCATCCGGTGAATCAACCCGCCCAAATCCTCCATATTGCGCGTTCCGGCGGCCTGCAGCACGGCGCCGGCGCCAAGGAACAACAGCCCCTTGAACACCGCGTGATTCATCGTGTGGTACAATCCCGCGATCAACGCCATGGTCGCCAGCAACGGATGCCGCGCCTGCAAAAACATCATGGACGCGCCCAGGCCCATGAGAATGATGCCGATATTTTCAATGCTATGATAAGCCAGCAGGCGTTTCAAATCGTGCTCCATCAAGGCATAAAGAACGCCTAGGACCGCGGACACGACGCCGATGGTTAACACCGTCACGCCCCACCACTGCGGCGGGGTTCCCAAGAATTCAAAAAACACCCGCGCCAGGCCGTAGATGCCGGTCTTGATAATCACGCCGGACATCAAGGCGGACACGTTACTCGGCGCCACCGGGTGCGCCACGGGGAGCCAAATGTGCAACGGCACAATACCCGCCTTGAGCCCGAACCCCAATAAAAACAGCGCGAAAGCGGCGTTGCGACGGCCGGGCTCCAACTGGCCGGAGAGGGCGCGAAAACTATCGAATTCATAACTGTTCGCGTTCTGGAAGAGCAGCAGAAAACCCAGCGCCAAACAAGCCGTGCCCAGGTGCGACATGACAAAAAACAGCACGCCGCCACGCCGCGCATCCTCGCGCTCATGCTCAAAACTCACCAGGCAATAAGCGGAGAGCGCCATGATTTCCCACGCCAGGAGGAAAAAGAACGCGTTGCCCGCCAGAAACACCAAGGTGGTGGCCAACAACAGCGTATTGAACAAGGCGCCAAACACGCCCACGCTTTTATGGCCGTAAAAACTGCGCGCATAGCCGAGCGAATAGATCGACAGCGCCACGCCGAGCAGGGAAACAATCACGCCGAAGAACAAGCCGAGCGGATCCAGCCGGATGGAAAACCGGATGATCGGCGTCAGCGAAGGCAGCAATTGCCGGGTCTGGCTCACGAGCGCTTCACCCCCCACCAACCCCTGGACGCAAGCCACCAGGCTCACCAAGGCCGCCACCGCGCCAAGACCGAAGGAGAGATAGTTTGCCACCCGGGAGTTTCGGGAAAAAAGCAATCCGGCAACCACCCCTGCCACATACCCCGCCAGCCCTATAGGCAGCCAGTTCTCGGAGAAACTCTGCATATTGAATTTTCTCGGACAAATTCGGGTCGCGAATTTGCCTGATAGTGGATTACCTTCTCCTAAACGGCGCTTGATTCAAGTCATTTTTCCGGTCACCGGCCGCGACGGCGGCGACCTGGCTTAACAATTCCTTCCGGCGTCGAGTAAACGGCGGCGCAAATGTCGACTGGTTCCTATCGATGTTCGCCCCCGCGCCCGGTTCGGCGTCGCGGACTCGGCCTCCAACCCCGGCTTCCGGTTTCGTCCTCATCATACGGCGTGCAATATTCACCATTTGCCCGCCATTTCAAATGCTTCCGGGAAAAATCCAGTTCCCTCCCCGCGCCACACCATTAGAACAGCTTAATATTCACATCCATTTTATTTAACGCAACCCCGCGTCAATCCCGGAAAGCATGGCGGGGATTGGACTCCAGGTAACCGGCAATTTCGCTCAAAAACGCCGAGCCGAATTCTTCGAGCTTCTTGCGGCCCACGCCGCTGATGCGGGATAAATCGCGTTCGTCCGCGGGATAATCGCGCGCCATCTGGCGCAGGGTGGCATCGGAAAAAACGATGTAGGCCGGCACATCCAACTCGTCCGCCAGTTTTTTACGCAATTTGCGGAGGCGCTCAAAGAGGGCTTCATCGCACTCGATCGCCCCGGAACGGCGGGCCGCCGCTTTTACCGTGGCCGCGGGCTGGGTCAGGCTCACAATTTGCCGCTGTTTGAGCGCGGTCAAACCGGCGGTCGAAAGCTCTAAAACACTGAATTGGTCCGAAGTTTGGCGCAACAAACCCAAGCGGATCAACTCGCGGCCGATCTCCTGCCAGCGCGCAAGGTCGTGTTCCTTGCCAATGCCGTAAGTACTGATCCGCTCATGCCCCCAGCGGCGGATTTTTTCCGTATCCGCGCCCAGTAATACTTCGACCACATGGCGCATGCCCACGGACATCCCGCTCTTTTCACGGATGCGATACACGCAGGAAAGAAACTTTTGGGCGTCGATCGTGCCATCGTAACTGGCGCGCGGAGCCAGGCAATTATCGCAGCCGCCGCAGTTTCCCTCGGCATAGGTCTCGCCAAAATAGCCGAGCAAGGAGGCGCGGCGACAATCCGCGATCTCAGCGTAATGCACCATGCGGCGCAACTGCTCGCGGGCATGACGCTGCTCATCCAGATCGGGTTTTTCGTCGATGAACCGGGTTTGTTTAACCACGTCCCCCGAGCTAAAAAGCAGCCAGCACTCGGCGGGCAAGCCATCGCGGCCCGCCCGACCGGTCTCCTGGTAATAACCCTCGATATTCTTGGGCAAATCGTAATGGATCACAAACCGCACGTTTGGTTTGTTAATACCCATGCCAAAAGCGATCGTGGCGCAAACCACCCGCACTTCGTCGCGCAAAAAGAGTTCCTGGTTTTTCGAACGCGCTTCCGAAGGCAAGCCCGCGTGGTAGGGGCAGGCTAACACCCCATCCGCGCAAAGTTTCGCCGCCAAACTCTCGCACGTTTTGCGGCTTTGACAATACACGATGCCACTGTCTTGAGGATGCTTCCGCAAATAAGCCAGGGTCTGGTGATAAGGCTTGGCCTTGGGGCTGACGCGATAAAACAGATTGGGACGATTGAAACTGGCCACGAACACCCCCGGCTCGCGTAAGTTCAAAAGCGATAAAATGTCGGCGCGCACCCGCTCGGTGGCGGTGGCGGTCAGCGCCATGAGTGGCACCTTGGGAAACCGGGCCTGCAATTGCCCCAACTGCCGGTATTCGGGCCGAAAATCATGTCCCCATTCGCTGATGCAATGCGCCTCGTCGATGGCGATCAGGCTGGGATTCCACGAGCGTAAATCGTCCAAAAATCCCCCCAGCATCAATCGCTCGGGCGCGACGTAGAGCAACCGGTACTCCCCCAACCGCAAGCCGCGCAAACGCTGACCGGAGGCTTCCGGCGTCAGTGAAGAGTTTAAAAACGTGGCCGCCACACCCGCCGCGCGCAAGGAATCCACCTGATCCTTCATCAGCGCGATCAAGGGCGAAACCACCACCGCCAAGCCCGGCATCGCCAGGGCGGGCAACTGGAAGCACAAGGATTTTCCCCCGCCCGTGGGCAGCACCGCCAGCACATCGCGCCCGGCCAGCACATGCCGGATGATCTCCTCCTGAAAGGGGCGAAACGAGGAAAAGCCGAAGTATTGCTTCAACAAAGGAAGCAAATCGCGCGACGGCTCAATAGGGTTGCTCATCTAGAACTGCCGGTCGCCATAGCCCGGCTCCCGATCCGCCGCGATTGAACCTTAAGCCGCTCCTTCATGCAATTCTCAATCCGGCAACCGCTCGAAAGCCAGCCGGTTGGTGGCCACCCCCCGGGCCAGAAAACCGCGTTCGAAATCGGTGATCACCGCCGCCAAATCCGGCGGGGTTTCGGCGCGCTTCAGCAGCGGGCATGCGCCGCAGACCTCGCCCATGTGCTTGAAATAATCGAGATCGTCCGTACGCAGATAGAACCGGCCGCCGGGAGCCAGGGCGCGGCAAACGGTGGCCACAAAGGCGGGATTGATCAAGCGGCGCCCGTGATGCCGCCGTTTCGGCCAGGGATCGGGGAAATAAACATGCACGGCGGCGGCGGCGGCGGCGGGCAGCATAAACTCCACCGAATAAGCGGCCTCCAACCGCAACACCCGCAAGTTCCGCAAGCCCGCCCGCAACCCTTTGCGATCGGTCTTGCGCGTGCGCCCCAGCAACCGCTCGATGCCCAGGAAATTCCGCTCCGGATGGGCTTGGGCGTAGCGGATCAAAAAGGAGCCATCCCCGCAGCCGACTTCGACTTCAAACGGCTGTTCCTGAGGTAACACCTCCGCGAGCCGGGGGCGTTGAATAATAGACTCCGGTTTCCAGACCAGCGTGGGCGCGGGCTGGGAGACACGGTTGAGCGGCGGAACCTCCGCCGTTAAGGAAGACGATGGAATACTCACAACTCGGATGATTTTTTCACGAACAAGGCCAGGGACGCGGTGTAGCCATGCAGGAAATTGCGATTACCCACCGGGCCGATTTCGCCATTGCAAAAGAATCCGGCCAAACCCATCGGGCCAAAATACTGCTGCACCAAGCGCGCGTCATGATCGGGCGCGTTAAAGAGGTGCTGCCCTCGGCCATTGCAGCAACACAAGCAGCCGCCGTAAATTTTCGTCGTCCGCAGCTGCTTCTTGGTTTTGTCCAAGAGCTGGATCAGATCCTCCGTCGCCGCCGCCGCGTCCCGCCGCTGAAACTGCATAGTCTGGCCCAAGCGGGGAAAGGCGCCGACGGCCATCGTGCCGGATTTGGGGTCCGCGCCCAACAAACTGCGCACCAAAAAATCCCCGCGATGGAAATCTTCCAAATATTCGTTTATCACCAACCCGACCAGCACATTTCCGCGAGTTTTGCCCTGATCCTCGCTCGAAAGGTGATTAAACGTATCCACCAGCACCTCGTAGGCGGGGCGATTGCCGATTTGATGAATCAGATTCCGCTCGGCGCGGGTGATCGTCCAGGTATCGCCGATGGGCGTGCAACCTTGAGAGACCACGCAAGCGAGTTCCACTTCCCCCGCGAAGCGCACCGCCACGCCGCCTTCCTCAAACACATCCCCGTTAAGATACACTTGGGCGCGGGACTCGTCTGGATTGCCGCTGGCCAAGCCACCGATCACGGCCACATCCGGCCAGGCCTCGTTCCAACTTTGCAGCCACCGTTCACTATCCAGATGGAAGGGATCGGCAAAGACTAGCCAGCCCTGGGATTGCCCGGGGCCCACACCCGTTTCGACATGCCAGTAGGCGGGGCCTTGCGCTTCCTCGACTTGGTCTTGGGTAAAATGCACGCCCTTTAATTCCGCGCCGGGCATCGCATAGAGCGCTAGCGCAATGCCGGGTTCGTCCTCGATCTCCGCCGCGCCCTCGATCAGCCCGGCGCCCGAACATCCCGCCAGCAAAGGTATCTGGGCATGCAACCGCAATAATTCCAAAATCGACGCCGCCTGGTCATAAAACCGGGCGCCTAAAAACACCAAGCCCAGCGACACCCGGGGCGCTTTTAATTGCGCCCGAGTCGCGCGCGCCCATTCTTGAATGGCCGCCTCATCATAATTCCCCGTGTAGTAAGCCGCGGCGGAATATTCGTTTCGCATGCCACTAAAGTAATAAACTCCAGCCCGCTGGCAAACAGTAACGTGCGCGGGAAATCAGATTAATATCGGAGGGTCTCCTCTGAAAAAACGCATCCCCACCCCTAGAATTCACGGACCGTCCCTAAACTCCCCCCAGGCAAAGGGGGTTCCGAGTTGCACTTCCGCGGCTGAACCGTCATTTCACGGTATTACCTTAATCCTCACCCAGGCATTTAAGGGAAACACGGAGGCACCCCCTTTCGGGCAAACCCCTATTTCTCTCTCCTTGCCCTTTGGTGGCGAACTGTTAACAATCTACGGTCATGGATAACGCTAAAGTTCCGACCATCGCCAAATGGCCGTTTTTCCTGGGGGACGCGATCCTGCTAGGGTTCGCCGCTTATTCCGTTTATTCAGGAGCGCAAACCCTGGTTTGGGTGCTCGCCGCCGCCGCCGCCGTCATTGCCGGCGCTTGGCTGGCGGTGCATCCCTATGTGCTTGAGTACCGCGCGCTCGTGCGGTGGGTGGAAGCCGATGCCCTCCAATCCTGCACTGACAAGCTTAAGGGAATGGACCAAGTGGTCCAGCACATCGACGTGGCCACCAATCAATGGCGCGGCATGCTGCTGGAGGCCACCAACATTTCGGAGCTGACCAAAATGGTGGCCGGGCAAATGGCTTCCGAAACCAAGGCTTTTTCCGATTTTCTTCAAAAATCCAACGAAGCAGACAAATCGCGGTTGCGTTTGGAAATCGACAAGTTGCGCCGGAACGAAGGCGAGTGGCTCCAGGTAACCGTGGGCATACTCGATCACGTGTACGCCCTCTTCCAAGCGGCGGTCCACTCCGGCCAGCCGGGCTTGATCCAACAATTGAGCATGTTCCAAAACGCCTGTCGGGACGTCGCGCGCCGCATCGGCTTGGTTCCATTATTGCCCAATCCGGGCGATCCTTTCGATCCGAAAACCCACCATTTGGAGGACGCCAACGCGAAACCGGAACCGGACGAGCTCATTTGCCTGGTGCTGGCGCCGGGGTACACCTATCAAGGGCAATTTCTACGCCCCGCGCTGGTGCGGCTGCAAAAGGCCACTCCGCCAACCGCCAATCCCGAGACGGAAACAACCCCAATAGCCCCTGAACCCATCGCCACCGAGCCCTCCGCCAACGCCTCCGGCGTCACCGCCGAACCCGGCGCGGAGCCAAGTCCCGCCGCGCCGGAAACCCCCGCAACGCAACCGCCACCGCATCGGACCATCTCCGAGCAAAATCTTTTCTAGCCCTCCCCGCGTCGCGCATGAAAATTTCCATCATCTTGGGTCATCCCACTCCGGGCAGTTTTAACCACGCGATCGCCACCACGGCGCGCGCGCTCATCGAAGCGGCCGGTCACACCGTTTGGTTTCACGATTTGCACGCCGAACACTTCAATCCGGTGCCGGGCGCGAATGAATATGTCAAAGGCTCTTCGCCACCGCCCGAACTAGCCCGGCATTGCGAAGAATTGCTCCAAGCGGATGGTTTCATCATTGTCCATCCGAACTATTGGAGTCAGCCGCCGGCGATCCTCAAGGGCTGGGTGGACCGGGTGATCCGGCAGGGTTTGGCCTACCGGTTCGTGCCGGACGGCAAGGGTGGAGGCAAGCCCCAAGGTTTGCTCAACGCGCGCCACGCGCTCGTGATCGTAACCGCGAACACCCCGGAAGCGGTTGAGATCGGCCACCTGGGCGACCCTTTGGAAAGTTTATGGAAAAAGGCTATCTTCGGGCTGTGCGGCGTGCCTTGCGAGCGTTTGACTTTCACGCCGGTAATCGCCAGCACCGCGGAACAACGCCAGCGGTGGTTGGAAGCAGTGAGCGCGCGCGTTAAAATTTTGTTCACATGAAATATCGTCGTTTGGGTACTACGGACTTGAACTTGTCCGTGATCGGTATAGGCACTTGGCAGTTTGGCGGCGAGTGGGGCCGGAATTACACGCAAACAGAGGTGGATGCGATCCTCGATACGGCGGCGGAAAGCGGCTTGAATTTTATCGATACCGCCGAGTGTTACGGCGACCATTTATCCGAGTCGTTAATTGGCGATTACCTGGCCCGGCGCCCCCAATCGAAATGGATCGTCGCCACGAAGTTTGGCCACCATTTTCGCAACTTCATGAATCGCGACTGGCAGCTGGCGCCGGCGGCCGTGCAAACCCAGTTGGAGGCTTCGCTCCGGGCGTTGAAACGCGAGTGTATCGAGCTTTATCAATTTCATTCGGGCACGGATGAGCTGTTCCAAAACCCGGAGTTATGGGCGATGCTGGCCCGGCAAAAAGCGGCGGGCAAGATCCGCCATCTGGGCATTTCCATTTCGAGCCAGATCAACAACGATTTGCAAGCCCGCGAAGCGCGCGCCGTGGGGGCGCAAGCGCTGCAAGTGGTGTACAACCGGCTGGAACGAAAGGCGGAACAACTCTCGTTCCCGCAGGCGCGCCAAAACCAGCTGGGCGTGCTGGCCCGCGTGCCGCTGGCC
>DBTJ01000172.1:51195-51742 GCA_002306985.1 Verrucomicrobia bacterium UBA1319
CGTGCTGGCCCGCGTGCCGCTGGCCAGCGGTTTTCTCACCGGTAAATTCCAGGCGTCCGCCACGTTTCCCGCCAACGACATGCGCTCCACGATCGCGCCGGAAAAAGTCCAAAAAATGATCGCCGAGGCGCGGGTGATTCAGCGCGACGAGGTCCCGCCGGGCGTGGCGATGGCGCAATGGGCGCTGGCTTGGTGCTTAAAAAACCCGCTGGTGACCTCGGTCATCCCCGGCTGCAAAGATCCCAACCAAACCCGGTTTAACGCCGCGGCCGCGGAACTGGTTTTGTAAAATCAGCCGCTCCGGCGCTGTTGAAGAAACCATTCGTACAATGCGGGATTGGCGTAGGTTTGCGTCCAGGAATCGTGCTCCGCCTCCGGGTAAATAGTGAGCCGGACCGAGCAACCGAAGCGCTCTAAAACTTGCGCCATCCGAACCGACTCACTGGCCGGGACCACGGGATCTTTGGCGCCATGGAAAGCCCAGAAAGGCAGCGTTTTCAAAGCCTCGGCTCGCTTGGCCTCGAAGCCAAAGGGCGGAAAAGGGGTG
>DBTJ01000172.1:51994-52449 GCA_002306985.1 Verrucomicrobia bacterium UBA1319
GGGCGAAAAGGGTTCCCCCCCGCCGCAAACGAGCGCCACCGCCGCGAATCGTTCCGGGCAAGCCAGCGCCAGGCTCCAACCGCCGAAGGCGCCCATGCTTAACCCGGTCAGATAAACCCGGCTACGATCCACCGGATATTTTTCGCAGACCTCATCCAGCAACGCCAAAAGGGACTCATTCGACCACCACTCTCCCAGCGGACATTGGGGGGCGATGAGGATGAAGGGAAACCGAGGGTCGCTCCCGACGAGCTTGGGCGGGCCGTGTTTCTTAACGAGCGACAAATCATCGCCGCGTTCCCCCATGCCATGAAGGAAGAGGAGCAATGGCCACCGCTGGCCGGATACCCCCCGGGCGTCCCGGGGCAGAAAGGCCAAGTACCGCACCTGAAAACACCGGGAAACCAACCGATCGAACGATTCGCGAGTCAATGGCGCACAACCGTCCGCCCCGG
>DBTJ01000172.1:52704-60311 GCA_002306985.1 Verrucomicrobia bacterium UBA1319
TCCGCCCCGGGGTGGTTCTTTTCATTCATGAGCGTCACCGTGCCCGCCGACCGGGCAAACGTCAATCACATGAGTTTCAATTTGGGCAAATCTTGATTATCCACCAACCCCACCGGCTCTTTGCGGGCGTTAACCACCACTAAATCGTCAATATTCCGCTCGTTGAACACTTTCAAGGCCTCCACCGCCAGCGCATCTTCCCGGATACAAATGGGATTTTTAGTCATGACTTTTGACAAGGGCTGGAAAAGCGCGTGATCGTCCGCCACCGTGAGCCGCCGGAAATCGCCATCGGTGAATACGCCCGCCAGGCGGCCTCGACTATCGATGACACTCACGCTGCCCGCTTTGGCCTGCGTCATCACTAAGAGCGCCTCGCGCACCGTCATGGTTTGCGCGGCCATGGCGTTGCGGTCCCCCGCGCGCATAATATCGCGCACCCGCAATAACAAAGCGCGTCCGATCGCGCCGGAAGGATGGAATTTGGCGAAATCCTTGCGTTGAAACCCCCGTTCCTGCACCACGGCCATTGCCAAAGCATCGCCCATCACCAGGGTGGCGGTGGTGCTGGAAGTGGGAGCCAGGTTAAACGGGCAGGCTTCCTTGGGCACCTTAACATTGAGCACCACGTCCGAATGGCGGGCCAAGGATGATTTTGGACCGCCGGTAAGCGCGATGATTTTCACGTCAAACCGCTTGAGGGCGGGCAGCAAGTTCAACAATTCTTCCGTCTCGCCCGAATACGAAAGCGCCAGCACCACGTCGCCATCGGAAACAATGCCTAAATCACCATGCAGGGCGTCGACCGTATTCAACACCACGCACGGCGAACCGGTACTGGTTAAAGTGGCGGCGATTTTCCCACCGACATGGCCGGATTTGCCAATGCCCACCACGATCAGTTTGCCATGGTTACGCAAGGTTAGCGTGACCAATGCCACGGCTTTATCGAAGGCCGCGTCCAGTTGGTCGCGCACCGCGTGGAGCGCTTTAATTTCGTCGTCGAAAACTTCCCGGGCCCTGGTTAGCTGACTCATTCCGTGGAGTTTGCCACTGAGCGCTCCCCCGGGCAACAGTCATTTCACGTCCGACCGAACCACCCCTTAGGGCTCGCCCGATTGCTCAATGGTCTGTTGCAGAATTTGTTGCAGGGTTTCCAAACAACACGGTTTCTCGATAAAACCGATTTTTTCACGCCGCGCGAACTGGCGGACGTTTTCGAGGCGGGTTCCCTCGGCCGCCAAGATAACTTTGATATCATGGCGAATCCGGCGCAAGGCGTGAAAAGTATCCTGCCCGTTCATATGCGGCATGGCATCATCCACGAGCACACACACAAATTCATTGGGGGCTTTCCGAAAGATATCCAGCGCGTGGGGACCGTCCACCGCCGTGGTGACAAGGAATCCGAGCCGAGCCAAATGTTTGCGAATTGCGCTACGCGCATCCTCCTCATCGTCCACCACCATAACGGTGCCGGAGCCGCGCCACGTTTTCGCCGAGGGGGCGACCGGCGGGCAATCGGTAATCCGGCTCACCGCCGACGGGAACAACACCCGGAAAATGCTGCCCTGTCCCGGAGCGCTCGCCACCTTGATAGCCCCGGCGTGGGCGCGCATGATTCCCAGCACGGCCGCCAATCCCAGTCCGCGCCCCGCGAATTTAGTGGTGAAAAAGGGCTCGAACATTTTGATCTGCACTTCCGCGGTCATACCGCACCCATTATCGGCCACTTCAAGAAAGGCATACCGGCCTTCGGGTAGATTCTCATCGCAAAAACAGCCCTGTAAACAAACGCGATCGCAATCCATGACACCGGTGGCAATGCGGATAGTACCAATTTGATCGCCAATGGCTTCCGCGGCATTAGCCACCAAATTGGTGAGGACTTGGCGAATTTGAATGGGATCGCCCTGGATGGGGGGCACCCCGGTGCCGAATTCCATTTCCAACGTGATAATCGGGGGCAAAATAACCGCCGGCGGCTGGGAAAACTCCCGGGCAATCTCGGCCAAATCGAGCATCTGCACCAAGTATCTCCCCTGCCCGGAATAAACCTGCATTTGACCGACCAACTGGGTGGCGCGATGCGCGGCTTGAATCACCCGATAAAGATTATCCCGCACGGGCGAAACGGGTGAAAGTTCCAGTGAAGCCAGTTCCGCGTTGCTTAAAATGGCCGCCAGCAAATTGTTAAAATCGTGCGCAATCCCGCTGGCCAGCACGCTCAGGCTCTCCATTTTCCGGGCCTGTTGCACGCGGGTTTCCAATTTATGGCGCTCCTCTTCCGCGCGCTTCTGCTCCGTCACATCGCGGATAGTACACTGGATCTCCCGCAGTTTGCGGCCCGAAATCACCAATCGCGCATGGGTATCCACCCAAACCTGCCGCCCGCTTTTATGCTGCATTCGGAAGGATAAGCGACATTCGGACTGGCGTTCCCGCAACGCCTGGCGAACGCGCCGCCAAACCCCGGCAACCTCCTCCGGATAAATCAAAGAAGCCAGCGTTTTTCCCGACAATTCTTC
Source organism: Verrucomicrobia bacterium UBA1319 (assembly GCA_002306985.1). Lineage (GTDB taxonomy): Bacteria > Verrucomicrobiota > Verrucomicrobiia > Limisphaerales > UBA1319 > UBA1319. Next base: position 55,233 of record DBTJ01000172.1, read on the forward strand.
CGGTTTATATCCCAACAATTTCTCGATCGACTGGGTGGCGTACAAAAAATGGCCCCGAGGCGTGTGGCGCGTGATAATCTCACTAATATTGCGCACCACCAATTGGAGGATATCCTCGTTAGCCCGCATGACTTCCTCGCGCCGGCGCCACGACTTCATCTCGGTTCCTAGCCGCCGCTCCTTCTCGAAGAGCGCCAATGTCCGTTCCAAAGCAAAAAGCCAGGCGGTATTCGATGCTCCACTTGCGAATAGGCAATCGAAGGCTCCCAGCTTGAGCATGTCCAGCGCTTCACGTTCTCTTCCCGGACTCGCAAGCACAATCCAGGGGAGCGAAAAACCGAGGTTTTGCCGGGCTTGGCCGGCCAAATCAACAGCCGCCAGGTCCGGCAATCCCAGGTCGATGGCAAGCAAATCGGGGGGCTGTTGCCGCATCCGCTCAAGGGCATCCCGCCCCGTGCTAGCCTGATCGATCTGCCAGCCTCGCGTGGCGCTGAGGCCTTGGAAAAAGTCGGCAAAATCCTTCCCTTGGCCGGCTATCAAAAGCCGGAAAGCTGGGGGTATGATTTGGTCCGTCGTTCCCATTAGGCTTGGATTTCGAGTTATACTTGCCCCTTCTGTTCGAACGAGGGAGCAGGCCCTTGGATCGCGTCACTATAGCCTGGAGCCGTAACTTTTCCAATCGAAACTGACCGCGTGAGAGCAAGCAAACCAAGGGGAGAGTTCCGCGGCAACCTACTCGCGGAGAATAAGAAGGGACGGCTGAGCGCCGTCCCTTCCCGAGCTGTTACTCGAAACAAAAAAACGATTATTTGAGGGAAGGCATGGCTGTCCAGGCGCCTTTTTGGCTATTGCTTTGGATGCATGCTTGAATAAAGGCCATTCCGGTCCAACCGTCTTCGACATTGGCATACTTGGAGCCATCACAAGCGAACGGCTGGCCCGCCAGGTATTTGCGCACGTCGACTTCAAAGCAACGATGCAGGCGGGCAAACGCATCGTGAAACGCCTCGGGATGGCCGGCGGGAATGTTGGGCTCGGCCAATAAATCGGCCGGCATATCCTTCGGCAAGAAACCATCGCCCGGGGTTACCGCGCCGCGCCAATAAACGCGGTCGGGCTGGCCCAATTGGTGGATAATGATGCTTTCCGGCTCTTCCTGCCGCCAGCGCAACGTCCCTTTGGTACCGTTGATTTCAATGCCCAAGTCGTTCTTATGGCCAATCGAAATTTGCGAGGCGCGAACCAAAGCGCGGGCGCCGTTATTCAAATGGCAATACGCGGTGAAATGGTCATCGATCGAACGGCCTTTGACGAAAATCTCCAAATTGGCGCTCACTTCGCTGACTTCCAGACCGGTCACGAAACGCAATTGCATGAGCGCATGGGTGCCAATGTCGCCGCCGCAGCCCGAACCGCCCGCCTTCTTGGGGTCGACGCGCCAGGACGCCTGCTGGTTGCCGGTATCCTCAAACTTGGTCGCCAGCCAGCCTTGGATGTAATAGGAATCCACCCAGCGGACTTCGCCGAGCAGGCCGCTACGCACAATGTAACGGGCCAAGCGGCTCGTCCAATGCCCCAAATACGTGTGCGACACCGCGAAGGGAATCTTCAATTGCTTCACCGTGTCCACCAACTGCTTGGCTTCGTCCAAGGTCACCGTAAGCGGTTTTTCGCAGAACACCGGGATCCCCGCCTTGAGGGCTTTCACGGCCGGGTCGAAATGCACGAAATTGGGCGTGACGATCAAGATGTAATCGAGCTTCTCGCTGGCCGGCAAGCTGGCTTGGGCGGCGATCATCTCGTCATAGGAACCGTAGCCTTTGATGGGATAGGGCCAATTGGCCGCTTCTTCCAGGGCGACCTTGGGATCGGGAAACAGGGCGGCCGCTGTCACCCGCCGGGTGCCGTCAAAGTGGATAGCTCTTTGGTGGGGATGCACGATAAACGCGCCTTTGCCGCCACCGACCAAACCGACATTAAGAGGTCTATTGGACATAGATGATTTTCCTAAGTAACGCTAATTTTATTATCGGTTGATTCCAACGAAACCACGCGGGTTTCACCGAAAACCTGAGTTCGAGCCTCCACCCTAAGCCAATCAACCACCCGATCAAGGTTTTTTTCGCGGCCAAAGATTTTCCTTGCAATGCCAGCTTAATCGAATAAAGGAAACGAACCATTATCGGATAATTCTGCAATGCCACCTCCAACCCCCACCCAATCGTTGTCCCCATCGCCCTCCCGGCGGCAATTCGGCTACTTCATCGTCACCCTAGCCGCCATCCTGGCCGCGTTCTTTGGGCGGAGTTTTATCCCCGGCCAGATGGTGTTCGCCAACGATGGACCATTGGGCTTAATGGTGGCTTTTACGGGGTATTTTTTCTCGGCGTTTCTGGGGCATTGGTCCGACCTCAATTGGGTGGGAGGCGCTTTACCCGCTTCGGTGCCCGACGTTTCCCAGTTACTTTATTGCTTGCTGGCGTCACCCTGGCTAAGGCCCGAGGGCACGGCGATATTCGGTAAGTTTTTCGCCCCCGCAGCCTTGTTGTTTCTTGGCGGAAGTGCCTGGGCGCTATTCCGCACCCTGAAGTTCCGGCCCGCAGTGTGCGTCATCGCCGGGCTGGCGGCCGCATTGCACAGCGATCCTTTTAGCAACGCCTGCTGGGGACTGCCCCCCTGGGCCATTTGCCATGGCACCGCATTCCTGGCGTTGGCCGCCGTGATCTCCGCCCAAACGGACCGCTACGGAATAATCAAACTTATCCTGGCGGGGGCCGCCACGGGCATGGGCATCATGGAAGCTTACGACACCGGGGCCATCTTCAGCTTGATGATCGGCGCTTTCACGGTGTTTATGAGTCTCTCCGCCGGCAAACTTACGGTAACGGCCGCGGCCAAGAGCGGCTTGAAACTCGCGCTGGTGGCGGGTTTTGCGGCCGTCATGGCCACAGCCGCGTTATCCACGTTGATCGGAACGCAAATCCAAGGCATCGCCGGCATGAGCCAGGATAAGGAAACCAAGCAAAAACGCTGGCATGACGCAACCCAGTTTAGCCTGCCCAAGGCGGAAACGTTGCGCGTGGTTGTAGCGGGTTTATACGGGTATCGCATGGACACCCCGGCGGGAGGCAATTATTGGGGCGCGGTGGGACAGGACCCTGAAAACCAAACCGGACGCGGATCCGGTTCGGGCGAGTACGCGGGTGTGTTGGTGGCGTTACTGGCCGCCTGGGCGGCCGTCCAATCCTTTCGCAAAACCGGTTCTCCCTTCGCCGCCGGGGAAAAGCGGTGCATCTGGTTTTTCCTAGGCGCGGGAGGCCTATCGCTTTTGCTGGCTTGGGGCCGCCACGCGCCTTTCTACCAGTTCTTTTACGCGTTGCCCTACGCGTCCACCATGCGAAACCCGATCAAGTTCATGCAATTATTCAGCGTGGCCATTGGCATCCTGTTCGCCTTTGGATTGGAAGGACTGGCCCGGCTTTACGCCACCCCAGTCAGCCCGGGCAAAAAAACCGGCCCGCAAGCTCCCCGAAAATCGTGGTGGCAAAACCTGCCCGCCTTCGACCGAAAGTGCGTGGTGTGCCTGGTGGCCTTTTCCACCCTCTGCGCCATTGCTTTTTTGGGCTACGCCTTCGCCCAAGAAGCCATGGTGAAACATTTGACCGCCATCGGTTTTGACGCGGACACGGCCTTGAATATTTTCAAGTTTAGCGCGCGCGAGGCGGGGTGGGCGCTGCTGTTTCTGGGCCTTGCCTGCGTCCTGATGGTGGCGATTGCTAGCGGAGCGCTGGCGGGTAAACACGCTCGCTGGGTGTGGCTCTGCCTCGGGATCGCCACCTTGACCGATTTGGCCCGCGCCAACGCGCCTTGGATACAGTATTACGACTATCCGTATCGTTACGCGTCCAATCCCATTCTCGAGCGGTTGCGGGAAAAACCGTATGAACAGCGGGTTTACATGCTGCCCTTCATCGTCAACCGCCAAATGGAACTCATGAATATTCTCTACCGCACCGAATGGAACCAGCACCTATTCCCCTATAACCGGATTCAGACCTTGGATGTCACCCAGGAGCCCCGCTCCACCTGGGATAACGTGCTGTTTCGCCGCGGGTTTAGTCAGACCAACGTGGCTTTGCTGCCTCGGCTGTGGGAACTCACCAATACCCGGTATCTCATCGGTCTTTCCGGCGATTTTATCGCTGCCCTCCAGAATCAGCTCGATCCCGGTTCGAACCGATTCCGGCTGGTGACCCCCTTCAACGTGGTCCCCAAACGGACGCCCGCAACCACCTACATGGATTACACCGCTGTGGAAAAGGAAGGCGGCCCCTTCGCGCTCATTGAGTTTACCGGAGCGCTGCCTCGCGCCAGCCTCTATTCGCAATGGCAAGTGATCACTAACCCCATTGAGACGATCGATCGGCTGGCGCAGTCCAGCTTCGATCCGCATCGCACCGTGCTCGTGGACCAAAACTGCGCGGCAACGCCCGCCCCCACGAATCTCGCGGCGGGCACCGTGACCTTCGCCGCTTATGAACCCAAACACCTCACTCTCGAGGCCAAAGCCGAGGCCCCGGCCGTGCTCCTCCTCAACGATAAGCACGATGTGAATTGGAAAGTCTGGGTCGATGGCCAGCCTCGGCCATTGTTGCGATGCAACTTGATCATGCGGGGCGTGTTCTTGTCGCCGGGGAGCCACCGGGTCGAATTCCGCTACCAACCGCCGGTCAGCGGCTTGTATGTCAGCCTGGCCGCGATAATCATCAGCCTAGCGCTGGCCGGGTTTCTGGCCTTCCACCGCGCGCCGGAGACTTCGCGCCGGCCCGGATAATTCTTTCCTTTTCCGCTTGATGCCAAGGCGATAGTCCGGCTTAATCAAGTCGATTTTGTCAGGGCCCACGGAACGTGGACTTTCAAACCCCGCCAGGGCAGGAATGCAGCAACGGTAGATTGCTCTGCGTCTGCCGTGGTCACCCTGACATTTATTTTATTTTGGCCCGCGTCTCCCGGTAATGGGAGAACTAAAGGGGCCGGATTGCGATTGAGCCTGATGTCGTATCAAGTCATAGCCCGGAA
>DBTJ01000172.1:60558-60722 GCA_002306985.1 Verrucomicrobia bacterium UBA1319
TGTCGTATCAAGTCATAGCCCGGAAATACCGTCCGCAACGGTTTGCCGACGTGGTGGGGCAGGAGCACGTCACTCAGACCCTCATCAACGCCATCGAGCAAAATCGTATCGCCCACGCGTACCTATTTGTCGGCCCCCGGGGCACCGGCAAAACCACCATCGCC
>DBTJ01000136.1:0-16543 GCA_002306985.1 Verrucomicrobia bacterium UBA1319
ATGTATGAACGCCCAGAACCCAAGGCGGTCGAAACTATCAAATGCCGAATCAAAGCAAACCCAAAAAAATCCTCACCTTAGATAGTACTTATGAAGCGCAGTATGAAACCTTTTCCTTGTCGCGTGGCCGTTTGGGGCGTGCCGGAAGGATGACCGTGCCGTAATGGGCCGCCATCTCTTGATAGGCCCGGTGCAGCATCGGCTCGTAGCGGCAGGCTTTGATCACCGCCGTCTTGGGATTATCGGGCACCGTGACTTTCGCGACGCCTTGGAAGTAGGCGTAGGCCTGGCAATGGGCGGCAATCCAGGCGGGCAGTTGCTGGTTTTCGTAGGCCTGGGCGAAGGTTTTATTGCTGGCGCCTAACACCGCCACAAACAGCTGGGCTTCGCTCACGGTGCCATCGGGATGGTGAATGGGCACGGTTTGTCCGGCCCAGTCCACGAACATTTTTTCGCCGGGCGGATGGACCTGTCTTAAGACCGGCTCCAAAGTTCCGGCCCACGCTTGATACAGCTCGCAAAACCGGCTGTAGCTGTAGCCCTGCGGATGGATCTGGCGGTATTCCTCCCAGAGCAATTGCAGGGTCACGTTGGGGCGGCGGAGTTCTTGTTGAATGGAGGACCAGTCCGGCACGGGCTGGCCGGAGGATGACGGAGTGGCCGGGCCATGGCCAAAGAGCTGCTGGTGCAACGCTTCTTCAGTCATGCCTTCGGGTAGCGGCCAGCGCAGGCCAGCCGTTTCGGCGCGTTGGAGGTAATCCCCAATCGTGCTCACTGCCAAATGGCAGCTGCGCGCGATTTCCCGCAGGGAGAGTTGATTTTGATGTTTGAGCCGGAGGATTTCTTGGAGGTGACGCATGGATAATTTCTTTCGTGCCATGGGAATTCCCTTCTCGGATTGCGGCGATTGGAATTAATCGCCCAACCCAGGCGGAACCCTGGCAGGTTTTACCGCGTCACGCCACTCCTTGGCCGGTCATTCCGGCGCGTTTCGGACACCGTTCCGAATTTATCCGGACACCGTTCCGGAAGCATTCGGACACCCGCCCGAAACCACTCGGACACCATTCCGATGGCGCCCTAAAAACCGTCCGCTATCCGTCGGAACCCTGTCCGAATTCCATCGGAACAGTGTCCGCTTTGTTTCGGAACCCCGTCCGGTCTCACGTCGGACTGGTGTCCGACTTGCGTCGGAATTCGCAGGTTTCCATGTCGGCAATGATAGGCACTCTGCGAAGGCTGGAGTTTTTGGTTCCGGTTTCGGGGTGTCCGCGCACCACGATTTCCCTTTTCGGCCAATCAATGTCTTCCCAGTTGACCCAGATGGCTTCAGATTGGATGCGTAGTCCGCTATAAGCCAAAAACTCAACTAAATCGGCAACTCGATACCTCCAACCGCTACTGCCATGGCGAATGTTTTCGAGCAAACTTTTGAATTGAGCTGATTCGGGCAATTGGAGGTTCTTCTGAGTGATGCGAACCCGATTCAATTCGGAAGCTGGGTTTTCGATGGAAATGCCGGTTTTTGCCTTATGCATTTTAATGCCGGTCGCAATCACTTGCCGCAGGGTGGCGATGGTATTGTTGAAGTAATGGCACGCTATTTTGCCGTTAAGCCCAGCAGCCCATTCCTTGCAGGCTTGCTCCGTGATTTCATCCATACGCAAATCCATTACTTTGGGCCATGTGGACAGGATTTTCTGTAGGCAGAGTAGGCGGTATTCTTTGCTTCTCTGCTTGATACCAGTCTCATGGTCCAAGTTGCTTTTAAATTCCTCGACGGCTTCAGGAAACAATGGAAATTTCTCGCGACTGGTGGACTGTTGGTGCTTTTTTAAAAAGTCCGGTAATCGCAGTTTGGCCGAGCTCCATGCGGTGGTCTGCAAACTCTCGCGAATCAGCTTGCCGCGAACTTTGATTCTGCCATAGTAATTTCCGCTGCCAACGTACTGCAGCAGGTTGGGTACCTTGGGGAAGGATCGCCATTTGCCATCTTTGGATAAATGCCCCTCCCGTTTGCGAGGATCTGGCCGAGTATCCTTTTGGGGTTGCATGGAAAAAGAATACGGGATACAAAGTCGGGATACAAAGCAAAAAGCGGTATCAGCCGATTCTTTGTAAGTGTTTGATAGACTTAGGCGGGAAGGGTGGCTGAGTGGTCTAAGGCGCCTGACTCGAAATCAGGAGATGGGGTAACCCATCCGCAGGTTCGACTCCTGTCCCTTCCGCCACTTTATTTCTCTTTTTTTACGCCGTGGATGGGGGGGCTGGTGATTGGGAGTGGGTTAGCGCGGTCCTTTTCTTTTTTTACCCGGATAGCATTTTTATGAATGGCATGCGAAATCTCTTGATTCGGTGGGCTTTGGGTTTGGCCTGTGTCTTGACGTTCGGGGTTTGCTTGGTTTCGCCCGCGCTGGGGGCGGACTCGGGGTGGACGTTTGACGCTCGGCAGTTGCGGCCGTTCTGGCTTTCGAAGACGATGGAAGGGGAGAGTGTGTTGTTCATCCGACCCGCTACGAACGCCCAGCCCCGGGCGTCGTTGTTATTCGAGCCCACGCGGATTTTATCCGTGCGCAGCGCTTCCGGCGCGGTGGTTTACCAGGCCGGGGTCGATTATTTGTGGCAGCCGGGCACGCGCGAAATCGTTTTGCCGCCGGGCTCGCGCATCGTCTCCCAGGCGCCGCGGGATCTTCGCCGGGCGGCCAAGTCGCAAAGGTTTCAGCTGACGCATCGGGATGGCGATGGGGAAATCCTCTTCGGGGGCGGGCATGAGTATCAGGATCTGCAGACGTGCGTGACGTATGAACACGCGCCGGCCGCTTGGCGAGGGCCGGTGACCGCGTTCGCGGGCGCGCAATTGCCGCGCACCCTCGAGAGACTGAACCGCAAGCAACCGCTGAAAATCGCGCTGCTGGGGGATAGCATTTCCACGGGGTGCAACGCGTCCGGCTGGGCGCAGGCGGCGCCGTATCAGCCCGCTTACCAGGATCTGCTGGTGGCGCATTTGCGGGCGGTGTATGGCGGGGAGGTGGCGTTGACGAATTTTGCCGTGGGCGGCACGGATACGGGGTGGGGCCGGACGATGATCGATAAGGTGGCGGGCACGCAGCCGGATTTGATCCTCCTGGCTTTCGGCATGAACGATATTCCCGGCGGCCGCCCGGCGGCGGAGTACCAGGCGAATATCCAAGCCATGATGGACGCCGCCCGCAAGCTCCAGCCGGGCGTGGAGTTCATTCTGGTGGCGTCCATGCTCGGGAACAAGGATTGGACGATTATGCGGACGGAGATGTTTATGCCGTACCGCGACGCCCTGGCCAAGCTGTGCGGGCCCGGGGTGGCGTTGGCGGATATGACCTCCGTGTGGACCGAGTTATTCAAGCACAAGTTGGATTGGGACATGACGGGCAACGGGGTGAATCATCCCAACGATTTCGGTCACCGCATTTACGCCCAAGTGTTTTCGGCGCTCTTGATTCCCCATTTTCCGCGGGAGTAAGGCCGGCCTTTGCCGGGCGGGATGAGTCTGAGTAATTGCTTGAATAAGCGATCTCGGATCGTCCGGCGGCGGTCGCGTTTGCCGGCATTTGATTTGCCAGGGAAGCGTGGCATATTCATGGACATATGAAAGCCATGGATATCCAGCCCAACCCGCATCCCTCGCGGCGCGAGTTTCTCAAAACCACCGGCAAAATCGCCGCCGTCTCGGCTTTGGCCGGAGTCGCCCTGCCGCGGGTGCATGCCGGGGAGTCGAACACGATCCAGCTGGCCTTGATCGGCTGCGGGGGGCGGGGCTGCGGCGCGGTGGGCAATGCCATGTCCGCCGGCGGTCTGGTGTTGGGGGATGATGCGGGCACGAAGCGGGCTTTGGAATCGGGCGCGGGCGGGCCGGTGAAACTGGTCGCCATGGCGGATTTGCGCCAGGACCGGTTGGACCAAGCCCACGCTTCGTTGAGCGCGCTGCTCCAGGATCGGGTCGATGCGCCCCAGGATCGCCGGTTTCAGGGGTTTACCGCCTACCGACACGCCATCGATTGCCTGCGGCCGGGCGATGTGGCGATTCTGGCCACGCACGCGGGGTTTCGCGCGACGCACTTGGAATACGCCGTGAGCAAAGGCGTGAATGTGTTCATGGAGAAGGATTTCGCGGCCGATCCCGGGGGCATCAAGCGCATCCTGCGGGCGGGCGAGGCGGCGGAGAAGAAGAACCTCAAGATTGGCACGGGCCTGATGGCGCGGCATTCCTCGGCCCGGCAGGCGTTGATCCAGCGGATTCGCGACGGCGCCATGGGGGAGGTGCAATTGGTGCGCGCTTACCGCATGGATTCGGGTTATTACATGGCCCCTTTCCCGAAGGGTGAAAACGAGTTGCTCTGGCAGCTCAGCCCGGGGCACCCGTTCCAATTCATGTGGTCCTCGGGCGGGATTTTCATCGAGCTGATGATTCACCAAATCGACGAATGTTTTTGGATCAAGGATGCCTGGCCGGTGGCGGCGCACGGGGTGGGAGGGCGCTTCGCGGGCAGCGCCGATAGCAGCCAGAACCTCGACAGTTATTCGATCGAATACACCTTTGCCGACGGCGCCAAAGCGTTGGTGACGGGCCGTTATATTCCCGGCTGCCGCGAGGATTTCGCCACGTACATTCACGGCACCCGGTGCGCCGCCAAGTTTTCCGGGAACATCCACGCGCCCACTTCGTGGTTGTATAAGGATCAACGCATCGAGCCGGCGAACATCGCTTGGAAACCGGAGAAAGAGACCGTGAACCCCTGGCAGGCCGAGTGGGACGCGTTGCTCGGGGCCATTCGCCAAGATCGGCCGTACAACGAAACTAAACGCGCGGCGTACTCGAACTTGGGGGCTATCATGGGGCGGGCGGCGGTGCATACGGGGAAAATCATCACTTGGGAGGACGCCCTGGCGTCGGACTTCCAATTTTGCGCCAACGTGGACGCGCTGAATGAGCACAGCCCGGCCCCCGTGCAGGCGGATGCCCAGGGCCGTTACCCCGCGCCGATTCCGGGAAAGACCGTGGAAATATAGCGCGGCGGGACCGCGAAGCCAATTTTTGATCAATCCCGCTTTCCGTGGTTTGACCGGAACGCAAGGTGATTTTAGATTCCAGGGCGCTCGTGTTGGCCTGGATTATGGCGGGATAGCCCGGTTGGCGGCCGGACGGGCAAGCGGCCGTGCGCAACAGCGGGCTTTGAATTTTGGAGGAGGAGGGAAAAAACGCGTCCGCGACTCGATGTCCAAAATCGAATCCCAATCACGAGGGTGGCGGCCGGGTTTTGGCGCGGCCGCTCGCGGGCTCCCGGCGCGTGGTCGGCTTTTTGAGCTGGCCTCCGGTGTGCCGGCGTATTAAAAATAGGTTCAGTGGACCCGGTGATATGATGAATCGGCAATATTTGCGCAGCCTTTTCGATGCCTTGCCAATCCCGGCCTTTGTGGTAGATAGTGACGTTCATATATTGCACTACAACACATCGGCGAGCGCGTTGTTGGGGGCGGACCCCAAGCATGCGTTGCGCATGCGCGGCGGGGACGCGTTGAATTGCATTCATGCCGAGGCCAAAGGGTGCGGGCACAATGACCAATGCAAGCACTGCGTGATTCGCAACAGTGTCCAACAAGCCGTCGCTGGCGGCGCCACGCAACGCCAAACCCATCGAGCCGAGCTGCGCGCCAATGGCAAAACCGTGGCGATCGATCTGCTCATCAGCGCCACGCCGTTACCGGATCTGGACCCGCCGGAAGTCTTGTTGATCTTGGAGGATATCACCGAATTAACGGCGTTGCGCGGCCTCTTGCCGATTTGCGCCCAGTGCAAAAAGATTCGGGATGACCGGCAATATTGGCACAACCTTGAGGACTACTTGCGCGCCCATATGAATGTAAAGCTCACCCATGGGCTTTGCCCTACTTGTTTCAACGAGCAAATGAAGGCGATCATGGCGTCCCATCCCGCCAAAACCGCCCCGCCCACCGGCTCGAAGCCGGAAGGCGAGTTTGCGGCGTGATTTCATGGGGTCGGTGGCACGGGGACGCGGATGGTGCCCAGATCCACCGGATCGTTCTCATGGCCGGGCTCGGCGGGGGGGATGACGACTTCACGACGCAAGAAGGCGAGGGGTTTGAAATCGCTGAACCGCCTACTGGATGAGAGGCGTATTTTCAGCCAATACGTGCCCGGAGGAATATCCTTGGCGGTGTAAGCGCCGGTTTTATCCACCGTTAAGTTGTAGGCCCGCCGGGCGCGCGCATAAGCCGCTTGCTCCGGTGTGCTGGCCCAAGGTTTTTCCGGACTCATGAAAAAGACGCCATTGGGGTATTCATATTCGACGCCCATTGGCAGATCCAACTTAAGTTCTAACAATTGCAGATCGTCATTCCAGGCTATCCGCTGACGGGCTGGTTCGCTGGTGATTTGCCCCGTCACCGTTCGCCCGCCGCCGCCATACGTCACGCTCGTGGTTTTGCCTGGCTCAATTTTGAGATGTAGCGGATAGAGGTCGGGAGCGTAAAACCAATAAGGGGTACGCCCTTTGGCGTCTGGCATGCGGTGCAGCACGTATTCGCCGGGCGGAATTTGATCGACGTGAAACCGGCCTTCGCCATCGGTTTGCGTTTGCGCGTTGAATCTACCGGGAAACGGCTGGGAATGCCGGAAAACGTCCAGGCGCAAACGTTGGTTCTTGGCCACTTCCTGGCCGATGAAATATTGGCCCGCTAATCGGCCCCAAGACCGCAAGCGCACGACGGGGTTTTTACGCAAATTTTCCGCGGTCGTGAGGTAACAGCCTTGCTCGTGCCGGAAGCCGATGGTCATATCGTTGCCCGTAAACGGAATCGAGTAGCCGCCCCGCGCGTCCGAGCTATGGCTTTCGGAGCCATCGGGGAATGCGGTCGAAAAGGCAACCTGATTTCCCCAAAACGTTTGGACCTGGATTTTGACGTCGGCCAGCGGTTGGTTATCGGGCGAATAAACCAGGCCTTGGAGCGGGAGGTTTGAGGGTAGCTTATGCATCAAGACGCGATAGAACGTATCATTGTTCGCCGCCGGGCCGAACGCCGGGGCCGCTTCATAGCCTTCGGCTGTGAGGTGCGATAGGGGCACCTCTTCGCGCGGGAAATAAATCCGGCCATGCGTGCCTCGCATTAGCACGTTGGTGCCGCCGCAGACGTTGAACCGCTCGATCGGCTGGAGGGTGGCGGCGTCCAGCACCCGGATCCAGCTCATATGCTTGGTGAAATTCGTTTTGCCAAGGCTCAAGGTTTGCTCCGGATCACTGGGGGTGAGCACCGCGTTCAACGGACGGCGCCCGGGGGCGGTGATTAAATATACCGCTTCGGGCAACGGCGCGTTGGACCACGTGACCCTGCCATTGGCATCGGTTTTGCCCGTCCATCGCAGGATGTGGTTGGAACTGACTTGCGCGCTCACGGTCGCGCCGGAGATGGGGCTGTCTTCCATGTCGACCACCCGCGCGCGAAGCGGCTTCAGCTCGGGCAATTGAAGCACGACGCTGACAGCGTTGGTTTTCAAGGGTGTGGTTTGCGAGGCGCAGCCCCAGCCATCGGCGCTAGCGGTCAGCACGATTTCACCCGGCGGCCGGTGGGCCAGCCGAAAACGCCCTTGGGAATCCGCGCGATAGGTTCCCAGGCACTCGGCGCTCACGGAATTGGCGCGGCCTTCCCGGATGATGGCTCCGGCCACGGGCTTGCCTTTGGCGTCGAGGACTTGGCCCGAAACGTTCACCCCCGGGCTTAAGGTGGTGATCGCTTTATTATCGCGTAATGCCGCCAGTTCCAATGGGCCCGAAGGGTGGCGGGGACTCCAGTTGGCGAAGACATCGTCCTCCTCGTCTGGAGTCTGGGTGGCGAAAGTTTCGCGGGCGCCATCCGGGCGCACCACTTCCAGTTGCGCCCAAGTGGCGTCGACCGGGAAATGGGTAAAACGCCACCGCCCTTCGGCGTCGCTGGTGGCCACAGGGTTCGGACGTTTACCCAAGTCTTCGCGCGAACGGCTGAAGGGGGTGGATTCCGAGTAAGCATAGGCGTAACTGCTGTGCGACTGGTAAGGGGTGGCAACGTCCAAAAGGTAAACCTGGGCGTTGGCCACGGGACGGTTGCGATCGTCGAGCACCGTTCCACCAATGGTCGCCTCCGGCGCCAGCCACAGGGTGGTTCGCTCCCAAAGCGGGATTTGGAAGGCGGCCCTATTCTTCGGGGCTAGCTCGAAACTGGCCGATTTAGGCGCATAATTGGGGTGGGCAAAGTCGAGTTGAATGCTTTGGACCCGGTTGCCTATGTCGGGCACCAGGACTCGGCAGAGGCCATTCGTGTCGGTGACAAGCTCCAGTTCTCGGAGGATGGATTTGGCGCCGACGATCGTTGCCCGCACGCGAGCGTTCGCGAGCCGATTGCTGGTGCCGAATTGGACCACCTGAACCTCAAAGTAAGAAGCGTTTTCTTCCCAATGGCGCATGACCAAGTTTATTTTTCTAGGAAACCAGGTTGCGGAATTGTCGAGCGAGGGATCGCCGTCATCTAGCCTTTCCAAGGTGGGAGATACCGGGCTGACATGAGTGTAATTCGTGTGGCTGGGGTCGAGGGTGATGCGTTTGATCGCACGGACCGGTTCGGGCAGGGGGATTTTGCATATGCCAGCCGCATCGGACTTAAGCGGTAATACCCGATCGGGCGCGCGATCGAATTCGAGGGTTACCTTTACGCGGGCGTCCGCCACTCCCTTGGCGGAAGTAGCATCCATTACGCAGGCGGTTAGATAGACGATATTCGAATCCTCTGTCAGCGCGGTCGTAGGTGTCTCCATGCGCACCTCCGGCACCGTCGGCGTGACGGTGTTGGCGGCCTCCTCGGCGATGGGCATGGAGGGCGCCAAGGTGGCGGATTCCGCCGCGCCGGTGGGGTGGGTTACGGCGTCGGATAAGCAGGCGACCGCCAGCAGGGCGAGGAGGGCGCCGAAGGCCCAGGACCAGCGGGAGCCGGGCTGGTAACGGGCGATCATGCGGATGCGGCGGGTGACCAGGCTCTTATCTTCGAGCAAGCCGACCAGGCCGGGCAAGGGCGTGGTGATGGCGAGGTTCTCCATCACCTTGAGGATGGTGCGCCCGTAGGCTTTGGCGTGCGCCTCGCCCGCGCGGGCGAGCACCAGGGCGTCGCAGGCTAATTCGCGATCGGCCCGCATGCGGTGAAACCCGAGCCAGACCAGCGGGTTAAACCAGTGCAGCACCTGCAAACCCGCCAAAATCCAGTTCATGAGCGGATCGCGCCGTTTCTGGTGGGCCAATTCGTGGAGGAAAATGTGCCGCCATTCCTCCGGGGTGAACTGACCGACGAACGTCGCGGGCACCAACAGTTGGGTGCGCCACAGCCCGTAGAGCGCCGGGCTGCCCAGGTAGTCGGTGGTCCACACGGCGTCCGGGGCGGGAACGCCCATGCGGCTTCGGCATTCCGCCAGCACGGCGAGCAGGGCCGGATCGTCGACCCGGCGGGCTTGGCGCACGGCTAAAGCCAAGCCTAGGCATTCCCAAAACAGTCGTCCCGCCAGGCAGAGTGCGCCCGCCAGCCAAGCTAGGAAAAGGATTCGAGGCCAGGAGTAGCTCGGTTTGCGGGGAGCGGGGGAAGGCGGGGGTTGCTTTGCCGGGAGAACCGGGTTGGCCGGAGCCTTATAAGTGGGAATCGGCGCGGCCGGAATGGACGCTAATTCATTCGGCGATGGACGGGTTTGCGCGGCTGGCGCCGGGGAGGCTGGGGGAACGAGGGGATGGGTGGTTTCAGGGACCCCATTGTCGGCGGTGTGGGGCTGCCGAGTTGGAGCCAAGGCGGCGGGCGCGTCCGGGGGCGGGTTGGCGTAGGGCAAGCGGGTTGGCATTGCCATTTGGACTCGTTGGGCGTGTACCCAATTGAACACGCTCCACTGGCTTTGCCAGGAAATGGGCAGGGCGAGCCGCAGGACGACCAGCAGCCAGAGGGCATAGCGCCAGCGCGCGGCCAGTCGCTCCCGCCACGCCCATTGGAGTGCCAGCACTAAAACTACCAGCCAGGAAGTCTGCCACGAGGCCTTCCATAACCATTCCATAAACGGTTGGGACACGTCTAAAAATGAGTTCATATGAATCCTTTGCGCCGGGTTGGTTGACGGCGCGGCCCGCCGGTGGCCGCGTCGCTTATGGTTCGTCCAAAATGCGTTTCAAAGCCGCGATTTCTTTTTTGGATAATTTCTTCTGGCTAACGAAGTGGGAAAGCATTGGCTGGAGGGCGCCGCCGAACACCCGGTCCAGAAACGATTCACTGATCGCTTTGACGCATTCGTTTTCCGTAACCTTGGGCCGGTACAAATAAGCGCGGCCTTCGCGGGAATAATTGAGCGCCCCTTTTTTGACCAGGCGGCTCAGCAGGGTCCGGATGGTGCGGTGATTCCAATGCATCCGCGAGGCGAGTTCTTCGATTACGTCCTGGGCGGCCAGCGGGGAGCGGGTCCAGAGCGTTTTCATCACTTCCCATTCGGCTTCCGAGATTCTTGGCACAGCGGACATGGCGATCCTTTGGTTGATGACTACATATGTAGTAAATCCGCTCTTAGACTACATGTGTAGTCATGGAGACGCAAGGGGTTTTTAAGTTTTTTTTAAAATAGCGGGCCGAGGTCCGTCCGGCGAAGGGGGCGGCGCCTACGGCTGCGCGGAAAGGTGGACGCGTTCGATTTCTTCGGCCAGGGCTTGCCGACGGGCGGAATCTTCCGGGCTCGGCTCCCGCCGCGCCCGCAGTTTGCGGCAGGCTAGCGCCGCGCTGGCGCCATGGTCGAGCAGGCAGCGGATCATGGGGCGATCGGTGGGCGTCACGTGGGCCAAGGTTTCCGTCAGTAGTTCGCTGAGGAAGAGGGCGGGACCGATTTTTCGCAGAATGACTTCCAACTTGGCGGGATCGCCGTGCCGGGCCAACTCCCTGACGACCACTTGTGCCTGTTGGTAGGCGAGGAGGTCGAATTCCTTGCTGGCGGCCAGGGTCAGGAGTCCGGCCACATTACCGGTGTTGGCTAGGAACGCCAGGCGCCGGGTTTTATCCCCCGCCGCGTCGGTGGCGCTTAATAATGGCGCCGGTTCGTCCACAAAATTCGTCGCCAATGGCATGGCGGAAATCAGGCCGTTGGCGAGTGGCAAGGCCCGGCGGGACCAGCCGCGATTAAATAAGTTTAGCCAGCAGGCGGAGGTCAGATAGGCCGTTTGAAACTGCCTGGCAAAACGTTTTTGCTCCGCGGTGCTCGCGGGGTTTTTCAGGATGCGCCGGATGTGCCGACGGGCGCGCAGGCGGTGACCGGTTTGTTGACCAATGCACGCCATCAAGATGTGCCCCTCATAGCTCTGGGGATCTTTTCGCATCTCCTCCCTCACGCTGCGGCGCGCCTGGGCCCAATCCTCGGAGTTAAGGCAGCTTAGCGCGGTTCGAAAATCGGGGCGAAATCCGCCCGGGGTATTGGCCAGCAGCTCGAAGGGCATCACCAGATTGGCCACGATGACACCCATTTGATGGGCGATAACCGGGGCCCAGATAAACGCCAGCACGCGGGCGGCGCACAGGAAAATGAAGGTCCAAGCCAGGGAGCCGGGAACGGCGCCGTACGATTGGATCATGCGCCAGCCCAGGTAAGCGGCGCCTCCGGTCGCGCCCAAGCTGACGCCGACGCGCAACCATCGCCCCGCGCGCAATTCCTCGGGGCGAGTGAGCAAATACCCCATCGCCGCGATGTAGACAACGATATAAACCAAGGTTGCCATCGATGTCCGGTAAGCCTATTTCAAAGCGGACGCGATGCCAAGACCGGTTTTCAAGATTCGCCGGCCTGAGACCAGACTCCAAGGGGATCGGTCGCCGAGGGCGAGTGGGACGTTAAAGGAACCTCCTTGGGAACTTTTTCGCGCGGGTAGAGCGGATGCTGAACCGCGCCTGGTTGGATCATCCGGCCGTTGATTTCCACCAGGGGAACCTGATAGCATGCGCGCATGCACGCCAAACACTCCGAGCGAAGGCTTGGTTTATGGGGTAAACGGGTCGCCAGTTTGCGCCTCGCCATAAACTGGCTTTTGCTGTGGGCCAGTTTTCAAACGTCCCAAGCCGCGCCCATTGACTCTCCAAAAACGCCAGGGAACGATCGGCCAGCCCGCCTTGACCGGGTGCCGCGAATAACGCGACTAAACGGGGTGCCCACACTTCAGGTCGATGGCCAACCGTTCCTGATCGTCGGCGCGCAATGCGATATTTGGCGGAGCACGCGCCAGGATGAGCGGACGCTCGCCTTTTTCGACGGCTATAAAGCCATGCACGCCACCGTGGTGTCCGTGGGGATTCCTTGGTCCAAAATCGAACTGGCCAAGGACCATTATGATTTCAAATTTCTCGACTGGTTCGTGGAGCAGGCTCGCCGGCGCGGGTTAAGGCTGATCCTCAACCTTTTCAATAGCAATGTGTGCGGCAAGGTCCAGGAAGGCGCGAGCCCGGGCGCCTATCCGCAATATACGCCCGATTACCTGCTATCCGCGCCCCAGGACTACCAGCGCATGCAATTGCCAGGCCCGTGGACGTACGACGCCGGCGGCCCGCCCATGTGCCCTAACGATCCGCGCACCTTGGAGCGCGAGCGCCTCCTCTGCGCGCAAATCGCCCGGCATCTTTTGGCGGCCGACGCCGTAGGTACGGTCATCATGATCCAGATCGATAATGAATTCTATTATCAGCAATGGGCGGGTAAACGGCCGGAGGATGAGAAAAGTATTCGCTGTCATTGCCGGTTTTGCGAGGAAAAATGGCCGCAGGCTGCCTGGAAGGACGGCGAGGATTTTATGTTTCACGCGTTCGCCGATTATGTGCGGGCGCTGACGGAGACCATCGGCGAAATTTATCCCTTGCCGCTCTACTTGAATAGCCCGTGGTGGCCGCCGCACGTCCTGCCCATCTTTTTAGAGCGGTGTCCCCGCTTGGCCGTGGTCGGGGTTGATGGCACCTTCGATCCGCGCGAGCCGAATATGCTTTCCCGCTCCCAGGTGGGGCGAAACATTCCGTTTGCCGCGGAGAATCCGACCGAGGAACCCAAGACGCGCCTGAACTTGGACGTGCTCCCTTATTATACGTTGATCGGGCAATGGGGTATCGGGAACCTACTTTGGGAATGTTCGCCGCCCCGAACCGTGGTCGAAGACCCGGTGGCGCGCCAACGCTACGGAGCCGCCCTTTACCCGATCCGTTGGGCGCAATGGCCGATCGCCCAGGCGCGCGGGACGGAACGGTTGCTCGGTTGGTATGCGTTGCGGGAACTAGCTCAGGACCTTGCCGTGGATAAGCAGGGAAACTACTTGGCCACCAACGCCCCAGGAACCGTGGTGGTGAAAACCAGCTATTTTATCCGCGAAGGCGCGCGTGCGCGCCTCGAAAACGCCGGGACGTTTAAGGTCGACTGGAACCAGTTGCATATCGAGGTGCGCGATAGCGCGGCGGGCATCCTCGTGAAGAGCTCCGCCCGGGAATTCGTTTTAGCGCTGCCCCGCGGCCGGTTAGTTTTTTCGGGAATGAATGCCCTGGAGTGTGTCGAAGGCCGGTTTGAAGCGGATCGGTTCACGCCGGAACGAACCTTTCCCGTCGAAAAACAGGGGGACGCCTTCGTAATCCAGAGCGAGGAGCCGAAAGTTATCCGGTTGAAAGTGAACCCCTGATACCTACCGGCTTGGCAGTAGGTTGGGCGGCCGCTGGTTCGCTTACCCAATGGCTGTGCATTCCGGCCAGCCGGCGGATTTGCGCCGCACCTTTTGGGGTCAGGAAACGGGATCTTTTGATATATTCGTGGAGGACCCCAAAGTGGTAACGTTCACGCTGGACAGCAATCGTCCAGCCGCTTTCTACGATTGGGCGGGCCCATTGCCACTCGGGCTAACCGAGGGAAAAGCCAAGGTGACAGTGAAATTCAAAGCGCATCCGGACAATACCGCCAGCGGTTTATTCGGCCTCCGCGTGGTTGAGCATCGCTGGAAATCGCGCCCCCCGTGGGCGGTGGGATGGTTTGGACGGCCAAGCCGGCGCGAGGGCGCCATTGCCCGCCGCCGGCAGTTTTACCGGCGATCGAATGGCGCCGCCGGTCTCATAGGCAAATGCCTGACCGGTTTTTAAAATCCAGCGAGATCAATGATGCGTTTGCGCGCGTCCTCGAAACAGCTGACATAATATTAGCCTTCGGATGTGTTAGCCATTACGTCAAATGCACATTGTGAAATGCGTTGCTCCAGGCTCGCCTAAAAGTGGCTGGTGCCCGGAGTGGTTGGTTACGGCCAAGACAGTATATTGGCTCCAACCTGTTGGAATCTTTGCTCGAAATGAATCAGGAGGCGGTTGGATTGAACCGTTTTTCCACTGACAAGGCAGTTAACCTGGTTGAAGTTTCGCCCCTGATGAGCCCCGTCCAAAGGGTCCCGGTTTCGAATCATGCGAGGGGATATGGTCGCTCTGGCCGCTTGCGCTGAAGCCCGCGCCTTCGCCTGATTATTGCGTCCATAGGACCCTTGGCCTGGAACAGTAAAGCCTTGGCGGCGGGATTCGCGAAATGCATCACCAAGCCCATTTCGAGGGCTCAGCATGAATCGAGTCGATCGGGTTCCCGGTGGGAGGGGGAGAGCAGTCGGCCCGGAGTTTACGTTCTTGCCACAGTCGGAAACCGCCGAGAAACGCGTTGGCGTTATTCCCCGCGCGGCAACCGGGGGGCAGCGTCTTTAAATTGTGAAGGTTGCCCCCGCCTAAGACGACGTATTCGGGTTCAAGGGCGGCCCTAAGCCGTTGGACTACGTCGGCCACATCGCGCCGCCATTGCTTCCGGCCGCGCTTTTTGAGGCCCCGAATGCCAACGTAATCTTCAAACGTGGCCTGCTGGTAAGGCAAATCCCCCAGCTCCATTGGCGCCAGAACGCCGTCCACAATCATGGCGGAGCCGAGCCCCGTCCCAAGGCCCAGAAAGAGCATCTTGCCGCCCTGGTAGCTTCCGAGAGCTTGCATGGCGGCGTCGTTGATGACTTGGACCGGGCATTTAAAAGCCTGCTCGAAATGAAATCCGCCCCAGCCTTTTCCCAGGTTCCAGCGTCCCGGTGCGGGTCGGTTTTTCACCACTGGGCCAGGATAGCCGACGGAGATAGCGTCGTACTCCCAATCGGCCACCAGCTTCCCGACCTTCCGCAACAGCTTTTTGGGGGTCAGAGTTGGCCCGGAGACGAACTCGCGGGCGGCCGGTTGGCCGGTGGCGAACAGTTTCACGCGAGTTCCGCCGATATCGATCACGAGCACTTTCATAATGGTTCCCGGGCACCCTCCCAGCGGGGAGTGAAATTGGCTGGGCGCCGGCCGCCTCGTTTGGATGTCGTCCGGCCCAGGCGTCTACGTCGATTCCGCCATCGATTCGGCGGCCTGTTTTCGTGATTCATAGGCTACGTCGCTAGTTTGCCCTGATTGCTATCAGTGGATCAATTCGATACTTGCCGATAAGCATGGTCGGTTGGCCGCGCCAATCTCGAGGGGACAGTTTCCGATGGTAAAAGCGAACCTGCTTTTCCAGGCCAGCGCGGACGGCGGACGCTGGGACGCCATCTCGCGGAACAACCTCTGCGCGCAGTTCTCGGCCATGATGGGTTGTGTCGGCCAAGGTAATGAGGCTTTGAGGAATACGATGAGACGATCCATGGGGTTAATGGCTATTACGAGCCGTTTTCCCTCGTGGAAGGCAATACCCCCATTCGCCCTCCGGTCACTAATTATTGATCAATCCGTAGGAAACCTTACCTTTTCCGACGGCCCTTTGGCTGCCCGGCGGCGTGGCTCGCTCGGTCAGAGGCCGCTGGGGCCGCTTTCCTCGCTCGCGCCTTGCCGGACAGCCAAATGGCTCGCCATAAAGTGGATTCTTTCCTGCGGATAATTCAGTGGTGGGTTAAGCCCAAATTTCTGGTTAGAAATTTTTAAAATGATCGTTCACCGCTTCGGCCGGTTGGCCTTTGGCGAACGCTTCCTTTTTCATCGGCGCCGCAACCGGCCAGGTCGAAGCTTCCCCTTTTCGGCTTGGTTTTCCCAGCGGCGCGGCTGGCAGTGTTGTCTGAGGGGTTTTATTTACCTGGCTAGTGCCGCCCACCAGCTTCATCAATTCGCCGACCGCATCCTTCATAGTGGCAGCTTGGGCGTTCATTTCCTCGGCGGAAGCGGCGCACTCCTCGGCGTTGGCGGCGTTGCTTTGGGTAACCTTATCCATCTGGCCGACGGCAGTGTTAATCTGGTCGATGCCCGAGGTTTGCTCCTGCGAAGCGCTGGCCACCTCCGCCACTAAGGTGTCCACTTGGCGCGCTTTGTCCACAATTTCCGCCAGGGTCTTGGCGACTTTGTCGGTGATGGCCACGCCTTGGGCGGTGTTGCCGACGGCCGCCTCGATCTTGTCCGCCGTTTCCTTGGCGGATTGGGCGCAACGCTGGGCGAGGTTGCGCACTTCATCGGCCACCAC
>DBTJ01000136.1:16877-17111 GCA_002306985.1 Verrucomicrobia bacterium UBA1319
TTTGGAAGGCGATTTCGTCGATGGCTTTGATGATTTTGGCGATTTCGTCGCTGGAAGTTTTAATGGTCGCCATGGCGGAGGACATGTGGTTCATATCTTCGGCGCCGCGTTCGGCGGCGGCGCGGGCCTCTTTGGCCAGGTCATTGGCTTTATGGGCGTTGCTGGCGTTTTGTTTGGTCATGCTTGACATTTCCTCAAGCGAAGAGCTGGTCTCCTCCCAAGAGGCCGCTTGTT
>DBTJ01000142.1:0-10255 GCA_002306985.1 Verrucomicrobia bacterium UBA1319
AGCTGGCGGCTCGGTTTGGACCCGGAGCGAGGCGAATCGTGTCTTTCATTTGGATCCCTGGGGGACCCCGGGGGTGAAAGCGCAAGCCACGGATCGCGCCCACCGTATTGGCCAAACTCGGGTGGTCACCAGTTATAAATTGATCACTCGCGGAACCGTCGAGGAAAAAATCATGCTCCTGCAGAATCGCAAACGCGAAATGATCGAAGCCGCTTTGGCCGGCACCGGCGAAGCCGCCGCCGCTTTGTCTTGGGATGACATTCAGGAATTGCTCAGGTGAACCTGCCCGAGGAAGATTTGGTGGCCCATGCTTTGGTAAGGATTTAGGCGCCGCCGCGCCCAGTTGAAAAAAACGGGCGATGGATTATCTTCCGGCTTGGGTGAAAGCTACGTTTGCCAGGTAAAACCGCTCGGTGCTATTGGCGAATGCGGATAGCTGTGGAAGACGGTGAGTTTCAGGGCGTAAAATAACCCCCGGTTTTGACGGTAAATATGGAGGCGCTGCCGAGTTGAGTGATCGAAGTAACCGAGATCATCGAGTCCATACCAGCTTAAAGCGTTCGCCCGCTCGAATAAACCCGCTTTTTAAAACGCGGCGGGCAGGCTCCCCGTAACTTGTGTTTTGCGTCAAATGGGTTATCTTCATAAAGACAGTTAAACAATTGTATTAAATGGAGTTATTTGACGTTTGTTGCGTTGGCTAACGCCGGGGAGAGAATTTGACTATGGAAAAGATTCGAAAGGAATCGTCTTTGTCGCGTGGCATCGCGACCAAGGCCGCGCCGGAGGCGCCTGCATTCCGCGGATACCGTCGGCTAGCTTGGGATGAGGTGGTGTATCATGGGGATTTTGTCGCGGATGAACACATGAAACTCAAACCGTGGGAGGGGTTAAGCGGTTTTAGGGCGGGGTCTTTTGTGCAATGCATTTATCGTAAAGAGGGGGCCGCCAGCCAAGAACGCGCTACGACGTCAAATCGCGCCCATCATTTGAAAACAACATGACTACACCGAATATCGTTTGCTACTTGAAACCGACTTGCGGCTGGAGCCAGGGCGTGCGCGCCATTATGCGTAAATACGACCTGCCCTTTGAGGACAAGGATGTCATTAACAATCCGGACCTCTATGACGAAATGGTGGAGAAGAGCGGTCAAGGGCTCTCCCCCTGCGTGGTGGTTAACGGACACATGCTGGCCGATGTCAGCGGAGACGAAGTCGAGGCTTATCTGCTTCAGGCCGGGTTAGTCGAACCGACTGAGTTGGCGGCGGACGCGCCCACCAATCAAGCTTGTGGCGCCCACCATCATAGCCATTAGCCGATAGCTAGCGGTTTTGGGTTTTTAGTCGGCGCAAGACGCGGACTGAATTTTCGTTCGATCTAATCCCAGGATGTCCGGCAACGGCCATCCTGGGATTTTTGTTGGCTGGTGGAATTTTAAAATCCCGATAGCCGCACTACGGGGGCGGTTACGGAAAGCCGTTTTGCGCTCGCCATCCCCAAATCCTCCTTGCTTGCGTGCCAGCGTGATTGCACGATCTCCGAGCATGAAGAACCTGATAAAAGTCCAGCATAGGATCCGCCAGGGTTTGGTGTTGGGGCTCGTTTCCGCCTGGGGTTTCCTGGCTGGTTCGACGGCCCTAGCCGCGTCCAATCCGCCGGCCGCCACAGATGTCTGGCCGGAATTTCGCGGTCCAACCGGCAATGGCGAATCCACCACCACGAATTTGCCGTTGAAATGGAGCGAAACGGAGAATGTCCGTTGGAAGACTCCCATTCATGGGCGCGCATGGTCTTGTCCGGTCGTTTGGGAAAAGCAGATCTGGCTGACTACGGCAACGGAAGATGGCCGCCAGTTGTATGCGGTCTGCGTTAACCGTGAAACAGGGAAAATCGATCGCGATCTCAAGTTGTTCGACATCGACACCCCGCAGTTCGCCCATTCATTTAACACCTACGCATCGCCTACGCCCGCAATTGAGGAAGGTCGGGTGTATGTCACCTTTGGCTCGCCGGGTACCGCCTGCCTCGATACCGCCAGCGGCCAGGTGCTTTGGCAGCGTAAAGATTTTGTGTGTAATCATTTTCGTGGTGCCGGTTCCTCCCCGATTTTGGCCGATGGCCGGGTTTATTTACCCTATGACGGCAGTGATTTCCAGTTTCTCGTTGCCCTGGATAAACAAACGGGAAAAACCGTTTGGCGGACGGAACGGACCACTAATTTTCGCGATTTGAATGGCGAGGGTAAACCTACGGACAATGGGGATTTTCGTAAGGCCTTTTCAACGCCTGTGCGAGCCTCCTTCGCGGGTAAAACCATTCTCATCAGCTTGGCATCCAAAGCGTTGTTCGCCTACGATCCCGCGAGTGGACAGGAACTATGGCGGGTGGAAGTGCCGCAATGCCATTCCGGCAGCGCGCGTCCCGTGGTGGACCAGGATTTGATTTATTTCTGCGCCGGCTTCCCCAAGGGCGAGCTGTGGGCGGTCAGGCCCGGTGGAAAAGGAACGGTAACCGATCCGCAGGTGGCCTGGAAAGTCACCCGCGATGTTCCGTTAAAGCCCTCCGTGTTGCTGGTCGAGGGCTTGATTTACATGGTCGATGACAATGGGGTGGCCACCTGTTTGGAAGCTAAGGATGGTGCGGTGGTGTGGCGGGAACGCATCGGCGGGCATTTTTCTTCCTCACCCATTCACTCGGGGGATCGCATCTATTGTTTCAGCGAAGAAGGCAAAGCCACCGTGTTTGCCACGGGACGGGCTTTCAAGTTGCTTGCGGCGAATGAATTGGAAGATGGTTTTATGGCCTCGCCCGCCGTGGCGGGCAAAGCGCTTTTCCTGCGGACTAAAGCGGCCTTGTATCGCATCGAAGCGCAATAGTCCTGAACCGGTTCCTCGGGGTTTACTAGCGCTAGCGCTTAATTCACCGCCCGGGTGGAATGGTCCATCATCCAGAAGACATCTGGGTTTTTGGGTGAGACAACGTTCAAATCCAATTCCCCACCGCGTTTTAACACGGGCATGGTACGGGCATCCGTCCATTTTTTGATCTCCGAATGGCCGTCCACGAAGGAGAATCCCGCCGCCCCGTTATGATAGCTGGCCGGATAATCGACCATCTTCCAGGATTGGGGTTTGTCGGGATATCCGGTCATGCCTACGACAAACTCGCCGTCATTAATGCTATCCTCGCGCTCATCCAGAAACAGCCAAGTTCTGGTGGGGCCGGGAACGGTTAAATCGCTCATTTTCTTGTAAATGCGAAAGCCGGTTCCAAAACCGCTGACGTCATCCGAGTCGAACCAGGCGTTCATGGAAATACTGCGCACTCGGGGGTAAATGACGCCATTGTATTTTGCCGTGCTGCGATCCGCGGGGCATTTAAATATGGCGGCGGCATTCCCGCAATACGGCCATAGCAGACTCTTTTTGATATCTTTTTCCACATCCCAATTGCTGCGATCGGATGGGCTTTTGGCGTTTAGCGAGCCTTGCATCCATTGGTTGGTAGCGGGTGAATTCATATAGGCCCGGGGCACCTTATCTTGATTATCGTCCACATACAGTTTCCAAGCCAAAGTGAGTTGTTTGCCATTATTAAGGCACAGGATGCCTTGGGCTTTCGTCTTCGCTTTAGCCAAAGCAGGTAGAAGCATGCCCGCCAGAATGGCGATAATGGCAATGACAACGAGGAGTTCAATTAGGGTAAAACCGGCGATTCCCGGACATCGTCTGGACACACTACAGGCGCGGTGGTTCATCATAGATTGGATTGCGATTGATCGCTTGGTGTCAAGCTAGCACCGGAAGGGGACAGCCTCAAGTGAGAGGGGGTAACGAACGCGTCAATTCCATGTGTCGCCAGCGCATGGCTTTGAACTATCTTCTTACGCCGCGGCTGGCGGGCAAACTATTGAAGCAAGAGCAGCGCTGATTGGGGATTGACGTTTCCCTGCGCCGCCATGGCAAAGGCGGGATGTTGCAGAAAGAAGCCGCTGGCATACTGCGCGTCTTTTTCCGCCGATTCGGAGTCGGATATCGAATCGTCGGTGGAGTGAGATTGAAAAGAATGGACCCCTGGATTACCGGCGACGTGATTTATGTCGGTTGGGTCCATTTCTGTGGCTTGCTTCTCCTCCGATCGCGATGCGGCCGCCGGGGTTGATGGCGAGGCGGATTTCTGAGCCACTGTTGGGGTGCTCCGATCATTTCGATTTAAAGGAGTAATCATAATAACTAGGGTTTCACGAACTTGAGTCCAACCGATTTTTTCGTGTCTGCGCGGCTAATAATTTCTATCTCCCACAGTTATGTCCTGAACGTCCCACAACGGGACGGCGCTTTCTATATAATGGGCATCCACCATTTATGATTTAATTGGAAACCAAGGGATATTTAAGCCGGTTTTACAGGGGCTAATCCTTTTATTTCCGGTATGGCTTTCCTAGGCCAAACCTCACATCCATGAGAACAGCACATGGTATGCCAAAACAGGGCGGCGGAGGGCATGCGCGGGTTTCAGTTGGCGACGCCGTAGTACTCTTTATACCATTTCACGAATGCCGCCAAGCCGGTCGTGATGGGGGTAGAGGGTTCAAAACCCGTATCGCGTTTTAATTCGGTGATGTCCGCCGCGGTGGAAACCACGTCTCCCGGCTGCATGGGCAGGAAGTTTTTGACGGCTTTTTTGCCCAGGCAGTCTTCCAGCACTTCGATGAAATGTGCCAGCCGGACGGGACGGTGGTTGCCGATATTGTAGATCCGGTAGGGAGCGGTGCTGGTGGCGGGGTCTGGTTGGCGAGCATTCCATTCCGGATTCTTTACCGGGATCTTGGCCATGACGCGGGTGACGCCTTCCACAATGTCATCGACATAGGTGAAGTCACGCTCCATGTCGCCGTGGTTGAAGACGTTGATGGGGTTGCCCGCCAAAATCGCTTTGGTAAATAGGAAGGGCGCCATATCCGGCCGGCCCCACGGGCCGTAAACGGTGAAAAAGCGCAAACCCGTCGTCGGCAAATCGTACAGATGGCTGTAGGTGTGGGCCATGAGTTCGTTGGCTTTCTTGGTGGCGGCGTACAAACTCAATGGATGATCGACATTGTGGGACACGGAAAAAGGAGTTTGCCCATTGGCGCCGTATACCGAGCTGGAGGAGGCATACACCAAATGTTGAGGCCGATGCTGGCGGCAGGCTTCCAGAAGGTTGAGGAACCCCGACACGTTACTTTCGACGTACGCGTAGGGATTTTTCAGCGAATATCGCACGCCCGGCTGGGCGGCCAGGTTGACCACGATTTCAAATCGTTGTTCCGCAAACAGCTGATGCAAAGCGTCGCGATCCGATAAGTCCAATTTGCGGAAGGAAAAACGCGGGTCGTTTGCCAAGCGCGCTAAGCGGTTTTGCTTGAGCGTGACATCGTAGTAGTCGTTCAGATTGTCGATGCCACATACCGCCTGATTTGCGTCCAGCAAACGTCGGCACAAATGGGAACCAATAAAACCGGCCGCGCCGGTGACCAAAATCATAATGGGCGATGGATGGTGGCGAGGGAGATTGACGGAAATCCAAGTCCCAGCCGCTTCATAACGGCTTTCCAATCGCCGTCCAATGAAGTCCCTCGTGCCGCTCATCAACGGTGGAGGATATACTTCAAAGCGTTTGAAAGGGAAAGAACTTCCTTGATTGCCAAACCGATCCGATTTACCTCATCCAAACTCCGCGGGCGCAATGAAACCACCTGCCCCGAGCGCACGGTCTTCCCCAGGCGGCAGGCTTTTAAAAATCACGCGCGCCCGGATAAGCCGCTTTTTAAGCGCCGATTTGTTTCTTGATCGATTCGCCGATCTTGCCGGACCAACGTTCCAATACGGAGAAATCCCGACCTTCGAGCAATAGTCGAGCCTTCGGTTCGGTGCCCGAATACCGCAACATCACCCGGCCGCCCCCGGGCTTGATTTCCGCCTCCGCCTGAGCGAGGAGATCGGCGATTCCGTCCAGTTGTTCGATGGGAGGTTTCTCCCGCACCCGAAAATTGGACAGCAATTGGGGAAAACGGGTCCAGCACTGGCGCAGTTCGGAAAGCGGCAGCTCGCGGGCCTTCATGATGCGCAGAATTTGGAGCGCGCTCACCAGGCCGTCGCCCGTCGTGCTAAAATCGCGGAAGATCAAATGGCCGCTTTGCTCGCCGCCGAAATTGTAATCGCCCCGCAGCATTTCATCGATGACGTTTCTATCTCCCACCGAGGCGCGCACCGTTTGGCCGCCCGCCGCTTGGATAGCCGCGTCCAGCCCGGCATTGCTCATGACAGTGGCCACGACCGTGTTTTTGCTCAAGGTGCCCTGCCGCAGCATGTCGAGGGCGCAGATGGCGAGAATATCGTCTCCGTCGATCAGTTTTCCGGTCTCATCGCAAAGCAAGACTCGGTCCGCGTCACCGTCGTGCGCAATGCCGATGTGCGCCCGGTGCTCCCAAACTTTGCGGCACATCATTTCCGGATAGAGCGAGCCGCAGTCCTTATTGATGTTCAGGCCGTCCGGGGCGTTGTTGAACACGAACACATCGGCGCCGAGTTCCTGCAATACGCTCGGCGTGGATTTGTAGGCCGCGCCATTGGCCGCGTCGACGACGATGCGCATGCCTTCGAGCGTTTGTCCGCGCGGGAAGGAGGCTTTGGAAAATTCGATATAGCGCCCCAAGGCATCGTCAATGCGCACCGCCTTGCCGATCTCGCCGGCGATAGGGCGAATGGATTCGATTTCCCCGTTGAACACCAAGTTTTCAATCTGCGCTTCGATTTCGTCCGCGAGCTTGTAGCCGTCGGCGCCGAAAAATTTGATGCCATTGTCCGCGTAGGGATTATGCGAGGCGGTAATAACGATGCCCGCGTCCGCGCGCAGGCTGCGCGTGACGTAAGCGACGCCCGGGGTCGGCAAAGGGCCGATAAAGACGACGTCGACACCCATGGACAAAATGCCCGAAGAAATGGCGTTTTCGAGCATATAGCCGGAGAGGCGCGTGTCTTTGCCAATGACAATGCGATGGCGTCCTCGCCCCCGCGCTTGATTCTCCAAATTCTTGAACACATGCGCCGCCGCCCGCCCCAGTTTCAAGGCGGTTTCCGCGGTGACGGGCTCGATGTTAGCCGTGCCTCGCACGCCGTCCGTGCCGAAAATATGTTTTGCTGGCATAGTATTGATCCGACTCCGCGTGATTACTAACCTGGGAAAATGGAATTGTCTATCGGGAATTGCCCGGGCGAATTAAAACCCGCTTTGGGGACGCGCGTCGGCGCGTTTTATTTTCTCAGCCGAGTTGGTTGGGAGCCCCGACTCGCATAGAACCGGTTCGGGCGACGGCTTTGTTTTCGCGCCGCTTCGTGCGGGGAATCAGCGCCGTGTGCGCACGCGGTAAAACAAACGCGGAGCCGAGTTAGTGTCGGCATACCACCACCAGTTGGTGACCGTGGCGTTGGTTTGCAGCGCCTCCGTCCAGGAGAGCCAATTCGTGGTGGCTTCGAGCACGTAATCGTGTCCGGGAGTCGCGTTTACCCACAGGGTTCTTACTCCATTGGTTCGCACGAGGCTTAGCACCGGCGGGGTGACGGTTTGGGCGATCACTTCAATAGTGAACGTTTGAGTGGCGCTCATCGAAGGGACGCCATCGTCCCGGACCGCGATGCTGACGGTGTACGGGGTATTGGTGCTGGGGTTGGCGGGGATCCAGGCCAGTACGCCCGTGTTCGTGTCGAACGTAGCCCCTGCCAACGGTGTCAAAAGTTCGAACTTCAGATAGTTGGCGGGAATATCCGCATCGGCAGCGACGGGAGTGACCACCAGCGGTTCTTCCGCGTTCACGGTCAAATTCGAGATGAGTGCCAGTGTGGGCGGAACGTTAACTTCTTGAACGAGAAGACGAAATTCGTTTGTCGTTGCCAGATCGGGGTTCGCTTTGTCGTAAACCACAAAACGCACTGGATTCGTTGCGGGGCCTTGAGCTTCGCTGGGAGTCCAGGTAAACAAACCCGAACTGACGCCCAGAGTCAAGCCGACCGGTCCATCGAGCAGCTGGTAACCCAAGCTGGCGGCGCTATTCGTCACCAACTGAAGCGCGAAGGGCGCCTGCTCATTAATGGATTGTTCAGTGATAGCGATGGGGGCGGGTACGAATTGGGCGTTGACCGTAAAGTTGGATAAGATGGTGATTTGGGCCGGATTGTTCGTGCCTTGCAAATTGCCTTCCCAGCGATTGAACACGTATCCTACCGCAGGGACGGCTTGAATTCCAATGCTGGTCCCGGAAAGGTAATTGGTTTGTTCCGGAGTAATCACCAAAGTACCCCCCCCGGTGACCGTTGTCGTTAGCGTGGGTTTAGCGAGCACTAGAATATCAAAAGTCTGGGTCGCGCTCAGTGAGGGGATGCCGTCATCGCGCACCGCGATGCTAACGGTGTAAGTGGTGTTGGTGATGGGGGCGGCGGGCGTCCAGGTAAGCGCCCCAGTGTTGGGGTCGAAGGCGGCCGACGGCAGTGGGGTCAATAACTCAAAGGCTAGGCGATTGGTGGGGATATCCTCATCCGAGGCGGCGGGCGTTACCACCATTTGGGTTTCCGCGTTCACGGTCCAATTCGAAATGGCCGCCAAAATCGGCGGCGTATTGATTTCTTGAACGATGCAATAGAATTGGTTCGTGGTGGCTAAGGCAGGGGTGGTTTTGTCTTGGACGACAAACTGGATGAGGTTGGTGCTCGGGCCTTGCGCTTCGGCGGGCGTCCAGCTCAATAGGCCCGAATCTGAATCCAGCGCGACGCCTTCCGGCGCGTCGAGCAATCGGTACGTCAAAGTGGCCACCGCGTTGGTTGTTAGAGGGAGCTCGAACCGCGCGGCTTCATTGGCGGATTGATCCGCAAGCGTAATGGGCGCCGGCACAAAGCGGGCGTTGATCGTCAAGTTGGACTGAATCGCGAGGTAGCCTGGGTTATTCGTGTCGTTGAGACCGCCTTCCCAACGGTCGAACACATACCCGGTTGAAGGAGTCGCTTTCAGTTCGATGGGACTTCCCGCAAGATGATTCGTCTCCGGCTCAACCGTGATCGAGCCCGCCCCCGAAACCGTGGTCGCAAGGGTATACTCAGGCAGGGGCCCGGTTTCGATGGTGAGGCCCCATTGGACTAATTTGCCCGTGCCATCGCTGGAAACATCCGCAACGAGGAGGGACCAAGTGCCTTCGGCGGTGGTGCCGATGAATTGATTCAGCCATTTGGTGCGCGGATCCGTGTCCAAGGAGGTTTTCGGATCGCTATCCCGGGCGTCAGGCTGCCATACTCCGGTCAGCGGGGTGGGATATTCCGGCGTGAACACCTGCTCGTACACGTGGATATCGCCGTTGGTGGCGTGGTCATCCAGAGAGATGTTAAGACCATTATCGGAATAACCCGATCCGAAGTTCTCCGGCCGGCCCGGCCGGTTGAGCAAAATCGCCCTTTTGCCGTTATGGTAAAGGAAAGCGTAGTAATCCCCATTAAACATGGCCCACCCACTTTGGACGATATTCAGCGAGACAACCACATTGGTGATCAAGTCCGAACCCTGATTGGGAATGGTGACGGTGTAGATACTGCCGTTGGAGTCGTTGTCGTTGATCGCTTGGTTCGACGTTGGAACGTCAAATAAGTAGGTTTCGGCGGATACCGGCAGGGTGACAGCCGCCATTAGGCCGAGCCAGGCAAACAGGATGTTCATGCGCAAGATTAGCTCAGGATTCGACGGCCCTCGTCAAGGAAAATTCCCTTGAAGTTCATCTCCAACGCCTGGGGATTGGTTGCCTTGGCCAGAGCTTCCTCTTTGCTAACCTTCTTTTCTTGGACGAGTTGAAATAGGGCTTGGTTGAAATTCTGCATGCCGTCTTCCACGCCGGTCTCGATGGCGGCGGGGAGTTTGTCGAGGCGGTTTTCCTCGATGAGCTTTTTGACGGTTGAAGTGTTAATCATGATCTCCAAGGCGGGCGTCATCGAGCCGGAGATCGTGTTGATCATACGTTGGCAAATGACGGCCTGGAGGGTGCCGGAGAGCTGGCGGCGGATTTGTTCCCGTTCCTCCGCCTTAAAGAAGTCCAGAATGCGCGTAATGGATTGGGCGGCGGAAGTGGTGTGCAGGGTGGAGAGCACCAAGTGACCCGTGTCGGCCGCGCTCATGGCCGCCGAAAAGCTGATGTCGTCGCGCATTTCCCCAATCATGATGATGTCGGGATCCTGGC
>DBTJ01000142.1:10492-14668 GCA_002306985.1 Verrucomicrobia bacterium UBA1319
TGATGATGTCGGGATCCTGGCGCAGCACGTTCTTTAAACCGTTGTGGAACGAAATGGAATCCAAACCCACTTCGCGCTGCTCGATCACCGATTCCTTATCGGGGAAGACGTATTCGATCGGGTCTTCCAAAGTGATGACGTGCTTTTTCTGGGTGAGGTTGATGTGCTCCAACATGGCCGCCAGCGTGGTGGATTTGCCGCAACCCGTGGAGCCGGCCACCAGGACAATGCCGCGCGGGGATTCGGCGATGCGGCGGACGATGTCGCCCAAACCCAGTTCGGCGAATTTAGGAATGTTGGTTTTGACATAGCGCATGGCCAGACAAAACTGGCCGCGTTGCTGGAATACGTTGGTACGGAAACGGCCGACCCCCTCCATATGAACCGAAAAGTCCACTTCGCGCTCAGTCTCAAGAATCTTGGCGGCGTGTGGAGGGATAATGGCTTTAATGACGGTATTGACCCACTCTTCCGTGGGCAACGGGCATTCTATCGGGATCAGCTGTCGATTGATGCGGAAAATGACAGCCGCGCCGATTTTAATATGTACGTCGGAAGCGCCGCCTTCGACGGCCGTTTGTAAAATGCGTTTAAAAATTTCCATTATGGGACGAATTCAAGCACATACTATGCCAGTCTGTCCATAGCCATGTGGCCCAATCGCGCTTGATCTTGGCGCGTCATATTGGTGATCAACATGGAAATCAGATGGCCCGTGTGCTTGTTGCCCTGGCAGGCAACGACCACGCCCGTAAAACGCACCTTTTTGGATTCCTGGGGCGAGGTCATCTCGACCGTCATTTCTTTCCAAAGCGGGAACGCTTTCGGAGATTTGAATTCGATGCCATGCTTGCGGACGCGAACGGAGTCTGGAGCAAGGGAAAGCTGGGTCTGTCCAGTTTGAACTTTGGGGGGTTCAAACACGCCGGAACGGTCTAATTTACTCGAGCTCATAATTTCGATGCATAACCTAACATAATTGCGGGTGGCGTCAACGATGCGCAAAATTAATTATTAGTAAATGCAATAAATGGTTAAAAAACGCAAAAAAGGATCAGGTGAAGCCAAATTGGGTACGGTCATGTCAAATTTCGCTTGAGCTTGTCCGTTTGTTGGGGCACTTTCATGCGAGTTTTGAAGCAATGCGGAATAGTGCGCGGGTGAATCGCGCCTAGAAACCAGGCTTCCGGTCAACCAACGAAAATCGGATGAGACTTATAGCGAGTAGCTTGCTGATGAGCGTAATGCCTATTATAGGCATTGCCGCCGAGGCCCCTGTAAAAGGCGAGGAACACGGTCTCCCCTTGTATGCCGTCGAAATTGGCCACTTGGGACCCTTGCCGATTACGAATTCCATGCTGGTTTCCTGGATTGTAGCGCTCGCCTTGATTTTCTTTGCCCGCATCGCCACCCGCAATATGCGGCGAGTGCCCAGCGGAGCGCAGAATTTTTGGGAATGGATGGTGGGTGGCCTTTACGATTTTCTGGAAGATATTTTGGGTAAAGAATTGGTAAAGAAAACTTTCTGGTTTTTCGCTACAATTTTCATCTTCATCCTGGCGGTTAATTGGTCCGGCTTGATTCCGGGGGTTGGCACTGTGGGATGGGGCCAAACGACCGCCCACGGATTTACCGTGACGGAACCCTTGTTTCGCGGTGTGAATGCCGATTTGAACATGACTTCGGCCATGGCGATGGTTTTTTTCGTGATGTGGATTGTCTGGTCCTTACAGGCCAACGGCTTAAAAGGATTCATATTGCACATTTTTGGACCGAAAGGCGATACCACGGGGTGGTTGAAAG
Organism: Verrucomicrobia bacterium UBA1319; assembly: GCA_002306985.1. Lineage (GTDB taxonomy): Bacteria > Verrucomicrobiota > Verrucomicrobiia > Limisphaerales > UBA1319 > UBA1319. The sequence continues at coordinate 12,296 of DBTJ01000142.1, forward strand.
CTTTGATGATGGTCATGTTTTTTATCGCGGGTTTGTTGGAGGTGGTTTCGATTATGTTCCGACCGGTTTCGCTGAGTTTTCGTCTCTTTGGCAATGTTTACGCGGGTGAGAACATGTTGGAAGCGATGTCCAATTTAGTGCCCAGCTTAAGCGGGTTGATCCCCATTCCTTTTTATTTCCTCGAGGTGCTAGTCGGCTTGGTGCAGGCCCTGGTGTTCATGCTGCTGACCGCCGTTTTTACGTTGTTGATGTGCCAGCATGAGGAAGGGCATGAAGGGCACCACTGAGAGGATACCATTTCGGCGGCCGGATCGTGATAGCCTTGCGAGGGCCGTTGAACCAACCAAAGGAAACCATATGTTAATGCCAATGTTAGCTGACTTGTCCGGCAATTTTCACGTCGGTGCCGCCGCTTTGGGCGCGGCTGTCGGTGTGGGATTGATTGGCGCGTATGCTTCGGAAGCAGTGGGACGTAATCCCGGGGCGGCCACCAAGATTTTGGTGCAGGCCATCTTGAGCACCGCTTTTGCTGAAGGCATCGTGTTCTTCGCCATTTATCTGGTGAAATGAATACCGGGCGCGGCGTCTTCGAGACGCCGCGCCGGAATTCTCGAATAGAAGCCTATGTTGTCTTTCATCTTTTTAGCGAATGTCGCCACCGATTTGGCGGAGTCGGCCCAGCAGACCGCGAAGACGTTCGGCTGGAATACGCCGCATTTCGTCGCTCAGGTAATCAGTTTTTGCATCGTCGCCGTTTTGCTCCATCGGTTTGCCTATAAACCCGTGTTGCAGGCTTTGGCCGACCGAAAAGAACAGATCGCCGAAAGCTTGGCGAACGCCGATAAAATCAAAGCGGAACTGGCTAGGACCGAGGCGGCGCGGCAGGAAGTGCTCAACCAAGCGAGCAACCAAGCCAACCAGATGATCGCCGAAGCCCGGGTCGCGGCCTCCAAGTTTTTGGAGGCGGAGAGCCAGAAAGCCATCGCGACCGCCGAGCAGATTATCACCAAAGCGAGCCAGGCCGCCGAAGCGGATCGCGCGCGAATGCTGGTGGAACTGAAACAGGAGATTGGACGGTTGGTGGTCGAAACCACGGCGAAGGTCAGCGGTAAGATTCTGACCGTGGACGATCAACGCCGTTTGATCGAGGAAACCAACAAACAATTGGCCGCGTAAACCGCCATGAGGATCTCCAAACAAGCCCGGCGCGACGCCAAACATTTGTTTCGTGGCTGTCAAGAAAACGGGATACTGTCTCGCGAGCGGGTGTTGCGCGCCGTGAGCCAGTTGATTGAACGCAAGCCGCGCGCTTTTCAAGCGATTTTGTCTCACTTTAAACGGTTGGTGCGGCTGGACTTGGACCGCCGGACCGCGCGGATTGAGACCGTCGTCCCCGTGTCGCCTGCGACGCAGTCCGACATGCAAGCCAGCTTGAATCAACGGTACGGCGGGGGCATTGAGTTTGTTTACGCTGAAAATCCTGCGTTAGTGGGCGGTGCCCGCATCCAGGTTGGCAGCGATGTGTATGACGGCAGCATTCGTGCCCGGTTGACGGGCTTGCGGGAAAATTTCTGAACCTATGAGCACTTTATTGCAGGAAATCGAAGCCCAGATTGCGGGCATTAAGACTTCGGTTAATCGCCAAAATGTCGGTATCGTCCGGGAGATTGGCGACGGGGTGGCCAAGATCGAAGGGCTCACCGACGTGATGATGAACGAAATGATCGACTTCGGAAACGGGATCATGGGCCAAGCGCTCAACCTGGAGGAAACCGAAGTCGGCGCGATCATCTTGGGCGATTACACTCAGATTAAGGAAGGCTCCGAAGTTCGGACCACGGGTAAGCTGCTGCAGGTGCCGGTCGGCAAAGAATTGCTTGGGCGTGTGGTTAACGCCTTGGGCCAGCCTGTCGATGGCAAGGGCCCGGTGGGCGCCAAAGCCGCATATCCCGTCGAAAAAATCGCTCCCGGCATCATCAAACGCCGCTCGGTGACCCAGCCCGTGCAAACAGGTATCGCGGCGATCGACGGCATGATTCCGATCGGACGCGGTCAGCGCGAATTGATCATTGGCGATCGTTCCACCGGCAAGACGACCATTTGTATCGACGCGATGATCAATCAAGCGCGCTTAAACCGCGCGGCCGAGGCGTCGGGCGATAAGGATTTTCGTCCGCTCTACTCCATTTACGTGGCCATCGGGCAAAAACAATCGAACGTGGCCCAATTGATCAATGTCCTGGAGCAAAATGGCGCGTTGCCCTACACGATTATTCTCACGGCTACCGCTTCGGATTCGGCGACCAACCAATATCTGGCGCCTTTCGCCGGCGCGGCCATGGGCGAATGGTTCATGGATAACGGCATGGATGC
>DBTJ01000082.1 GCA_002306985.1 Verrucomicrobia bacterium UBA1319
AATCGCCGCGATGCATCGGTTTTATTCATCTCCCCGCGATACACCCGGGTTTCATGCCTGCCGCCACGATGTTCGGCGCGCCCCGAAAGGGAAGCGACCGCCGGTTGGATTGCGACGCCTAGCCCACGCGGTTCGGCGGGCGGTTTTGTGCGATTGATTGGCGCGATCGTTAAGGACCGGGCGACGGGGTTTGGTATCATGGCGAGGCTGAACACGAGACCTTGATATGAAATTCCTAATTGCGTTATTGCTGGCGATGCTGGGGACGGAAGCCTGCCCGGCGGCGGTTCAACCGTTGAATTTACGTTGTGAATACCTGGTCGAACCGGCGGGCATCGATGAAACCGCGCCCCGGCTCAGCTGGGAAGCGGCCGGGGACGCGCGCGGCGAGCGGCAGACCGCCTATCGGGTCCTCGTCGCCAGCAGCCGCGAACTGCTCGCGCGAGACCAGGGCGATCGGTGGGATTCCGGCCGGGTGACGAGCGGGCAATCCGCGCAGATCGTTTACGCGGGCCAGCCCTTGAAATCCCGGCAGCGGTGTTTTTGGAAGGTGCGTTTGTGGAACGCCCGGGGCCAGGCTTCGAGCTGGAGCCCCGCCGCCGCCTGGGGCATGGGGCTGCTGGCGCCCGCCGATTGGGAGGCGCGCTGGATCAGTTTCCGCGACCCCTCGCCGATGTGGACCAATTTGAGCCGGCTCGGCCTGCCCCCGGCCCGGCATTACCGCAAGGAATTCACGGTCGCCCCGGCCATCCGGCGCGCCACGATCCACGCCACCGCGCTGGGGATTTATGAATTGGAGCTTAACGGTCACCGCGTGAGCGACCAATATTTCGCCCCCGGCTGGACCGATTACCGCAAGCGCGTGTATTACCAAACCCACGACGTCACCGCCCTGGTCAAACCGGGCGCCAACGCCCTCGGAGCCATCGTGGCGGACGGCTGGTACGCGGGCTACGTGGGTTACGGTTTGCTCGTGGGCTACGGCCCGTACCGGAGCGGCCGCAACATTTACGGCAAAACGCCCGCCTTGCTCGCGCAACTGGAGCTCGAGTACGCCGACGGCTCGCGCGTCATCATCCCCACGGGCCCTTCGTGGAAGACCACCGGCAACGGGCCGATCCGCGAGGCCGACATCCTGATGGGCGAAACCTACGACGCGCGCCGGGAATTGGGCCGCTGGTCCCAAGCCGGGTTCGACGATTCGGCCTGGGAACCCGCCCTCCGCGCCGAGGAGAATGACCGCGTGACCGCGCCGTTCAGCGACAGCGCGGGCGTCAAAAACCAGGAGTTCGGCTTCGTCCGGCCCGCGCAAATCCAAGCCTATCCCGCCGTGCCGGTGCGGCATATCCAGGAGCTCAAACCCAGCGCGATCCATTCCCCGGCGGCGGGCGTTTACGTCTATAATCTCGGCCAGAACTTCGCGGGCACCGCGCGGCTCCGGGTCAAAGGCCCCGCGGGAACGAAAGTACAGCTGCGCTTCGGCGAGATGGTGCATCCGGACGGGCGGATCATGACCGAAAACCTCCGCCGCGCGCGCGCCACGGATGTGTACATTTTACGCGGTGACCCCGCCGGGGAAACGTGGACGCCCCGGTTCACGTTCCACGGATTCCAGTATGTGGAGGTGACGGGCTATCCCGGCCAGCCGGGGCTCGACGCCATCACCGGCCTGGTGATGCATTCGGACACGCCGCTAGTCGGCGAATTCGAGTGTTCGGACCCGATGGTCAACCGGCTCTTTAAAAACGTGGTGTGGACGCAGCGGGCGAACTTCCTGGAATTGCCCACGGATTGCCCGCAGCGCGACGAGCGCGAAGGTTGGATGGGCGACGCCCAGGTGTACGCCCGCACCGCCACGTATAACGCCGATGTCGCGTCGTTTTTCACCAAGTGGCTCCGCGAAGTGGACGAGGCGCAACTGCCCAACGGCGCGTTCCCGGATTATTGCCCCTGGCCCTTCCAGCACGGCAAAGCCTTCGCCACCGCCTGGACCGACGCCGGGATCATTTGCCCGTGGACCGTCTGGCAGGCCTACGGCGACACGCGAGTGATCGAACGCCATTACGCGGCGATGACGCGGTTCATGGCTTGGCGCCAAGCCGCCGCCAAAGATTACCTCGGCGTCGAGCATCCCGAGGGCAACACCTGGGGGGATTGGCTGAACTTAAACGAAAACACGCCCCTGGATTACATCGACACCATCTACTTCGCCTACACCGCCAAGCTTATGGGCGAAATGGCCCAGGCCATCGGCAAGGACGCCGACGCGGCCGCGTACCGGGATTTGTTCGCGAAAATCCAAGCCGCCTACGCCAAGAAATATCTCACCGCCGAGGGCAAACTCACGGTGGACACGCAATCCGCCTACGCGCTGGCGCTCTTCACCGGGTTGGCACCCGCCGAGCAATACCCCGCGCTGGGCCGGCGGCTAGCCGAAAAAATCCAGGCCAACGGCGGGCGCATGGCCACCGGGTTCCTGGGCACGCGGCCGCTGCTGCCGGCGCTCTCGCGGGCCGGGCAGAACGATCTCGCCCTGCGACTGCTCCAGAGCCGTCAGTTCCCGTCGTGGGGTTTTGAAGTGGAGAACGGCGCCACCACCATCTGGGAGCGCTGGGATAGCTACACCAAGCAGGACGCCTTCGGCAAACACAACGCCGCCATGAATTCCTTCGCCCACTATTCTTTCGGCGCGGTCTGCGAATGGATGTTCCAAACGCTGGCGGGCATCGACACCGAGGGCGCGGGCTACCGGCAATTGATCCTCCGCCCGTCCCCCGGGTCGCCCGCGGCGAGCGCGGCGGTTAAACCCATCGATTGGGTGCGCGCGCGCTATCATTCCCTCAACGGCCCCATCGTCAGCGAATGGCGGCAAACCGGGCGCCGGTTCGAGTTGCAAGTCTCCCTGCCCGCCAACGTCACGGCCACCGTGTATCTGCCCGCGCGGGACGCCGCCACGGTGCGGGAGGGCGGCAAGCCACTGGCCAAGGCCAAAGGCGTTAAATTCCTGCGCCAGGAAGGCGATCGCGCCATCCTCGCCGTCGAATCCGGCGCCTACCGGTTCGAGTCGGAACGCTGAGCGCGCCCAGGGTTAGGCAGCGCGAAAAATTAATATAAGCATTCTGGCTGGCTCTTTTGCCTGCTGGCTGCGTTGTGAACTCGTTACCGATCCCTGCGGATATGCTCCTCGTTCACGTCTTGCCAGCAAGCAAAATTTCCGCGCCATAATTGCTCAAATTAATTTTTCGCGCTGCCTTAGGCAGCAGGCTTTCGCCCGCTCCGCCGAGTTACGCTTGGCGGGGTGACGGCGGGATTGCCTAAGGCGCGGCGACGCGGTAGTAACTCGCGTCGCCGACGGGCTCCAAATCGGTGAACGCGGCGGTGTTAGCGGCCGCGGCGGTTTCCCCGATTTTGACCCAGGCGGAGGCATCGAACGCGCGTTTTTTATAGATGGAGTAAGTGACTCCCGGTTGCGCGCTCCAGCGCAGCGAGAAGGAGGCGGACCCCGCCAACCCGGCGCGCTCGATCGCGAGCCGGGGCGCGGCGGGCAGCACGAAGACTTGGAGGGTTTTCACCAGGTAAGTATCGGCGTTCTGGGCCAAAAACCAGTCTAAGTAGTTGCCGGACCGGTTGCCCATGCCAAGGTCCGCGACGCCCCCCGCGCCGCCCCAGCGATTGAAGGCGAAGAGCACCTGGCGGGCGGCGTGGTTATGCACTTGCATGCATCCGTAATTGCCCGGGGACGGGTTGTCGCCCCAATCGTAAGCGGCGGCGCTGCCGTTGGGCACGGACGCCAAATTGGCGGGGCTGGAGTTGACCGGCCAAAACTCGAGGTTGCCGCCGGAGAGATTCGTGCCCGCCACCAGCTTCGCGACACTCGACTGGACATTCATATTCGTGATGGGCTGCTGGAAAAACGCGCCGCTACCGGCCGTGGGAACCCCGATGAGGCCGGGGTCGCTCGTGAAGGCATCCATCGAAACCCACACATAGTTCAGCGGGCCGCCGGCCTGCTGGAGTTCCAGGTAGTAAGCGACGCGGCTAAAGCCGGAGACCTCCGCGTGGCGATCGATCGTATAATCCACGCCGGTGGCGTAGTCGGGGCGGTCCGGAATGTTCAACGAATAAACCAATTGGTAGCCGGCCGCCTCCGCCACATTGTGGCTAGCGCCGCTGGCGGCCAGCGATTTAAAAACGGCGGTGGCGCCGGGGGCGATTTCCAACCGGCTGGCGGTCCGGTCGCGCACCCCGGTTGCCGCCACCGTATAGAGCGTGGCGGGCGCTTGTTCGGTGGTGGTGAGGGTGACTTCGCGCTGGGTGGCCGCGTCCAGGACCGCGCGCGTGACGACAAGTCCGCCGCTGAGCTGAAAATTGCCCGGAACGGCCGACTCTTCGGCGATGGGTTTACTGAAAACCACGGTCAGGTTGGTCAGGCCCGCCCAACCGTAGACCCTGGCAATGCCGGGCGCGGACTGGCTGCCTTCCGGGCTGAACAGGTTGGTGATGGCGGCAAAGGAGTGGGCCGCCATTTTGGCATAGCCAACGGCGCCCGGATGCAACTGGTCCGGCAAGTCGGAGAGCGCGACGGAACCGCGGAGATCGTCGAAGTAAACTTCCCGCCCCAAAGCGCGCTGCCGCTCCACCAAGGCGGGGAGCAAGGGATTGAAGGAGGTTTGGATCTGGGTGTTGTAGGGCTCGCCGCGAACCAGCAGGCTATCCACGATGATTTTGGCGAAGGGGCGGTTGGTGGCGATTTTGGCGACGAGTTTCTCGAGGCGTTTGATCGCGTTGGTGGGGTCGTAATTCAGGCCGTAGTCGTTGGTGCCGATCAGGAGCAAAATCACATCCGGATCGCTCACTTTGGCGAGCGCCCCCACGATGGCCGTGTCGATCTGGTCGATGCGCCAACCGGAGTGGCCTTCGTGATCGGGGTCGGGCAGGCTGGCGGCGCCGTTATCGGCTTGGGTGCCGACAAAGTCGACGTGGTATCCCGCGTTGGTCATCAGGCGATATAACGGCGCCCGGTAACCGCCGGGCGCGCCGGCGCCGTCCGTGATGGAGTCGCCGACGGGCATGACGCGAATGGGGGGCGCCGCGTGCAGGACCATGGGCAGAGCCGCCAGCGATAGCAGTTGGACTAGATAAGGGATCAATGACGTTCGCATAGTATTGAAAGCTGAGGCTAATATAGGGAGGGCGCGCGGCCGGCCACCGCCGATCAAGGCGTTCGCACCTGGTAGAACCCGGTCTGGTCCGAGGCTTGCGAATCCACGAGCGATACGGTTTCGGCGGTAGCGGTCGTCGCCGCGACTTGGACCCACGTCTCGGCGCTTAAATTGGACTTGCGCCAGAGGGAATAGGTGGCGCCCGGAGTGGCTTCGCATGTCACCTTGAAACCGCCCTCGGGTTGGAAGGTTTGCCCGACGATGTTACAGGATTTCCGGCGGGTAAGCACGTACACCTGTAGCGTCTTGATCGTGTAGCTCGCGGCGTTGCCCGCGAAAGTCCAGTCCGGCTGGCCATGCGGATTGGTGCCAATGCCCAGGTCGGCGATGGTGGCGTTGCCGCCCCAGTTATTGAACGCGAATAAAACTTCTCTGGCGTCGGCGTTGTGGAGTTGCATCGAGCCATGCTGGCCAGCCGTGAGGGTGTCCCCCCAGTCGTAATCGAGATCGCTGGCCGTGGGCACGCCGACGGCGTTGGCGGACTCGTAATTGGACGGCCAAAACTCGAGGTTGCCGCCCGCCAGGTTCGTGCCGGTGGTGATGGAGGCCAGGCTGGAGGCCACGTTCAAGCTAGCCACGGGTTGCTGGAATACGGCCTTACTCGCGACGGTCGGCACTCCGATGCTTTTGACGTTGGCGGTAAACGCGTCCATGGAAGCCCACAGATAATTCAAATTTCCCCCGGTTTGCCGCAGTTCCAGGTAATAGGCGATCCGGCTGAATTCGGTGATTCCGGCGCTATAATCCTCGGTGTAAATGAGCTTCGTCTTATAATTGGGCGAATTGGGGATATCGAGGGAATAAACCAAGGTGTAATCGGCGGCTTCCGGCACGTTGGCCGTCGCGCCGCGCCCCGCGATGGACGAGCGGAAGACCGCCGTGGAGTTCGTCGCCACCTCGAGTTGCTCGGCGGTTTGGTCGCGCACGCCGTTGACCGTCACCGTGTGGCGGGTGAGCGGCTGCTGCGGGGTGGTGGTCAACGTCACCAACAGGCGGTTGATCGGATCCAGACTCGCGTCGAGCACGTTGACGCCGCCGTCGATCGCATAGTGCGCCCGGTTCGTGGCGGCGTCTTCCAGCGGTTTGCTGAAGGTGAGCACCACATTGGTCAGGCCGGAACGCCCCACCGCGCCCGCGAGCGCCGGAGCGCCGCTAACCGGGGGCAACACGTAGACTTGCAGGGTTTTAACGGCGTAACCAGCGGCGTTTTGGGCGAAGGTATAATCGGGACTTCCGGACGGGTTGTTACCGATGCCGAGATCGGCCGTGCCGCCGTTGCCGCCCCAGCGGTTAAAGGCGAAGAGAATCTGCTTGGCCTCGGCGTTGGCGATTTGCATCGAACCGTAACTGCCCGTGGTGGCCATCGTGTCGCCCCAGTCGAACGCGGTGTCGCTGGCGTTGGTGACGCCGGCCCAATTGACGGCGGTAAAGTCGGAGGGCCAAAATTCGAGGTTGCCGCCCGTTAAGTTCGTGCCGGTGACAATCCCCGCCACGTTCGCCACCACGTTCAGGTTCGCCACCGGCTGTTGGAAGACCGCCCCGTTCGGCGCGGTCGGAACGCCGATGAGGTTGACGTCCGCCGTAAAGGCGTCCATGGACACCCACAAATACTTCAACGCGCCAGCGGTGGGCTGCAATTCCAGATAGTAAGCGATCCGGCTGAATTCCGTAATGCCGGATCGGAGATCAATATCGTAGTCGAGGCCCCCGCTGTAGTTGGGCGTGTTAGGTATGTCCAACGAATAAACCAAGGCATAATGGGCGGCCTCCGGAACGTTTTGCAAAGCGCCACGCTCGGCGCCCAGCCCGTTTACTCCGGATATCAATAGCGATAGAACGGCCAAGGAAGATAAGCATGCATTCTCCATAAGAACAACTTACGCAGGTTTTCTTATAAAGTTCGCGCCTTAGCCTGGCAAGTAAAATGCGGAACAAGCGAACCCCGGAGGGCACGCCAGCTTCCAACGACTGACCGGGGCGGTGAAACCACCCGAAAGCAAGCCGATAAACCTGCCGTTCAAGATTTCACCCCGGACTATTTCGCTTCGAGGCTTTGGCAGGCGGTTGACCGTGAAAAATAAAAACGCCGTCGCGTGATAAACGGGTTCACGCAACGGCGGTAAAATGGGCGGTCGAGCGCGGGTGCGCTCGGCGAATTTAGCGGGCGACCTGCTTGAGCGTTTCGATCGTCTCGGCGGCGACCACCTTGTCGATGTCCAAGAGGGTTTTCACCGCGCCTTTGATCTTCGCCATGCCCAAAATGTATTCCGTATCGAGCTTGGCGCCGAAATCCGGGGTTTCCTCGATATCGGACACGCCGATGTTGATCACCTCTTCCACTGCGTCGACCACCATGCCCATGGCGAGGGTGTTGCGCGAAGGCAAGGAAACTTGAACCACGACAATGCACGTGCGCTCGGTGGTTTCGGCTTTGGAAAGGCAAAACTTCAACCGCAAATCGACGACGGGAATGATTTTGCCGCGCAAATTGATCACGCCCTTGATGTAATCAGGCATCTGAGGGACGAGCGTAATGTCCTGCATCCGGATAATTTCACGGATTTTCAAGACCGCCACCCCGTAGGATTCACGCCCGAGCACAAAAGTAAGGTATTTGCCAGCCAAAGCGCGATTCGCAGCCGCCGTGTTTTCAGTTACTTCGCTTGTCATATTCGTCTTAAAATTGTTAGGTCCTGAACAACTATCGGCAGTAACCCTGAGAACTTGAGACATTTTTTAAGGGAAACGCAGCGCACCGGACGCGGACGACGCCCCGCGCCGCCGCCCTTTCGGAAGGTTAAAATCACTAAAAAAACACGCTGGCAAGCCGAAGCCGCGATTTACAACTTCTTCGCCAGGAAATAGTTCCGCTGTTTTTCGCTGATGGGGTAGTCGAGTTTTTCCAGCACTTGAAGCATGTCTTCCCACACTTCCCGCTTGATGGCCAACGATTGGTTGCGCAGCAAATAAGCGGGATGATAGGTGGGCATGACTGTGGTACCGTGAAAATCCTGCGGGTGGCCGCGTAGCTTGGTAATCCCCACGGTTTTGCCCAGCAAGCCTTCGACGGCGGTTGCGCCCAGGGCGACCATGATCTTAGGTTTAATGATCTCGATTTGCGCGAGCAAATGCGGCAGGCAAGTTTGCATCTCCTCGGGCGTCGGCTTGCGATTGCCGGCGGTTTGGCCGGGGGTATCGGGACGGCATTTCAAAATATTAGCGATATAGACCGTTTGCCGGGTAAAACCCATGGCCTCGATGATCTTCGTTAACAACTGTCCCGCTTTGCCCACGAACGGCTCGCCCTGGAGATCTTCGTCGGCCCCGGGAGCCTCGCCCACGAACATTAAAGGAGAATTCACATCCCCCACCCCGAAAACAACTTGCGTTCGAGACTTCACCAAATGCGAACAGCGCTCGCAAACCAGTGCTTGGGTGCGTAATGCGGCCATGCGCGCTTCCTTGGTTGAATCGCGATCCGATTTCGCCGCCGGTTTCGCCGTCGTGGACTTGGCCGGAGGTGTTTCCTTAGTTTCCTTAATGACCGGGCGAGTGGGTTTGGGAGGTGTCATGGGAGGGGGCGCGACGGCCGGAGGCGCACTCTTCGCGACCGGGGGCGGCAAAGCGCCCTGGGTCGCCCCCTTGGCTGGGGCGGCGCCCGCCAGCAACTCCAGCGTCGCGGGGGATACGTTCACATAACGTTCGCCGCGTTGCTTAAGCTCGCGCAGATGGCCGATCACCCCATCGAGGAGTTGATAATACGAATCCGACATCCGGGCGATTATATCGGGGCGGCGCGCACTGCCTAGTTTTTTCAAAGCGGGAACGGGGCGGCGTCTCGCCACCCGTCCGGTCCGCGAATTTTAAACAAAAAAGCGGCGGCATTGTCGATCCCTAGGAGATTTCGCGGCCCTACGCCGCGAAACGCCGGGCTCAAGCAATCGATAAACTTCTTGCTTAAGCCCCGGCCAAAGCTTTAGACATTCTTCCGACAGTTACGGCCGATGGTAACAATGAACAGCATATTTGGCGGCCCGAGGCGGGCCAGCAGGGGAAATGATTTCATCCGCCTGATGCGACAGGCTGGATGGGCATGGGCTCTTTTTGGGCTGGCGCTGGCAATCCAAGCGGCGCCCGCGTTTAAGGTCGAAGTGGATCGTTCCCCCATCTCGATCGAAGAAACCGCCACGTTAAGGCTTATTTTTCAGGATCTAACCCCGCCTGGACGCGTGGATGTCAAATTACCCGCCGGATTGGAAGCGGATTTCGTTTCGCGCAGCCAGAACGTTCAATCTATTAACGGAGAAACCACCAGCCAAGTCATTTACATTTACCAAATCACCGCCAGCCAAGCGGGCGATTACACCATCCCCGGCTATCAAATCACCATCGAAGGCAAAAAATATACGAGCAGTCCGTTGACGTTCAAAGTTCTGCCACCAAACGCCCCACCGCCAGAGGGGGCCGCCAAACGATCCGAGATCGCCTTTATCCAGCTGATATTAACAAAGTCTAACCTGTATGTCGGCGAATCCATTCCGTTGGAGGTGCGCGTCTATGCCCAAGGTTTCCGCAATGGCAACTATCCCCAAGTGAAAGCCGAAGGTTTCATGCTGGGGACCAACTCCCAACCCCAGCAAGACGACACGATATTCCAAGGTAAACGCTATCATTACTTTATCTTTCGCCAACCCGCGACCGCGATGAGCGCCGGGGTGACCCAACTCGGCCCGGCGAGCATTCAAATCATTTGCACGGTGCCCACCGGACGCGTTACGCGCGATTTTTTCATGGGAAACATACCGGAGATGGAAGAACGCCGGTTGAATCTAGCCAGCGACGCCGCGCCCATCCAAGTCCTGCCCTTGCCGACCGAGGGTGTGCCCGCGTCTTTCCACGGCGCGGTGGGCACTTACACCATGAGCGTGACGGCGGGGCCCACGAACGTGGCGGCGGGCGATCCGATCACCGTAAAAATCGAACTCACCGGTTCAGGCAGTATCAACACCCTGGATTTTCCGAGCTTGGATTTGGGGTCCGAATTCAAGGTTTATCCCCCGGTGATCAAATCGCAGGTCGCCGATGGCATCGGCCTGCAAGGCAGCAAGACTTTTGAATATGTGGTGGTGCCGCAGTCGCCCGATTTGCGGCAAATCCCCGCGTTCGATTTCAGCTTTTTCGATCCGGACAAAAAAGCCTATCAAACCCTGCGCCAGCCGGCCAAAGACATCATCGTGCGGCCGGGCGGTAGCGCCGCGCCGCCACCTTCGCTGGCCGGGGTGGAGACGAAGAAGACCGAACCCGCGCAAGACATCGCCAATATCAAGGCGCGGCCGGGCAAATTAGGCCCGCCCGCCCGGCCGCTCGCCATGGAAACCTGGTTCCTGGGTTGGCAATTGCTGCCACTGCTGGGCATCGGCGCCGCGCTGGGCCGCCGGCTATACCAACGCCACAAACAGCGCAATCCCCAATGGGTGCGACAACGCGAGGTCGGCCGCTGGGTGGACAAAGCGCTGGCGGAATTGCAAAGCCTGGCGGGGTCGGGCAATGCGGAAGCCTTCTACGCCACCGTGTTTCGAGTCCTGCAAGAACAACTCGGCGAGCGGCTCGAGCGGCCGGCGCAAGCCATTACCGATGCCGTGATCGAAGAAGCTTTGCGACCGCGCGGGCTCGACGAGGAGTCCATCACCCGGTTGCGCGCGCTGTTCGCCCGGTGCGACCAAGCCCGGTACGCTCAAGTGAGCAGCAATTCCGATCTGATGGACACGCTGGCGGAATTGAACGCGATCATCCCGGTCTTGCGGGAATTCACGCCCAAGCGCGGACCCAACCCGTTGCGCGCGGCCGTGCCACTGTTCCTTTGGGTCCTGTTGAGCCTGCCAGCCCAAGCCGCGAATGAGTTCGAGCAAGGCAACGCGGCTTACGCGGAAGGCAAACTCAACGCCGCGATCACAAACTACGAAGCGTTGGTGAAGCAAAAGCAAGTTTCTCCCGCCCTCTATTTCAACTTGGGCAACGCGTATTTTAAAATGGGCCAGCTGGGCCAAGCCATCGCCCATTACCGGCTGGCGCAAGAGCTCGCCCCGCGCGACACTGACATTGCCAACAACCTGCAAATGGCGCGCACTCGCGCCAACGCTTCGGCTCCTTACCGCACTCCTTGGTGGCGCTCTTGGACCCAGCTTTTGACGGTTAACGAATGGACTTTGGCGGCCATGGCGGCGGGCTGGGTGCTGGCGGGCTTGATCATCGCGCGGCTCTGGCGGGCAAACGCCACACCTTTAGTATCCAAAGGTATCCGCATATTCATCAGCCTCCTCCTGATCACCGGCGCCGGCCTGACCGCGCGGCTGTGGGATTATCTGGGCCCCGCTCCCGCCGTGGTGGTGGCCAAAGACGCGCCCGCCCGGTATGGCCCCTTGGAAGAATCGCGCAGCGCGTTCGTGATGCCGGACGGCTCCGAGGTACAGGCGGTTGATTTTCAAAATGATTGGGTCCAAATTCGCGATCCGCAAGGCCGCACCGGCTGGCTGAAGAAAGAGTTTGTCCGCATTTTGAAGGGAACCTAAAAAAACAATTCCCAAGCCTCTCCGTTCCTGTTTGAATCCACGCCCATGAAGATTTTGGTCATCGGCTCCGGCGGTCGCGAACACGCGATCGTCTGGAAACTCGCTCAGTCCCCCCATTGCACTTCGCTGTGGTGCGCGCCTGGCAACGCGGGCACCGCGACCGAACGGCTGGCCGCCAACCATTCTCCGGTCATCAATATCCCCCTCGGGGCCGAGAACCTTCCGGGCCTGCTGGCCTGGGCGCAAACGAACCGGCCGGAGCTGATCGTGGTCGGGCCGGACAACCCCTTGGCTTTAGGGATCGTGGATTTATTCCAGAGCCATCATTTCAAGATTTGGGGTCCGAACCGCCAGGCCGCGCAATTCGAGTCGTCCAAAGTCTTCGCGCAAGCTTTCATGGCCCGGCACGGCATCCCGACCGCCCAAGCGGAATCGTTTACCGATCCTGTTCAAGCCAAAATATTTACCGACTCGATGGGCGGGCGTTGCGCGGTCAAAGCCGACGGCTTGGCGCTCGGCAAAGGCGTCGTGGTCTGCGCGTCCCAAGCCGAAGCGCGCCAAGCCATCGACCACATGCTGGTTGGCCATCAATTTGGCGAGGCCAGCGCCCGGATTGTAATCCAAGAGTTTTTGGAAGGGATCGAAGTTTCCTTGCATGCGCTCTGCGATGGTACCAGCGCCCTGCTCTTCCCCACCTCTCAAGACCATAAACGGGCGTTCGATGGGGATCTGGGCCCCAACACCGGCGGCATGGGCACTTACTGCCCCACCCCGTTTCTGAACGAGGACCAAATGGCGGAAGTCCAGCGCGTCATCCTAAAGCCTTGGCTCAAAGGTTGCATCCAGGAGGGGATCGACTATCGCGGGATCATTTATCCGGGCATCATGCTGACGGCCAAAGGCCCGAAAGTGCTGGAGTTCAACGCCCGTTTTGGCGATCCGGAGACTCAAGTGTATCTGGCTCGGCTGGAGAACGACCTCGTCGAATTGCTGGATGCCAGCGCAACGGGGCAACTCGCCCAACATACCTTGCGATGGAAAGCGGGCGCCGCGCTCTGCGTGGTCATGGCTTCGGGTGGGTATCCGGGGCATTACGCCAAAGGCAAAACGATTCAGGGCCTAGACAAGGCGTCAAAACTTGAGAAAACCAAGGTGTTTCACGCGGGAACCACGCTCAAAAACGACCAAATTCTCACCCATGGCGGCCGGGTCTTAGGCGTCACCGCTTGGGATAGCGACCTGAAGGCGGCGCGAAAGCGGGCTTACGAAGCCGTACAGACTATTAATTTTGAAGGGGTTATGTATAGGAATGACCTCGCGCATCGAGCGTTGCATTATCCTCCGCCCGGCGAAAACCCGCGTTCGGGGCATAATTAATGCTGCACACGCGCTTGCAGTATCTCATTATCAGGTGCAATATTTCAAGAACATGAGGCGATTAGGAAAAGTTGTCGCAGTTCTGCTAGGCGTTTTGAGCCTAAGCGCGGAACCGCTAACAGCCGCGGAGGCGGCGACCCCGGACTTCCAACAAGCAATCGATTTGATTAAACAAAACCTGCCCGGCATTTCCGATAAGGAGCTAGATCAGGCCGCCCTCCTGGGGTTAATCAAGCAGCTTGAGCCCAAAGTATCCCTGGTCCCCACCAATTACACGGGCGCCACCGCCGCGACGGTCGCCCAAGGTTTTAAAGTCTCCGCCATCGAGGGAAATCTGGCCTGGGTGCGCTTAACCACCATCGATGCGGCATCCGCGCAAAATGCCGGCGAGTTGCTCCTGGCCTGGCAGGCGACCAACCAATTGACGGGGATCATCTTCGACTTACGATACGCCACCGGCGACGATTACCCAGCCGCCGCCAAGCTCGCCAACCTCTTTTACGATTCGGAAAAAGTGCTCTTAAAATGGGGCGGTGAAGTGGCCAAAGCCACCGCGAAAACGAATGCGTTGAAGATGCCGGTTTCCATCTTGGTGAATCGCCAAACCGCCGCCGCCGCCGAAGCATTGGCCGCCATGTTACGGCAAAACCACGCGGGCCTGCTCATCGGCAGCCGCACGGCGGGGCAAACCGCCGATTTTAAGCGGTTCCCCCTGGCTAACGGCAGCCAATTGCGCATCGCCACGAATTTACCGCGTCTGGATGATGACAAAGAACTCCCGATCAATGGTTTAACTCCGGATATCGAGGTCGCCGTCAGCCCGGATGACGAGCGCACCTGGTTTAACGATGCCTACGCCGTCATTGGCAAGCCGCTCGCGCCACGAACCGGCAAATCTTCCGCCAGCTTGACGAACCGTTTATCCGGCCGCCGACTGAACGAAGCCGAGCTGGTCCGGCAACAAAAAGAGAACAAAAATCTTGGCGACGCGGAATCCGCTCAAGCTGCTATCCAAGAAGAGCTTCCAAAGCACTCAATCCAAGATCCGGCGCTGGCCCGGGCGGTGGATCTGCTTAAGGGACTTGCGGTCGTCCGCCGGGTAGCCCGGCGGGATTGAATTCGTATTTCGCCGATTTTCACCGTTGACGTTTTTTGCGGCGCACCTCAAGTTGTTCCAATTGATGCGCCCAGGAAACCCCTGGCCTTAAGCACACACATGAAAACAATCCTCTTTGTCTGCACAGGCAACATTTGCCGAAGCCCAATGGCCGAAGCGCTTTTTCGCAAAGCGACCGCGGGACGAGGGGAGTATGAGGTTTTGTCCGCGGGACTGGGAGCCATGGACGGCCAGGCGGCAAGCCCGCATGCCTTGCGCGCGATCAAAGAATGGGGCATCGATTTTCAAACCTTCCGCAGCCGTCAATTAACCGCCAGCTTGGTGGCCAAAGCGGACTTCATCTTCGCCATGACCCATGGCCACATGGACGCCATCAACTTGCTTTACCCGCAAGCGGCGGAGAAAACCTTTTTAGCGCGCGAATTCGAGGAGAACCTTAAGCCCTACGAAAAAGAAATCGCGGATCCGATCGGCGGTTCTTTCGAGATATACGCGCAATGCCGTGATCAGATCCAGCGAGCCATTCCTTCTATGTTAAATTTTATCGAACAAAATTCACCCTCAACCCCATCCGAAAAAAAGTCCGCCGCCAAAACCATCGCCCTGGCTTCCGATCACCACGGCATCGCCCTGAAGGAGACATTGAAAGCGCTATTGAAAGGCGAAGCCTGGGAGGTTCGCGATTTCGGCGCCCATTCGGCGGAAGCCGTCGATTACCCGGATTTCGCCCAACTCGTCGCCCACAGCGTGCAAAACGGCGAGAGCAGCCTGGGCATATTGGTTTGCTGGACCGGCGTCGGCATGAGCATGGCCGCCAACAAATACCCCGGCATCCGCGCGGCCTTGGTGTACAACGAGGAAACCGCCGCCCTGGCTCGCCGTCACAACGACGCGAATGTCCTCTGTTTGAGCGCGATGGCCACGAAAGCCGAATTGGCGGGTAAAATCGTCAAAGCCTTTCTCGGCGCCACTTTCGAGGGCGGGCGCCACGCCCGGCGCGTCGATAAAATCGAATCCGACGCCCGGGTCAAAACGCTCCACCGGGCCGATCCGGCGATCGCCAACGCCATCGCGCTGGAACTTACCCGGCAGCAGGAAAACATCGAGCTGATCGCCAGCGAGAATTTCACCAGCCCCGCGGTGATGGAAGCCCAGGGTTCGGTGTTGACCAACAAGTACGCGGAAGGCTACCCGGCCAAGCGTTGGTACGGCGGCTGCGAGCATATCGACACGATCGAGCAACTGGCCATCGACCGCGCCAAGCAAATTTTCGGGGCCGAGCACGCGCACGTGCCACCGCACTTCGCCCGCGACACGAAACTGGCGCGTGACATCGGCGTGCTTAAACTGGTGCGCCAT
>DBTJ01000159.1:0-11529 GCA_002306985.1 Verrucomicrobia bacterium UBA1319
TATAACGTAATTATATTGTCACTGTTCTAGTGGCTCCAGGCTCCAATGAAATTCTCGCCGCCCAAGAACTGCTCCGCCGCGTCGCGATCGAAGGCTCCCTGGTAACGGCCGATGCGCTGCACACCCAAACCGAAACGGCACGCATTATTGTCCAGGAAAGAGGGGCCGACTCCCTTTTCACCGTCAAAGGCAATCAAAAGGGAATCGCCAAAAACGTGAAACAACTCTTTGAAGGTTTGTCTCGCGGTTTCCCCCCCTAAGCCTCCACCCACAGCGGTTCAGACCTGCGAGCGCAACCGCAGCCGCATGGAAGCCCGCTGCCTCCTGCCGTTTGACACCACCGCCGCCGCCGCCGGCTTCCCCTTTGCGGAGCAGGCGGCCAAGCTGACCCGCTGCAATGACAGCGGCAAACCTCCCGCCGTAGAAATTGAAACGGAGTATCTCCTCAGTTCCCTTACGGGCGCTGAGCTGCCACCGGAGCAGATGCTGGCCGCCGATCGTCACTATTGGGGGATTGAAGTCGGCCTGCACCTGCGCTTGGATGTGATCGCCGGGGAAGATCGCAGCCGCGTCCGCCACCGCACCGCCGTCCTCAACTTGGGCATGATCCGTCGGGCTGTGGTCAGCTTGGCCGTCCATTGGATTAGAAAATGCCCGCACCCACGCCAAGCCACCATGAGCGGCTTTTTTGACTTCCTGTCCGCCAAAGAGTCTAAATAAGCCTTCTCGCTCGTAACCGTCTGTCGTTCCTCATGGTTACCTTAATTATGAATCAGCCATACGCCGATTATACTGCCTGCATCAAGGACTTGACTTGAACCACAGAAATTAGTTCCCTTTGGCCCGGTAGGCGTCTCACTTTTCGAGCGCCACTTGCCTCACTTTTCGACCGCCGTTTGCAAACCGCAACCCACAAGACAAAGCCCCGTCGTAATGGGACTTCAAAACCAAAGCAGGCTATTCCCGCCTCCAGTCACTGATTTTGTCGATTTGAAATAATTGAAAAAAACCAAGTCTTGATCACGAGGCCCGATTTGAATGGTTTTATTGAGGTAGCCGGTAGTGATTCGATCCTAGCGGGTTGGTTGCGAAACGTTCGGCATCACCTATTCTACCATTGGCTGAGTGGACGATCAAAAAATGAAATATTGATTGGAAATCCCGGCGCCCCCAAAAAGAACGGGTGGCTGGGCTGATTTGAATCAGCGTCCAGCCACCCTTATATCCAAACGGCAGTTTATTAAGCCCGCCGTGTTATTAGCCGGCGCGTCCTAGTTAGGGATTCGCCTGCGACCTCGACTCCAGGGAGGCGGGTTTCGCGTCTTGCATGTAGTAATAAATGATCGGGTTATTAGCGCTCGAACTCATGTTGTAGATGTAGGAGGCATCGAGGGCTTTATCGATCCGCAGTTTCGCTTCCGACAGGTGGGCTTGGGAGTAGGGGTCCAACTTCCCGCCTTTGTCTTGCAGCACTCCACCCAACTGGGTGTCGAGCTTGCGCAGTTGCGCCAGGGCCAGATTCGAAATGGCTTTGCGGGAGGCATTACCCCAGGTTTCCGGCAGGCTCAAGTCGATCAACCGCTCCAGATACTCGCGCTGGAGATTCCGGCGGAGGCTGGAAATCATCGGCTGCCGCGCGGTGTATTCATGATCCGTGGATTTCTTGAGTTCGATCCAGATGGAGTCGCATAAAGAACCGAGCACTTCGGGAAGGGTAACCATGTCATCCTTGGCCGGGGTGAGCACCTCGTTATCGTACACGCGCTCCAACCGGCTGGGGTTCATAACCATCGTCAGCACGGCGGATTGAATGCCAAGAATGCGGTCATGGATGGGCCAAGTGGAGGATTGCATCGCCGAGCTAAACTCATCCAGCCATTTGTCGACCGTCATACGGCGGAGCAGTTCGGGATTCAACCCGTAGGCCTCGTCCATGAAGGCGTTGTCGATGACAAAGCGCAAGGCCTCGCGTTGTCGTTCGGCAGGCACCACCGTGATGGGCAAACGGCCTTGGGGATCGCCTTTCTTGTCGCGATTCACGAAGGCGCCGCCCAGCCAATTGGCCATCATGCTCAAGGCGCGGGTCTGAGCGTCCAACGTCATTTCATAACCCCGGCGGGCTTTAGACCAGCTGTCGCCATCCTTGACGAACTTATCCAGCAGGCGACCGCGATGGTATTGAACTAATTCCATTTGTTTTTTGACGTATTGGATCGGGTCCGCGCCAAAATCGTACCGGCGGGCGAAGGGATCGGGACCGCTGGTGTCCTCATCGGTCGCATAGCTCAATTCCGGTTCGGCCACCCGGGCAAACACGGCCTTGAGATCCTCGGGTTTATCGCTGGCCATATAGCCATACTCGATCGCCCAGCGGTCATACGGCCCGACATCGATCATGGCGTAATCCCCCTGTTTATCGCGATTCACCCCGTAGATATTGATGGGAATGTAATCCATCACCGAGCCGGCGAAAGGCTTCTTGCCTTTGAACTCGGCGCTATTGATCCGCTCCATCGTATAGATGCTGGAAGCCTTGAAGTTGTGGCGTAAGCCGAGCGTATGCCCCACTTCATGGGCCACTAATTCAGCCACCAACGGCCCGACAAACCATTCGGGAATACCGTCGAGTTTTTCTTCCTCGGGTTTCTTCTCTTTTTTATCTTCTTTTTTGCCGCCAGCTTCGGCTTTGTCCGAGCTCTCCTCGAGCATATCGCCGGACAACTCGAAATTGAACCGCATGAGCGCCATGTCGATGGCTTTGCATTCGGCCGCGCGGCAGCTGCCGTTGACTTGGCTGACCCGACCCACCAAACCATCATATTCATGCTCGCCCAAGAGCTTGGTTCCAGCCTTGGCCAACGCATGCCCACCGTAAGGTTCAGGCCCTTGCTGGGCGATGGCGGCGGATACCGCCGGACGCTCCGAAGGCGGGGCTAGCCGGACTCGGGGATCCCACTGCGGATGCATTTTGAGCCAAGACAGCGCTTCGGGAGAGAAGCCTTCCATGGCCAGTTCCGGCAACACTTCGTTGTATTGCTTCCAATAATGGCGAATCCAGCCATCGGTTAAAATGATGTCCGCATCGAGAATTTCACCCGTAAGGGGGTTGACTCGGCTGGGCCCGATGGCGGTGCCGACGTCGTTGTTGAGCCAACGGATGAAGTTATATCGCACATCCTCGGGATCCTTCTCCATGTGCTCCTTGGTGCCGGCATCCTGGTAATAGACTTCAATGGCATTGGCAAAGCCGACTTGCTCGAAGGCTTTATTCCACATCAAAAGACCTTCGCGCACCCAGCGTCGATAACGAATCGGGGTGGTATGTTCGATATAGAACACGATGGGCTTCTTGACCGGGCTAACTTTGAGGCTGGGATCGGCTTTTTCCAAGTGCCAGCGGTTGATATAGCGCACGCTGGACTCGTCGCCGGTATATTGGCCTAAATCGGCGAAACTGGTCGTGAAATAGCCAATCCGCGTATCGGCCACGCGGGGTTTATAGCCCGGGTTGGGCACGATCTCGCTGATGGAATAATGCAGCGTTTTCATGAGGCCGCCGGCCATTGGCATCTCGAACGCGGCTTCGACATTGAACTGAAAGGCTTTGGCGGTCTTAATGCTGGCGAGATTGAATTTGGCGTCACGCACGGTGCCGGCCCCGAAAAACTTGGCCGAGTCATTCACTAGCAAAGCTCGCAAGTCGATGATGGGCCCCCAATTGGGCAGCATCGCCAGGATGGGCACGTCGACGATAACCCGGTCGGTAAAGAGCCGGCCCACGGAAGCTTTGGATTCCTCATCCCCCATGGAGCGAATGGATAAGTTAGGCTCCATGAGCAGCAAGCGATTGCCCAGCCGCTTCCAGTAACAATAATAATCTCCCGCTTGCAGCCCGGCATAGCGTTCGCCGCTAGCCACCGTCATGGCGATGAAGAATTTTTTCTGCTCGAACTCCTTCGGCAACGCGGCCAATATCTGGTTGTCTTTGCGCTTGATCCACACGGACATCAAGCTGCGTGTCTTGTCGATGGAAGAGACGACTTCCTCGTAGTCTTTAAGCACTTCCGTATGCGGTGGAAACTCGGGTTTCGGCGCCGAAGTTGCCGGAGGCTGGCCATCGTCGGCAATTACACCGTTGGCGCTGGCCAAGGCAAGGATTGCGCCACAACAGAGCCGGGATATCATTTTCATAGTCGTTGCTTGATTTCAAATAACTCACACTGTGGTATTCGGATTTGTACAGGAAAAAGCTTGCTGCGTTAGAGGATGCTCATTCCGCCAGAATCCTGTCAAGGAGATCTCGGCAGCCACCCATCGCCTTCCAACCGATGGCAGGCTTTCGGGAAATTTCGGCTCCCAGGTTGTTTTTTTAACCTCTCGCCGCCTCTCGATGCCATCCCCAATTAACCTTATTAAACGCTGGCGAAGGGTATTTAGTTTCCCCAAATGTTCCGCCACGACCTCTCGCCCGCTCAAGATGGGGGATATGGCAGAATTACCCCCTACTTTAGCCCCTCGATGGGATTGCGCTCCTGATGAATCCCGAGACGCGCGGAAAAAGTCATCACCCCCGAAGCACTAAGCAACCCGAGAGATTAGCGATCCTTTAACTAGGGTTCGACACCACAACACGATATTGCTCCCTTGCATAGCCAGCCTCAACCGCACCAGCATAATCAAACGGCCGCATAGCACAGAGCTCATTCACGCAGACATCTTAAAAACACATATGCTTCGTCCCACCATTGGAAGGAAACGCACCATTGCTTCCATTCCGAGTTCATTTAAATAGTAAGATTAACTATTTAATCAGAAGGACTGAAATCACAACTAATGGAAACCTAGATAAGGAAAGGTCATTAAGAAGCGCCACTGGAGCCACCAAGACTCGCTTGTAAATAATCCCGACGGTTATTTTTGTGCGCATATTCTATTGGCTTTAAGAATGTTATAAAACGCTTAACCCACCACCTATCGACTCCTGTCGGTTTCTTTTACACATCAAACGAATACAACGTAATATTCTAATCTTAAATGACTTACGACTATTATTACCCCTCAACCGGGAGGCCAACTTCGGATTCTGTTAAGCTTTCCGACGCTTTGCGCAAGCGTGTCCAAAGACGTGACACTGGGACATTTTATTATAGTTCGTTGGTATGCTTATACTTACAAATCACGAACAGCCCATAACAACGGTTGGCATGGTAGCTGCTTAAAGCATCTCGCCTGCGGAAAAGATAGAGTAAAGCGATACGAAAGACATTTAGCATGAAACAAAATATGAAAAAAATTGCGATTTTGGCGGCGCTGGTCCTGGCGGGGATCCCGGCGGCTAACGCGACCACGGCTTTGAAATTGATCAGTGGTGCCTCATCCGTTACGGTTGTGGATAACGCTGCGGGAGACCTGGATTTGACTCCTGGTGTTATTGTGTTCAGCGGAGCAGTCGGAAACTGGACCCTGAATGTTTCCAGCGGTTTAAGCCTAGGCACAGCCAGCCAACCGATTCTGGACAACCTCTCTTTCAATTCCCAACCGAGCTCAAGCGTAATGACCGGCTCGCTGGAAATTTTGTTCTCGGAGACAGATCTGGGTCCTTTAGCTAGCGGCAACACCATCAACACCGCAATCGGTGGTAACTTCATCCAAGCCGGCAATGGCACCTCGGTCTCCTACGGCGCCTACTATGATACCAGCAACACCCTGTTTGGCAAATCGACTTTGATCGGCTCTGTTTTGACTCCGACGATTGCTCCCGTAACCAAAGAATTCAGCGCCGGCCAACAAGTCACCTCGACGGCCGTTAGCGCCCCCTATTCGTTGACTTTGGACGTCAAGATCAATGCGATCAGGACCACCCAGATCAGCTATGATGCGTACCTGAGCGTTCCGGATGGTGGTTACACCCTGATGCTTCTCGGCACGGGTATGACTGCTTTGGGCGGTCTCCAATTGCGCCGCAAACGCAACTAAGAGCCAGCTCCATTAGTTTGAAAACCCCGCCAAACAAGTGTTTGGCGGGGTTTTTCTTTTCCTGGAAAAGGTGTATCCAGCGGGGACCCGCAACCAGCTATTCGCGGGAGAAATGCAACCAGGTACTTGGCTTTTGTAAGTCTGCTTTTATTGTCAAAGACTGCTCCACATCTAATTGCTGAATAAGCCCTTAAAGATACAAATGCATTGTTCTATAAAGCGATTTTCGCATTTTCAAGTGGAACGGGTTCGATTCGGCCCAACGCTGGCTGGTTTCGATTTATTCGGTAACCGAAAAGGAAACCGTAATCGCGACAAATTAATGGGTCATCGTGTAAAAAATGATATTGATAGCCAAAGGGTAAGCGATGTTTTCCGAAAATCGATGGAAGAAGTATTCATCTTCACCTTCCCGCTCCCACCCATCGCCGTTATCGGTATTGTGGCAACCCAAGACCATTAACCTGCCTTTTTCGTCGAACAAGGCTCGAAAATGAATATCTTTGCACTCTTCGCCATCATGGTATTCCCAGGTGATACCTGTGACGGCCGCTTTGCGGCCCGCGACGACATTAGGAATTTGAAGATTCTCCTTGGAAGTTTTCAAGTCGAAGACCGCATGAAAGATCGGGTGGCTCATATCGAGTTCCACCCACTGGCACTCTGGCAAGACCCGTTTCATCTGTCGCTCGAAGTTGTCCCATTGGAAGGTCCCCCAAAAATCGTCCGCCATCAAAAAACCACCGTTTAGAAGATATTTACGGAGAACGGCTACCTCCTCCTCTTCAAAAATCATTAGGCCCGGTTCGACCATATAAATCCAAGGATAATTGAACAACTCCTTGTCTGTAAGATCGATAACTCTCCCGTCGGGATTCACCCGGAGGGAAGTCATTTGCTGCAACCGGTAAGACAAATTCAAATCACTATCCGGCGCATCACTGTACCAATACCCCCCCCGCCACCACACTTCGGGGGATTTCATTTGGCGTGTGTAACGCACCCGGGCAAATGAAAAAACGTCTTGTTCAAATCCAGCGGGGTTCGTCCAGCGCGGAGTGGGAACGCTATCGGAAGGCGCTTCCCGTGCCGTTTTGGCGGTATTGACTCCCGGATACCACCCCTCGCCGCGATTGGAGTGACGATCATATTGTTGAGCCAGGGTCAAGGAGGCCGAGAGCAGCAAGCAAGACAGTCCACCCGCCAACACGGACATTCCGGTCCGACATTTCCATGGTTTTTCGGCTCGTTGTTTCATAGGAACAAACGGACACTTCAAATTATCACGGTCGACACCCTGCGCCACCTGGAATTCTAAAAACCATCCTATCCGAAAGCGGCCCGCCCCGCGAGCTTTTTGTCCGCCTCCTGTCGAAGACGCCATCCACGGAGAAAATGAGTTGTCAGGACCCTGGGCCTTGTTTAGGTTTGGCTTCCCTATGAAGATATTGATAACAGGCGGCGCGGGTTATCTGGGCTCGGTGCTTACTCCAACCTTGTTGGCATTGGGCCATGAGGTCACGGTGCTGGATAATTTCCGTTTCCGCCAGAACAGCCTTCATGATTGCTGCCATTACGACACGTTCCAGATTGCGCGCGGCGACTGTCGGGACGAGTCGATCGTAAAAAAGCTGATCGCCAAGGCGGATTTGATTATTCCGCTGGCCGCCCTGGTGGGAGTCCCGCTGTGCAATCAAGATCAAGTGGGCACCCAAACCACCAATTTTGAGGCCGTCGACATGCTCTGCCGCCTCGCCAGCAAATCGCAATGGATTATCATGCCGGTGACTAACAGCGGCTATGGCATCGGGGAAAAAGGCAAACATTGCACGGAAGACAGCCCACTGCGCCCGATATCGACTTACGGCATCACCAAAGTGAAAGCCGAAGCCGCCGTACTGCAACGCGAAAACAGCATTAGCTTCCGCTTGGCCACCGTGTTCGGCATGTCACCGCGTATGCGGATCGATTTGCTGGTAAACGACTTTGTCTACCGCGCCGTCAACGACCGCGCCGTGGTGATCTTCGAGGGGCATTTCAAACGGAATTACATCCACATTCGTGACGTCACCCGCGCTTTCATTCACGGCATTAACAATTTCCAAACCATGAAGGGGCGCCCCTACAACGCCGGTTTGGACGACGCGAATCTTTCCAAAGTCGAGCTGTGCGCCAAGATCAAGGAACACCTGCCACAATTCGTTTATTTGGAAGCCCCCATTGGCGAAGACCCTGACAAGCGCGATTATATCGTTTCCAATGCCCGCCTCGCTTCGACGGGTTTTGCCCCGGAATGGTCGCTGGACCGCGGTATCAAGGAGCTGATCAAGGGCTATACGATCATCAAGAACAGCCTGTATTCAAACGTGTAAACGCTGGGCGGACCTGGAATGGACGCTAGTCTATCAAACACGGTAGCCGTCGTGCTAGCGGGAGGGTTTGGCACTCGCATTCGGCATTTGTTGCCTGGCATACCGAAGCCGATGGCTCCCGTGGCGGGGCATCCCTTTTTGGCATGGCTCGCCCGATATCTCGTCCGGCAAGGGGTGACTCAAGCGGTTTTTTCCACCGGTTACTTAGCCGAGGCGATTAGCGGTCATTTCGCGTCAAATCCAGTCCGCGGCATCCACATCCAATGCATCGCGGAACCGGAGCCTCTGGGCACCGGCGGGGGCTTTTTGCGCGCCGCGCGAGCGAGCGGCCAGCATCCGGAAGCCTGGCTGGTGCTCAATGGCGACTCGCTCGCTTTCGCCAACTTGGCGAGCCTAGCCTCGCGCTTGTCGAATCCCTCGGTAAACGGCGTGCTATTGGCCCGGCCGGTGCCCGCCCCCCGCCGATACGGCACCGTCTCGACGGGTTCCAAAGGCGAATTGCTGGGATTCGCGGAAAAGCGCCCCGGCCCGGGAACTATCAACGCGGGTACGTATTTATTCCGCCACACTTTGTTAAGCCGATTTCCAAATAAATCTCCGCTCAGCATGGAAAACGACGTGTTCCCCGAATTTATCGCTCAACGAGAGCTCATTGAAGTGTGCTCGGCGGAAGTGCCGTTCCTGGACATAGGCACGCCGGAATCGCTGGCTCAAGCGGAAGCGTTCATTCGGCAAAACCTGGCCGAATTCAGTGCTCCGTAAAGAATCGTCCCATAAAGCGCATGGTTATTAGCCGCACCCCTTTTCGCATCTCTTTTTTCGGAGGTGGCACGGATTACCCCGCCTGGTATCGCCAGCACGGCGGCGCGGTGTTAGCCGCCACCATCGATAAATACTGTTACCTTACCTGCCGCTATTTGCCACCCTTCTTTGAACATCGGTTTCGCGTGGTTTATTCCGTGATCGAAGATCGGATCACCATCGACCAAATCAATCACCCGGCGGTGCGTGAAACGTTGCGTTACTTGCAAATGGATCGCGGTCTGGAAATTCATCATGATGGCGATTTACCCGGGCGCAGCGGCATGGGATCGAGCTCTTCCTTCACCGTCGGCTTGCTGAACGCGCTCTATGCCCTGCAAGGCAAGATGGCTGGCAAGCATCAACTGGCCATGGAGAGCATCCACATTGAACAAGAGCGGATTCGTGAAACGGTTGGCTCACAAGACCAAGTCTCCGCCGCCTATGGCGGGTTAAATCAAATCTGCTTCCATCCCAGCGGGGAAATCTCCGTAAAACCGGCGATTTTACCTCGCGAGCGGTTGCGGGATTTGAACGACCACTTGATGCTCTTTTATACGGGCATCAAGCGCACCGCCGCAGATGTGGCCGCCACGTATGTCACGGATATCGACGCGAAGAGCCGCCAACTGCTCCGGATGAATGACATGGTCGAAAAAAGTTGCGCCCTTTTGCGGGATGGCAAGGATCTGGGCGAATTCGGCGACATGTTGCATGAAATGTGGGTGGCTAAACGGGCGCTAAGCAACAAGGTCTCCAACTCCCAAGTGGACGCCCTTTATGATCAAGCGCGCGCGGCGGGCGCCCTGGGAGGCAAATTGCTTGGCGCCGGAGGCGGCGGATTCCTTTTATTTTTCGCCCCGCCGGAACGCCATGAAGCTATTCGTCACGTCCTAGGCCATCTGATCCATGTGCCCTTTAAATTCGAGTTTTCGGGCAGCCAGATCATTTTCTTCGATCCGGAAGAGGATTTTGAGGAACAGGAACGGGCGCGTACCCAGCAAAACATAGGGGCGTTTCGGGAGCTAAATCCGGGAACCGCAAGCGATCCCGCTCCCTCCACAAAGCCCTGAGCTAGCGGGGGCGGGGTCCGTTGAGCCGTGGGAAAACCCGCTTGTGCCGCCGGTTCCCGCGCCGCCGACCCGACCGGTTTTATTTGAATTGCCTTAAAAAAAGCCTTCGGCCATAGTAATTCCACTAAAAATGAATCTTGTCAGGGTCATCAAAGATACGATTTTGGAATGCGTCCAAATTCCAGCCAATCTCGTCGCCGCGTTGGCAAATGAACATCCCGCGTTGCCCGCCAAATTTTTCCCGGCTTCGAATAAAGAGCTATTTTACGTCGTCCCCAAAAACCCGCCCAAAGCATCGGGCGCCGCGCAAGATCTGCCGGTGCCGCCCCGGAATCTTTGGGGGGTGAGCTTCAAGGACGATGAAGAGTATTTGAAATCCGGACGCGAGCACGTGAACAACATGCGCAAAGTGCTCGCGGATGACGGCTTCAAATTTCAAAAGGACCAATGCATTTTGGAAATCGGCTGCGCCACTTGCCGTTTGCTTCGCTGGCTTAAACCCGAAGCCGAGCAAAGCGAAGTCTGGGGCGTGGACATTGACGCATCGTACATCAATTGGTGTCAACAGAATTTGAGTCCGCCGTTTCATTTTGCCACCACCACCACCCTGCCGCACCTACCCTTCCCGGATAACCACTTCGATTTAGTGTTTGCCGGTTCGGTTTTTACTCATATTTCCGATCTGGCGGACATGTGGTTTTTGGAATTGAAACGGGTGTTAAAACCCAACGGCAGGCTCTACTTCACGGTTTCCGATAGCCATACGTTGAATTTATTCCTGACCAAATATTCTGAAAGCCCGCTGACTGTCATGATTAAGGAATGCGATCGCCGCATGCATGTCTTGGATAAGGGGTTTGGGGCATTTTCGATCCGCCGTTCGCCCACCGGCGCCCAAGTCATCTACGATACGGAGTACCTGAAACAGAAAGTCGAGAGCATGTTCCGCATCCACGCTTCCATGAATGAAGCCTATGGGGCGCAGACCGGCATGCTCGTCGGTAAAGACCGCTAGGCGCTGGTGCGCCTTCCCAATTCGGAGTAGTAATCTCCGAAACGTCCTGTTTTGATGACTGTTCAGGCCTGGAATCAAATGAACGGACCTAGTTCATCCACCCAGCATCCGATGGCGGGTTTTCCGCAGGTGTGTTTCATCAAAAACACCGTGAAAAACCCCAATATCGTCGTCGGCGACTATACCTATTACGACGATCCCGAGGACTCGGAGCATTTCGAACGCAACGTACTCTATCATTACCCGTTCATCGGAGACCGATTAATTATCGGCAAGTTCTGCGCCATCGCCC
>DBTJ01000159.1:11775-13195 GCA_002306985.1 Verrucomicrobia bacterium UBA1319
GGCAAGTTCTGCGCCATCGCCCGCGGCGCGAAATTCATCATGAACGGGGCCAATCACAAGCTTTCGGGCTTTTCCACTTACCCCTTCTCGATTTTCGGTAACGGCTGGGAAAAAGTGAGACCCCAGGCGGCCGATCTTCCCTTTAAGGGCGACACCATCGTCGGCAACGATGTCTGGATCGGCTATGATTCCCTGATCATGCCAGGCGTGAAAATCGGCAACGGCGCGATCATCGCCTCCCGAACCGTAGTAGTCCGCGATGTCCCCGCCTACACAATCCTAGGCGGCAATCCCGCCGCGCCCATCAAACCGCGCTTCTCCCCGCAAACCATCGCCGAACTCGAAGCTATTGCTTGGTGGGATTGGCCGATCGAAAAAATCACCCGGCATTTGGCAATCATTGTCTCGGCGGACTTGGCGGCGCTAAAGGCCTGCGCCGAGTCCACCTAAACAACGGGATCATTTTACCGCCGGCGGTTATTCCGCGCAAAGGCAACCGCTGGACGAATCGTTTTACCCCACCTTAATTTCCTTAACTTCGACTTTTCCCTGTTTCACGTCGAAGAACGGCTTTCCACCTTTAATGCCAACCGTGCCGTAGCCGCTGGCGCAAGCAAAGAAACTTCGGAAGTCACCCGCCACCCGCGGGGCCAGGTAGAGGATTTTATCCACCGCGTCGTAACGCGCGCCAGTGAGTCCTTGCAACAGAGCGTAGGAGGACATGGCGCGAGCGTACCAGTGGCCGCATTCGTATTCGTTGAAGGGATTACGGACCCGGCCGTCATAGCGCGCACGGCAAGCGCGCACGATTTGCAGCCCCTCTTCCACCATGCCCATCAGCATCAAGTGCGACGCCGCCTGGTATTCAATGCCGGTCCAGACTTCGTTCGAATAGACGAACGGCAGCGAGAGGGCGTCGCCTTTGGGCCAGGTGCAGAGCAACAAACCGCCTTCGGTATTCCAAGCATAGGAGGGGCGCTGGGGATTGGCATGATCCGAAAGGTCGGGTTTAAAATTGTATCGATGGACCGATTTCAAATGGCTCGCCACTTTCGGGGCGTCGAGAATTTGTCCCAAACCGCACACCGCCGCCAGCCAAGCCCCTAACACCCCGTCGGTTAAACAACCGTTACCGTATTGGTACTTCGGTCCTTCTTGCTGGAACAACGCCACCGCTTCGGCCGAATAAGCCCCGACTAGGTTTTTGTCTTCGAGCGGATTTTTAGCGCGCAGGGTTTTGTATTCGATCTTTTGAATGAAATACTCGCCATTGAAAAGCCCGGCTTCCACGGCGGCTTTGCCTTTGGCGAGCAACGTCTCATAACCGGTCACCTCTTCGTTGAGCGCTTTTCCCATGGCGATGGCTGCGGTTAAAGCGCCCAGATAAAAACTCGAGCACATGCCGTCCGGCCCCCAAAAC
>DBTJ01000159.1:13438-15321 GCA_002306985.1 Verrucomicrobia bacterium UBA1319
ACATGCCGTCCGGCCCCCAAAACTCGATGTCATAGGTGTTATGGTGCGGTTCTTCAACCCAGCCCTTATGCCCGGGATCCCAGGTTTCAACGCAGTAATCCAGGCTCTTTTTCACCTTGGGCCACAGGCCCCGCAGCCATTCCGTGTCACCGCTCACGCGCCATTCGCGGCAGACTTTCATGATGCCCCCCAATTGGCCGTCCGAGGCGGCGTGAAAATCGGGCACCACCGGCCGGATAGGAATGGCGCTACGGAAAGTCTGATGCCCCGCGTCGCTTTGCGAAGGGCCGAACTCGGTTTCGCGCAAGGTTCGCTCCAATTCGGGAAACAGGTGCGGAATGGCCTGGGCATAGTTCCACACGTGCGTGCACGAGCCATGACAGCAACCGGAATTATCGCCGCAGCCTTCCCAGGCCCAGAGCCGTCCATCGGCTTGGCGCAAAACCGTGGGGGATTTCAGGATGGTCAAGTTCGCCGCCACGGCTTCGACCACTTCGGGGGGCAAGGTGGAATCGTAAAAACTATCGCTGAACCGCCGGGCATTACCTCGCAAGCGCGCGTAATTATCGGCCCAATGCGCGGCCAACTCGCCAATCCCGGCGAATAAACGCGCGTAACGCGGCTGATAACGATCAGTCTGCGGCGTGTTTTCCGGATCTTTGCCTATCCGCAAATCGGTTTGCCCCACGTGCCAGCACAACCGCAAAACGATCGTTTTCGTGGCTCCGGGAGCCAACTGGAACGGCACGAACAAGGACGCCCCGGGCGCGGGACCGCCCGATTGAACGGGTTCACGTTGGTAACACGCGGCGCCCGCCACATCTTTCCAGGCCATCGTGAGGGCATCGAACCACCCGCCCCGAAACCAGGCGTGATTCACCTGGACCGCCGGATCGTCGACCGTGATCGCAAAAGCGCCTGCCTCCCAAGGTTTGTCTTTGCCGGGGCCGCCCCAGAGGATAAACCCCCCGGGCGTGGGCCGCACTTCTTTGGCATTTCCCGAGAGCGCCATAAAATGCCGGGCGTGATAGGAAAAGACCGCTTCCACCGGCTGGGCGGAGCGGTTGGTAAACCGATATTCCAAGGCGGCCACGGGTAAACTGGAATCATCCGCCCGGCCCGGTTCAAAAGGGCTCCAACCCGTGAGTTCCGCGGCCAGTGGCACCCGAGCATCGGCCAAGGCGACTTGACCAAATGGAAAACGAGCTTTAAACACCGCTTCGGCAAACCGGGGCAAACCGAAAGTGGCCCCGCCAGCGCCATTGCCGGCGCCGGGAGTCCCAAAGATCTTCCACAATGGCACCGGCCCCTCCAAAACGCGGGCGGCTTGCGGCTGTCCGCGCACGGCGATCGCCGCGAACACGCACGGTTCATTGAAGACTTCGGGCTGGTTGCGCAGCGAAAAATGCGAAAGCGCGCCGCTGCCTTCCAAACAAATCATGCCCGCCCCCATGCCGCCCATGGGAAACGCCACGCGGCTTAATTCCGACCCTTGATATTCGGCGTTGAATTTCCGCGGCGCCGGGCTGGGATTCACGGGCGCCGCCAGGGCGTCTCCCGCGGGGCCGACGGCTCCGATCACCCCCATCGTAACCGCGGATAATTTGATAAAGTCACGGCGCGGCATGGCCGCATCATATTCCATTGACATAGGTCACCTCAGGTTGGATTTGTTTCCCCTAGCATATACGCGATCGCCAGCCCTTTGGCAAGGACCGCAACCAAAGAAAAAATCCGGGGTTATATCTTTGGGTCGGGGCGCATATCGATCAGTAAACGATCACTGTCATGACATTTGAACAATGGGTGGAATTGGCGCGCGAACAGGGCGCGAGCGATCTGCATTTGGAGGCGGGCTTGCCCGCCGCGTTGAGGATTCGCGG
>DBTJ01000159.1:15569-25387 GCA_002306985.1 Verrucomicrobia bacterium UBA1319
CGCCGCGTTGAGGATTCGCGGTTTTCTCAAAACATGCGGCGAGCCGGTAAGCGGCCAATGGCTGCTTAACGTGGCGCGGGATATTATTGGCGCCACCGCTTGGCCGCGTTTTCTCGAACAACGATCCGCCGATTTATCCCGCACGATCCAAGGCGTGCGCTGCCGGCTCAACCTCATGCACACGGCGCGCGGGATCGGCTTCGCGGTGCGACTGCTCGCCTCCTTTCAAGCCACGATCGAACGGCTCAATCTGCATCCTGATTTCAAGCGATTTGTCATTCCCACCAACGGCTTGGTCCTCATCTGCGGCGCCACCGGCTCGGGTAAATCTTCGACCCTCGCCGCCTTGATCCAAGAAATCAACCTGACCGAAACCCGCCACATTGTGACGGTCGAGAGTCCGATCGAGTATTTCTTCCAACCCCGCAAATCCTTCATCCGGCAGCGCGAGGTGGGCCGCGATACGCCGAGTTTCGAGCAAGCGTTGCTGGACGCCTTGCGGGAAGACCCGGATGTCTTGATGATCGGCGAAATGCGCGATCCGGAGACCATGCGGCTCACGTTGAACGCCTCCGAAACCGGGCATCTGGTGCTCGCCACCGTCCATTCGAGCACCTGCGCCGAAGCGCTGCAACGCATCGTTTCCACCTTTCACGCCGATGTGCAGCAATCCGTCGCGGCGCAATTGGCCGACTGCCTGGTGGGCGTGGCCGCGCAAAAACTCGTCTACCGGCCCGAACTTAAAATGCGCCTGCCCGAATGCGAAATCCTCATCCCATCGCATCCCATCAAGCATTTCATCCGGCAGCGCGAGTATCACAAGATCATTTCCTCCATGGAAACGGGCGCCGAACATGGCATGTGGACCTTCCAACGTTATAAAGGTTGGCAGGAAAAGCGCACCCAGTGGTATCAACCTGATGCCAAAGTCGAGAAACCCGATACGGAATCTTCGGAACCGGCGGCCGGGCCTCCCAACTTGCCGTCGCCTTCCCTACCTCCCAGCACTTCGGGCCTGACCACCCCGAAAACCACTGGGAAACCAACCTCCAAGACGGGAGGACCCATTGAAATCGAGCCGGTCGAAGGTGGCTGGGGCCGGTTGCTCAAAGAATTGGAATAGGCCTCCAGGTCCCCGGCTGGTTTTGCTTGCCAGTCAGGAGATTTGCCGCAATTTTCAGTCCATGCGAAATTTCATTTCCGCGTGGATGACCATGTTATTTGCGCTCTGGGTTACGCCTGCCTTCGCTTTGCAGGTCGTGCCACTGAGCATTGGTGAATTAACGGCGAAATCCGATCTGATTGCGCATGGCACCGTAAGATCGGTCACCTACCAGGAAGATTCGACGGGGCGAATTTACACGGAGGTTGAAATCGAAGCTTCGGAAATTTGGAAAGGCACCAACCAGCCGGGCATTATCCATGTTCTTCACGGCGGCGGCGTTGTCGGCAGCCGGAGAGTAGTCGTTAGCGGCCAAGTGCAATACCCCGTGGGAGAAGAAGTGGTGGCTTTCCTGGTTTTTAACGAACGCGGGCAAGCGATCACCCTCGGCCTGGCGCAAGGCAAATTTCACGTGCGGACGGACGCGCAAACCGGCGAAAAACTCGCGGCGAACCCCTTCCACGGCATCGGGTATAATGGCGCGGCCTTAAGCGCGACCCCCATTTCGCCAACCGCCAGCCGTCTCACTCTTGGCAGCCTTAAGCAACAGGTGCAAGGAGGCCGTCAATGAATCGCTGGTATTTCGCTCTTTTGATTTATAGCTCCTGGCTGGCTTCGGGGTCGGGGTTTGTGGCCATTCAGGATTCGGCTGGCCGATTGCCACACTGGAATCTGGTCAACCCAGCCCCGCAACCGGGCGATCCAGCCATTGTCACCAATATTGTTAATCCGGTGACCAAAGCCGTGCGTTACTTTATCTCCGCCGAGGCGTATTCCACCACCAACCGTCAGGCGGAATTAAACTGCGTCCGCGCCTGTTTCGACCAATGGCAGGCAATCCCCGGCACCCTCCTCAAATTCGAGGAAGGCGGATTGATCAGCGGTTTGAAGGACGTTGATTACTACGATTACACCAACATGGTATTCTGGGCCAAAACGAGCACCACCATCAATGGCGGATACGATAACATCAGCGGCGCGCTGGGCTTGGCGATTTACAGCTATTACGACGATAATACTGTGGCTGAATGCGATATTGTCATGAACGGCGTGCAATATCGCTGGACGACCACTCCGGTGGACAACGGGGACTCTTCGGCTTACTACATCGAACCCATCCTTTTGCATGAAATTGGCCATCTAATCGGCTTGGATCATTCGCCCGTCGGCGGAGCCACGATGATGGCGCGCGGCGAAAGCGGCGAAGGTTTGGGCACGGGATTGACCACCGATGAAATTTCCGCCGCCCGCACGTTGTATGCGCGCTCAGATTGGGCTGCCAAACTGGGCACGATCACCGGCAAAGTAACCTTAAGCGGTGCGGGCGCCTTTGGCGCGGTGGTAACGGCCGAAGATTCCGCGGGCAATCTGGTTTCTGGAACGGTCACCCGCGCAGGCGGGCTTTATGATTTGCCCGCGTTATTGCCTGGCGCGTATCAAGTGCGAGTTAGCCCACTAGATCCCGTCAATGCCAGCACCCGGTTGCTATCCGGCGTGGATATTAGCACCAGCGTCTATGCCACAGCGCAAACCGGCTTTGCGCCCTCGGCTCCGATCAGCGTGACCATCGCGGGTGGACAAACCGCAACCGCTAATTTCACTTTGACCGCGGGCAATCCGGCTTTTCGCATCACGCTTTTGCGTCCGCCCACCACCGATCCAAATAATTACGAAACATTCAACGCCCCGAGCTCACTCCTGCCGGGCCAGAGCAATTGGATCATTGGGGTTTATTCTTCGGATTTGCCCGCTTCAGGCGCAACTTTAACGGTAACTGGAGATGGTATAACGGTGGGAATCACTAAATTTTATCCCTCGATCACCTCAAGCTTGAACCTCATTTGGACCACCGTCAGCGTGGCCAGCAACGCCACCCCCGGCCTGCGCACACTTGTGGTCCAACGGGGATCGGATATTGCCTACGCCAATGGTTTTCTCGTCATCCCCACCCCGACTCCCGATGCCAATTACGACGGTTTGAACGATCAATTTCAGAGACAGTATTTTTCGCTATTCACCGCCCCGGAAGCCGGTCCCAATTCTGATCCCGATCACGATGGTTTTAATAATCTGGCCGAGTATATCGCCGGGACAAACCCTACTAATGCCACATCGTTTCTGCGCCTTGATCGTCTTCAAGGTTCGAATCCCGCGCAGCTCGAATGGGCGGGGGCGGCGGGGAGAATTTACCAAATCGACTATCGCGATTCGCTCCTCAGCGTCACCTGGCAACCGTTGGCCACCCGGGTGTTAGGCACGGGGCCTACCAATCGGTGGCAGGATACACAAGCAACTCAAAGCCAAAGATTTTATCGATTGCTGGCGATTCCATGACGCCTCTCGCTAAACCCCGCTTCCAAAAATAAGCGATCTAAATTTGACAACCTAGGCGCGTCTGCGATAATACGACTATTGTGATCGTTATTACACAGTACCAACGATTCACGCTGGTCTGGATTCACGCATGAGCATTGTTGTTCAAAACCTCAGCAAATCGTTTGGAACGTTCCAGGCACTCCAAAATGTGTCGTTGGAAGTCAAACAAGGCGAATTAGTCGCGCTGCTAGGACCTTCGGGCTCTGGCAAGACGACGCTATTGCGCATCATAGCCGGTTTGGATTTTCCCAACCCTGGGGAGGGAACGGTGCTTTTTGAAGGGGCGGAGGTGACCAACCGGAATGCCGGCCAGCGTCAAGTGGGCTTCGTCTTTCAACACTACGCCTTGTTCCGCCACCTGTCGGTGTTCGAAAATATCGCTTTCGGCCTACGGGTAAGGCCACGCCATACTCGACCTCCGGAAGCGGAAATTCGAGCCAAAGTCGAAGAATTGCTGCGGTTGGTGCAACTCGAAGGGCTAGCCCACCGGTATCCCTCGCAGCTTTCCGGCGGCCAGCGGCAGCGCATCGCCTTGGCCCGAGCATTGGCCGTTGAACCTAAAGTATTGCTGCTGGATGAACCCTTTGGCGCACTCGACGCCAAAGTGCGCAAAGATTTGCGTCGTTGGCTGCGGCGCTTGCATGACGAAATCCATGTCACCAGTTTATTCGTCACCCACGATCAAGACGAAGCTCTGGAAGTCGCGGATCGCATCGTGGTCATGAACAAAGGCAAAGTGGAACAAGTAGGAACCCCCGGCGAAGTTTACGACCACCCCATCAATCCGTTCGTATATAATTTCCTAGGCCATGTAAATCTGTTCCACGGCCGGATCGAATCCGGCCAAGTACGCCTGGTGGCGTCCGCGTTGCCGGCATCGGGACAGACGGCGGTGGACGATGCTCCCGCAGCCGTGTATGTGCGGCCGCACGATATAAAACTGACCCGCGTGCCTGAAGGCGATGCGCCTATCTCGGCCACCATATTGCAAATCAGCTCGGCGGGACCGGTGGTGCGACTGGAATTGAAGAACCATATCGATGGCTCCCTTTTCGACGTCGAAATCTCCCGCGAACAGCATCAGCAACTAAATCCCCAAATTGGCGAACAAGTTCATGTTCAGATCAAAAACATGCGCGTCTTCACCCAAGACTACTCCATCTAGCCCGGCGAATATTTCGAGTTTTTTGGGGGGGAGGTAAATTCGCGTCCTCGGTATTCCGAAGGCAAATCCCCACAACTTGAGTGGTACGCTATTGGCGGGAGTTGCGTCGCATGAGATAATAGCCTCAAATTGAGGTGTGTTGCATTACTCGTTCAGCACGAAAAAAACTCTGGAATGCCGGCGGGAAGCGTTTGATGAAAAGACCCTGAATCCGCTGCGTAAACTCGTGCATTACGGAGGGCGACTGCCAACTCCGCGCCAGCGTTTCCAATTGCGAGTAACTCACGTCGATGGCGGCGCCCTCTTTACCATAATACAAGGTCGGGAAAGCTTACTTACCTGCGGCCTCGCCTGGTTGCCCCAAGGAGAATCCGTGGTTTGGAACAGCCTGAAAAACCTGGCTGCTTGGGTGGGTGAAACCCCGGGGTTTGGGGTCACGCCCAAAGGCCGGGCCACTCCTCCTGAGCAATTGCCGTGGATCAGTTCAATCCAGTTGCCCGGCTGGCAAAAATTTCCGTTGCCGGAACTCGCGTGGGTGGACGCCTTTCAACAGGCGATGGCATGGGTGATTTTGGAATCCAGAATCCGGCAACTCACCGGCTAACCTTCATTGCGGCGGCGTTGATTTGTGCCAGGAGATTTCCCCGCACCAGCCTAGTAATTCGGCTGAATTAAAGATTTTGCCCACCACGCGCCGCAGTAAGCCTTTCAAGCTTGGCTGGCTTAAGGCGCGCAACGAATCGATCGCTTCGCTCTTATAGCGCTCCATCAACCTCGCCGCGGCCGATTCCACCGCCAAGGCCCGATATATTGGGGTGGTGTCCGCCGCCAGGGAAGTCTCACCGCGCTGCCAAAGCGCCGCCACCTGCTCCTTCTGGATGCCTTGGGCGCGTTCCCCAGCCAGGGCGAGCAGTAAGTTAGGCCGCCGCGCCTGAAAATCGCAGTCCGCGCCGCCGTTACCAAAATCCTCGACGTCATCCCGAATTTGATAGGCAATGCCCAGGGCCTCGCTGAATTGTCCGATCACCTTTTCGACCGCCGCATGTCCGCCCGCGTAAACGGCGCCCAAAAGTAGCGAAACTTCAAAGGCCGGAGCGGTTTTATGCCGGAATATTTCGATCACCTCCGCCGTCGAGAGCGGTTTGCGAGCCCGCATCCACCCCAACTCGGCCCCCTGCCCCACGCACAATTTGCGCTGGCCCGCCGCGGCCACCGCGAGCATTTTGACTTTCTGTTCCGGGCTGGCCTGGCACTCGCCAATCAATCGATATCCCTCCCCGATGAGCAAGTCGCCCACATTCAACGCAAACGGCACCCCATGCTCCGCATGCAGAGTTTTCTCCCCGTAACGCAAATCATCGTCATCCTCGATATCGTCATGAATCAACGATGCTTTATGGAAACACTCCACCGAAACGGCAATCTTCTTCAAATCTTCGGGCAATGACTTTGCCTCATCCGGACGTAAAGCTTGAAATGCCGCCACGGCCAAAAACGGGCGCCAGCGTTTGCCCGCGCGCGCGAGCCAATCGCGCCCGGCGTTTTCAGTTCCGCCCGGCGCGGGGCCCATGATTTCGTCGAGCGACTCGCGGGTGAACCACGTCTCCACTTCCGCGCGCAAGCCCGACAGATCCAAGCGGCGGGTTTGATCGTCACAAGTTAAATGGAGACAATCTAAAACCCAATCCACATCCACCGAAGTATTGGCGCAATCATCCTGATGCAAGGGAATCGCAATGCCGGGAATGGCGGCGGACTCCATATGCGGAAAGGCTTTTTCCAACACCGAAGGGCAGCTAACGCCGACAATGGCATCGATGTGGCCAGTCTGGATCAGCGACATTACTAAAGCGGAACCTTCAGCCACCAAAACCGTGTAGCCCAATCGCTCGGCTTCGCCTTGCAGATCGTAAATGGAGCACCAACCGCAACGCTGGCAAACCAGTCCAAACTCATCGAAGGGCGCGGAACAATGCTCCACGGAACGCAAACATTTGGGAAGCAGCAATAAGCGTCGACTAAAAGGCACCGCCGCCAACGCTTCCCGCCACAGCTCGTTGTTGATCAATACCGTGGCATAGGATCGGTAAACGGGGGCCAGTCCGGCGACCGCCAGCAAACGATCCGCCTGGCCTTGCAACTCCTCCAGGGGCATGGGCGGCACCAACCGCTCGCGCGCCACGTGCTGGCGGGCCAGCAATAGCAGACGGTCCCGCTCCGCTTTGGTTTGCGGAATCGTCTTGGCTGGCGGCCGGGAGCGACCGGGGCTCAAGACCGGAGCGATGCTAGCGCCAGATGTCATGGGTGCATTAATAATTACGCGGCACTTTACTGGGCAATGCCATTCCTCGCTAGATTCAGAGCTAACTCAGCTCTTCCGGCAAGCCGAATAGCATCAAACCATCGACGGCTAATGGTAATATTTAACCGATTATTTAGCAAGAAACGGACCCAATAACCCGCGCTTTCGTATAGGTTAAGGGCTCATTCCGGTTAATTCCGGCTCACAATCTCCCGCCGGACCCGCCGGAAATTATTACGCCAATCCCGAACCTCAATTTTGCCCAGGTATTGAACCAAAGTGCGTTTCCACCAAGGCACCCCCCCTGCCCGCTGATTATCGGCGTAGAGCCGGGGCACCCACCGAAAATTAATTTCATAGCAGGTGGTATATAATTCCAAGTGGTCCAGGCGCATGCGGTCCTTGCGAAAAGCAGTTCCATGACGGGGCTCGGTAAACCGAACCGGCTCATGAAACACGGGGAAAACCACCGCCTTTTGCGAAGACACTTTTTGCACCAGCTTCAAAGTGCGCGCGATATCGTCCGGGGTTTCACCCGGCAGCCCTAAGATAATGCTAAGGACCGGAAAGAAACCGGCCTGCTGCAACCGGTTCACCGCCTCCAGCACCATCGCCTCCCAATTATCCGGTTCGAACGGGGCGATCTTACCTTTGCCATTGGCATGCACCAACCAGCCATTGGCGCTTTCCACGCCCAGGTTCACCCAAAGAAATTCCACCGGCTGCTTCCAAGTAAGCAGTCGTCGAATTTCTTTCAACTGGTCCACGCTCAGTTGCAAAACCGACGACACATTGGCATGGTCCATCTGCATGAATCCCAGCCCGGGCACTGCGCGCATTCGGCTAAGCAAACCATGTAAGCGATCAAAGTTCACCTGGAAGCCCGCCCCGCCGTAGCGAAAGAAATCCTCGCTACCGCTGACCACCGAAGTGAGCCCGGATTGCGCGTTGACGCGCAGGTCTTCGAGAATTGTTTCCTCGGGTAAATGACACATTTTCTTCGCGGCCATCGTACAAAACTCGCAACCTTTGCCGCATCCGCGGGAGAGCTCCATCACCCCAAGCAATGAAGGCCGGCGCAAAGGCGCAATGGCCTCGCAAGCCGTCTGTTTCTCGCTGACGACCGGCGGCACCGAGCGTCCCGCGAGCAAATCGGCAACCACGCCGGCAATCTGCGCGTCGCCATACCCATCGAACACGACATCGATGCCTTGCCGCCGGGCCTCTTCAGGCCAATGCAACCATTGCCAGGCGCCCGCCCCGCCACCCACCATCTTAAAACCATACCGCGCTTTGGCCGATTGCAGGCTGGCCATCATTCGATCCATCCAAAACCGGGTGTAGAGTTCCCCTTTCCAAAACTGCGCGGTGGTTGTATTGCTCATGCCTCGGCCCAAGGGATCACTGGAACTAACCCCGATAATTTGGGTCCACGGTCCGATCAGCTTGGGCAGGGATTCCGGAGTGGCGCATACGACATCGGCTTCCGTGAGCCCGGCGCGAGCGAGCAACGCCGATTCGAGCCGGCGCAACCCCAGCGGCGCCACGAATGCCCGCCCCTGGCCATCGGTGGCCACGCGCGGCGAAACCAGAGCGCGCATGGCAAATTCCGGCACCTTGGTCATCTGCATGGTGGCAAAAATGCCTTCAAACAGGACGCGATAATCGCCGCTCAACGTGCGATCAGCCACCAGAACAACGGCGGGGCGAAGGGATGTGGGCATTGGTGTTAATCCGATTTCTTTTCGATCATCGCCTGGCTGGCGCGCAAACGGGCCGCGTCCGCCTGGCGCCGCAATTCCTCCAGGGAAGGCAGCGAATCCAGCACTTCGGCCGGGATATCGCGCGCCAGTTCGGCCAGATATTGGCGGCGCTCAGCCAAGGCCTTTTGCGGATCGCGCGCGGCGGAAAAACGCTCCTGAGTTTTGCGATTCCGATCCTTGAGCCGTTCATAAACATTACCGCCCAACAATGCGGAAACGTCGACCTTCATGGCCGCTCGCGGAACGCCGGCCTCGGGCGGATCGCTGCCATTCATCGCGGCCGCCGGGCATTTGGGAAATATTATCGCCGCTTCCGGGCAAACCCGGGCGCACGCGGGACAATTGGGTTTGCAGCCTTCCGGATGTTCCACTTGCAACCGCTTGGCGGAGGAGACCCCAAAAACCCCAAACAAACAAAAGCTCAGGCATTGCAGACAATTAGTGCAACGCTCGAAATCGATGACCGGAAACCAGGCGTGCCAGTTGGCCCCCCCCCCGCTCAACCCGGCACTTTCCGCCGGACTGTCCGCGGATTTCAGTTGAACTTTAGGTTCCCGTTTTTGCGGTAAATCCGTCGCTTCCGCGCTTTGCAGATGCAGAATTTGGGTATGTGAAGCGGCCACCGGCGCCCCGGCGGCGGCAAATAGCCAGCGCACCGAACGGGGCTGACAAGCCAACACTAATCCACCAGAGGTTTCGGTAAAGCGTTTCAATTGCGGGTCCTTGCGGGCCGCAAGTTCGCACAAATCATCCACCATCAGGCACGCGACGCCCGCTTCCTCCAGCCGCCGTCGCGCCGCTTGAACAGCCGCCGGCGGTACCACCTGCGCCCGCGCGCAACGACAAATGAGGGCGTGGGAAATCATGATTTCGATTCTTCAGCGGCTAGCCGCCGATAGACGCCAAGGGTGACGGCGTCGAAACATACCAAAACGGCTTTTTCAAAATCGGGCTGCGCCGCCAGCGCGATTCGGGTCTCCGCCAGCGCGATGCGCGCGGCCCGTTCGAGCGGAAAACCGTAGGCGCCGGTGCTAATGGCGGGGAAGGGCA
>DBTJ01000159.1:25623-31053 GCA_002306985.1 Verrucomicrobia bacterium UBA1319
GTAGGCGCCGGTGCTAATGGCGGGAAAGGCCAGGGTTTTTAGGCCGCGCGCCGCCGCCAAGGCGAAGGCGTTGCGATAGCATCCCGCCAGCAAATCATCCTCGTGGTATTGGCCGCCGCGCCAGATTGGGCCAACGGTATGGATCACCCATTTTGCGGGCAAGCGATAGCCCCGCGTGATTTTGGCCTCGCCGGTAGGGCAGCCGCCCAGGGTCCGGCATTCGGCCAGTAATTCCGGTCCCGCCGACCGGTGAATTGCGCCATCCACGCCGCTCCCGCCCAGCAAGGTAGAGTTGGCCGCGTTTACGATCGCGTCCACCACCAGGCGAGTGATGTCGCCCTGGACCATTTCAATGCGCTTTTCCATTTGGAACCGTCTCCGATTATTCGCTGTCCATGGCGGTGGCGTCAATAAAACAGCACGGACGCTCGCGAACTCAAAATCGCTTCCAACAATCGCAGCCACCCCAGCCGGCGCGCAAACCGGGTGGCCGTTATAAATGGCCCCGCCAATTATAAATGCCGCCGGATGCTATCCAGCTTATGTTTACCTGGATCGAAAGCGGCGGACCGAAGAGTGCGGGCATCCAGTGTGCGCGTGGTTTGACACTGGGGCCTTTTTTTGGTTGAATCCTGACATAGCGGATCGAATAAAACAGGCGGGGGCATAGCACAAAACACCGATCCAGGTGAAGATTGCCGGAATCCGGGAATCGAGCGAAAAAGCAAAACCTAACAATTCAAATATTATGGGACTCTTT
This sequence comes from Verrucomicrobia bacterium UBA1319, assembly GCA_002306985.1. Lineage (GTDB taxonomy): Bacteria > Verrucomicrobiota > Verrucomicrobiia > Limisphaerales > UBA1319 > UBA1319. Next base: position 26,384 of record DBTJ01000159.1, read on the forward strand.
AGAGCGATCAAGCGCGTGTTCATTTGGATGGGGCTAGCGGCGGAAAAAGCCACTGAAACCGACGCCATCAACCAAGCGGTGGTGGAACGCGGCATTCGCGACGCCAAGGCCAAAGCCGATAAGGCCCATTACGCCAATGGACAGCTGGCGGGCCAGATCGCCATGCTGAAGGACCAAGTCAAACGCCAGGAACGCCAACGCGATGATTTGCAGGGTATGATCCAAGCCTCCATAGCCGCCAATGACGAAGCCAACGGCGCGCATTACGCCGAACAATTGGCGGATATGGAGTCAGAGCTTAACGATAATAAGTCGCAGCTTGAAAGTTTGGAGCAACTTTACCAGCAAAACACCCTGATCATTGCCCAAAGCTTGCGCGAAATCCAAAAGTTTCAACGGGACTTCGAGCAAGTCAAAGTGCGCGTGGCGGTGGGGCATTCGCTGGAAAATCTCGCCACGCTTATGAAAGGCTCGATCACCGAGCTGCAAGGCATGATGGGCGGGGAAATGGGCCAATCCATGCAACAGCTGCGCCAATCGGCGGCCTCGGGTGAGGGCCAGATGCGCGCCACGCTTGATTTGGCCAAGGAAATGGGGTCGAACGTCCAACGGCAGCAGGAGATGCGTAAAGCCCGGGGCAGCATGCTCTTTCAGGAATATAAAAAGAAAATGGGCATGGTGCAAAGCGATACCTCGGCAGCCACACCCACGGCGCCGGGGCCCGAGCCAAAACAGCGGATTGCGGAGAAATGACTCTTCCAACGCTCATAGACTGAGCTGGGGGCGCGCCAAACGATCAGGCTACGCACCGGCGAGCAACCCACGGTAACTCCGGCCTCTTTTTCCCGCCGCGGCGGGCGGGTGCTGGTGGAACCGGAAGCGGGGATTAATGCGAGACAAAATCAGTTCGTTCCAAGTTTAAAAAGGATTATCACATGACAGCGCGCGGTAAATTCGTATTAACCTTGCTCATTTTGGGGTTGGCTGGTTTTGGCACTTGGAAATGGTGGAACAAACTGGCCCCGACATCCTTGAAGCAAGCCAGCGCGACCGTGAATTGGGGGCCGGCTGCCAACCCGAACAAAGCCACTCCGCCAGCCACCGATAAAGCCGCCGCCGCCACGGTCTCGCCCCTGGTGGCGGAGACGGAAACGGAAGTCCCCAAGCTCCCCCAGGCAAGCGCCTTCCAGCCGAAAGATAATGTCGTGCTGCTGGAACTTAGCGAATACGCGGGGTATGCGGGCTTGATCGTCGCCAACGGGGGCATGGAACCGAGCGAAAACTCGGTCTTCTTCAAAAAGCATGGATTTAAAGTAAAAATCACGTTGAGCGAAGAAGAAAGCTGGCCCGCTTTAAACACTGGCAAAATCGCCGCTTCGGCCACAACGGTGGATGTATTGCCCCTGTATGGACGCCAATTCCAAGTCGTCGTTCCGGCGCAAATCGGCTTTTCGCGCGGCGCGGATGGCGTGGTCGTGCGCAAGGACATCAAACGCATCAACCATTTAAAAGGCCGCGTGTTGGCCACCTCGCAATTCACCGAGGCGGACTTTTTCATTCGTTACCTCGCCCAAGAAGCGGGGCTGGGCATTCACATGCTCAGCGGATTGAGCGACACGCCCGACGCAGAGAAACTCAACCTGGTCTATTGCAAAGACGCCTTTAGCGCGGGGGATTTGTTCCTTAAGGACATCAAAGAGGACTCCGGCGTTCTGGCGGGCTGCGTCACTTGGGCGCCCAAAACCAGCGAAGTCGCCCAGCAAAGCGGCGGCAAAGCCAGTGTGCTAGCCACGAGCGTAAATTTACTCATCATCGCGGATATTTTGGTGGTAAACAAAGGTTTCGCCCAACAACACCCGGAAATGGTGGCTGGCCTGGTGGAGGGATTGATCGAAGGCAATCGCCAGGTGCGAGAGAATCAATCGGCCTGCCTCGATACGGTGGCCAAAGCTTTCAAATGGGATCGCGAAAAAGCCAAGGCCGAACTCGGCAAGGTGCATTTATCGAATCTGCCCGAAAACCAAGCCTTCTTTTCCGGCTCCATCGATTCGGCCGGGAGCTATAGCGGCATATATCAATCGGCGGTGATCGCCTACGGCAACAGCCTCATCAAAGATCCGGTCGATGGCGACCGTTTTCTGGAGCTCAAGAACCTGAAAACCCTGGCGGATTCGGGAGCGTATAAAGACCAAAAAGTGGCCATTGCCCCCATCCGCATGGGCGGAGGGACTTCGCCCGAAGACCCGTTGTTAAGTAAAGACATTCGGTTTTTGTTCGAGCCGAACTCCTTCAGCTTGCGCATCGAACAGAAGGAAAACCAAAAGAACTTAGAAGCGATCAAGCAACTGCTCCAAGTCAGCCCTGGGTCCACCATCCTTTTGCGCGGCCATGTCGATAATGGAATGGTCGATGAATTCCGCAAGAAAGGGGGCGATACCTTTGTGCGCCAAATGGCGTTGAAAGCGCTGGAACTGAGCAAAAACCGGGCGGGAGAGATCAAACGATTGCTCATCGAACGTTATCAGATCGACGGTGCGCGCATTGAAACGGTCGGCCGCGGCTGGGAAGAACCGTCCGGAACGGATAACGAGCAAAATCGCCGGGTGGAAACCCAATGGTTTACCCTGGAATAGGTTGCCGGTTTAAGCGAAACCCATCCGCATTAAAATCGCGCAATTTCGCTGGAAATTCGGACGGTTTTGCGCTTTATTATACTAACTTGAAACGCGTGGGATTGGCTGTATTAAACGACCCTAAGACCCGGCTTACGGAGTCTCAGCGATCCGCTTTGATCAGCTTGCTGGCCGATGAGGACCCGGCGGTTTATCGTTCGATTCGCGATACCCTGATCGGCTTTGGCCAAGAAACCATTCTATGGTTAAAACCCTATGCGTGCCATATCGACCCCGTGTTGCGCCGCCGAGCCAACGAAATCATACAGCATCTTTCCAAACAAGACATTGATGATCGTTTCCTAGCGTTCTGTCTCACCCATGGCGAAGATTTGGATATCGAAATGGGCGCCTGGTTCGTGGCCCAGACTCATTATCCCGATATCAACATCGCGGCTTATCAAGCGCTGCTGGATCAATTCGCCAATGAATTACGCGAACGTTTGGAGGGGGTAACCGGCATCGACCGGACCTTGGCTACGGTTTCCGATTACTTGTTCAATGATTTGCATTTTGCGGGTAACGAAACCCATTACTACGATCCGGATAACAGTTACTTGAATCGGGTGATTGACCGCAGAACGGGAAATCCCATCTCCTTGTGTTTGCTTTACCTGTTGATAACCAAACGGTTAAATCTTCCGGTCGTCGGCATTGGCATGCCCGGTCATTTCCTCTGTCGCTATCAGACCGCCACCGGCGAGGCGTTCATCGACGCCTTTAACCGGGGTAAATTGCTAAATAAAGCCGAGTGCATAAAATACCTGCTCCAATCCGGCCATGGCTACCTAGAGGGTTATTTAGCGCCCGTCAGCCCGCGTCGTATGTTGCTACGGATGTGCGCCAACCTGCATCAAATTTACGCCGACATCGAACAACCCGAGGAAGCCGCCCGGTTGCAGCGGTACATCATCGCCCTTTCAAAATAACCGGTCGGTGGCCCATCGAACCTCGCGGCACTTCTACCTCGACCACCAAGTGAGTAGCGGCGCAATCATGAGCGAAGGCAAGTAATCCGATAAATCGACCTTCTTGAATTCCAGGATTACCAAAGCAACGCAAACCACAATAAAGCCAGCCACCACCTCGACCGAATCCACTAAGTTATGATGGCGCAAAAGCGGTTCAAGCAACTGCCCCAAAAGCGCGCAACTACCTTGATACGCCAGCAGCGGCAAAACGGATAAGGCCGCCAGGGGGCCGAAAAAACGCACAAACGCGACCATGGCCAGGCCATCCATTAATGATTTTATTATCAACGGTTTACTATCAGCGGATATTCCCTCGTGCAGCGCTCCAACAAACGCGAGTGGAGCCGCGCAGTAAACAATCGTGCAGGCCAAAAATCCCGGGGAAGGCTGGCGCGCCTGAGCCGGCGGCAACGACAGCTGCTGACGCGCGAATTTGCCTAAGCGATTCAAGGAAACCTGGATACGCAATAAGCGTCCCACGATTCGGCCAATGATCAGCGAAACCATCAGGATGACGAATTGATGGGATACCTGCCAAAAACTGCCGTTCAGCCCCTTCCAGATCATCATCAGCCCGTACCAGATCAAGAACACGCCCAACAATTTCCGAACTTTCCCTTGCCATTCCGGGGTTAGATCCTTGTGCGTGGATAGGCCAACGAGCGCCCCCAGCGCAACGACCACGACATTGATCAATGTACCCACGATTGGCATAATTTTTCCCGTTGAGATCGGTTCAGAAATTCAAATTTTTATTCCCAGACAGATTCAGTTCGATCCCAAAAACGAACCCCTAAAGGCATCGGGATTCCGGCCATAAACCCACACAATTCGATCGAGATGAACGACCTTTTCACCCAGCGACTTATCAGTAGCCGTTTTCTCAGGGGAAGAAAAAGGCTTTACCGTGAGAAACTCATTGCATTTTGCCAACGCAGTCGGCAGGATATTTGCGGTTCGGGGCGTAGCGTAGCCCGGCTAGCGCGCTTGTTTCGGGTACAAGAGGTCGTGAGTTCAAATCTCACCG
>DBTJ01000159.1:31306-32539 GCA_002306985.1 Verrucomicrobia bacterium UBA1319
AGTTCAAATCTCACCGCCCCGACCACTTTTTCTCATTTCGCTCCTTTTACCGCCGCCACTTTTCCGACATTGATCCGATTTTTAAGGTGAAACAAGGCATTGGCCGAATATTCCTCGGCCCAAGGCTTCAAAGTCGCCTGTTTTTCCGGTCCCAGTGCTTTCACCACCTTGGCCGGACATCCCAAAACCATACTACCATCAGGCACTTGCATGCCTTGCGTAACCAAGGCGTTGGCGCCTATGATACAGTGTTTACCAATCACCGCGCCGTCCAAAATCGTCGCGCCCATGCCAATCAGCGTTTCATCGCCAATCGTACACGCATGCAAAATTGCCGCATGGCCGACGGTGACGTAATTGCCTAGGATGCAAGGTAGTTCTTCGGAAAGATGAATGATCGTGCCATCCTGAACGTTCGTGTGATGGCCAATTTCTATGCGGTTGATATCCCCGCGCAAAACCGAGTTGTACCACACACTCGAGGCCTCACCGAGGGTGACGTCCCCCACCACGATTGCCCCTTTGGCAATATAGACATCTTTGCCCACGACGGGTTTTTTCATCAAATGGGCCTCCAAGGTAGCCAGCAAATTGCTCATGGGGTAATTTTCGGTGGGTTGCCGCCGGAAATCCAGAGAAAAGACGGATAAATTATCCCGGAAACCTACAGCAGTGAACCCTGGTTGTTGCGGGCAGGCGGACGCAACCCCAGCCGTTGCACGGCAAGATCCGTAGCCACCCGGCCTTGGGGCGTCCGGTTGAGATATCCCTCCATAATGAGGTAGGGTTCATACACCTCTTCCAGCGTGTCCGGCTCTTCCCCCACCGCCACCGCCAATGACTGAATTCCCACCGGCCCACCAGTGAACTTCACCAAAATTGTCTCCAAGATACGCTTGTCCATTTCGTCCAAGCCGTACTCATCGATCTCCAACATCGCCAGCGCTTGATCCGCAATGGGTTTGGTTATCCTACCATCGGCGCGCACTTGGGCATAATCCCGGACCCGGCGCAGCAGATTATTGCAAATGCGCGGCGTACCCCGGCTCCGGCGCGCAATCTCGTAGGCTCCCTCCACCTCCATCTCGATGTTCAACAAACCGGCGGCTCGGATGACGATCGATTGTAACTGCGCCGCGGTATAATAATCCACGCGCTCGCGCATGGGAAAACGCGTCAAGAGCGGTGAAGTCAGCAATCCACTGCGAGTCGTGGCGCCGATGAGCGTGAAGC
>DBTJ01000101.1 GCA_002306985.1 Verrucomicrobia bacterium UBA1319
CTTTGGCGGTAGGCCGCGACCACCAGGTTCATCTCCTGGTTGCTTTTATTTGAATTTTCATTGATGGCGTTATTCATTCTCCCATCTTAGCCGCCACCACCGGGCTGTATAGAATGCACCCCCTTTGACGCTTACGTTCTTCTTAATCCGGCGTAGGGTGATTTTGGCTGGGAAAGACACGTCAACTGTCTTGTATACTCCCAGCCACGTTCCAATCACATTATTCCAATATTGAGAATCCCATAGTTTCCGCGCAACCCACTCTTCTACCTGTTCCTTAGTCAAAGACTCTAAAGTCATATTCCGTAACTCGGGAAAATTTTCGAGCAAACTCATGAGGCAATACCCCCGGAAATCCAAACTACTTTGCTTGATTTCTTAGGCTTTGACGCGAGCCTCCAAGCTTTTTCGGTAGGCTTCTTCGGCGATCACCCAAGGAGTAACCGACTTTGGCACATTAGCCGCTGCTTTGGTGCTTGATGCAAGCTCACCCTACCGCAGCTTTGCGGTGGTATAAACGTCCGTTTCCAGGGATTTGCGAACCGTTTTGGTGCCGCTTCGTATCCGGTAGAAAAACATCCCCGACGGAACATATTGCAGGAGGTAGGGAACCTTGGGGAAGGACTTCCATTTGCCGTCCTTAGAAATGTTCTCTTCTTGGCCGTTTTCTTATTGCTCATAAGGTCTGCGTACAACGGTTCCAGAACGTGAACGCCACGCCGTTTTTAGCCCGTGTGTGCAATGCCTGTGTACAATGAATTCGTCAAACCTGGAGAAAATATGACGTAAACCGTTGAAGTTGAGGTGGTGCCCGCGACAGGATTTGAACCTGTACGTCGTTAAACACTAGAACCTGAATCTGATACGGGTTTTGGACTAATTTGGAAAGCGCTGGCCATCAATGGCCTCGTCGCAAGAAAATAAAAGTCACTACGGACTAATCTTGCCTGTTTTAGCCCCATTTTTGACCGCGCGGTATACAATTTGGTATACAATGATTTAGTCGCTTCCACAACTTGGTGCCGTCCACAGTGCCGTCGCAATTAGTGCCGTTTTGGGGCCGGAATGCCATCGTGGTTGCGGAAGCTAATACGATTTGAGCATGGCTGAAACGCCGGCGTGTGGTTCCAGTGCCGCGCGGCTTTTCTTCCCGCCACCCTGAATCGAGTCCCGCCGCCGGAAGCGTCGCGCCGGATATTTCTGGACGACAGTTCATTTTTAGGACTCAACGTGGGAAATGAATCCTATCCAATTTTGTGCTGGGATCGATCAAGCGGCGCTCCAGCTTTCTCTTCGGCAAGGATCCGGCTCAGGCCAATGGCCAGCGACTGCGGGGACAGCGGGTGTTTTGTTCCAATCGCGGCCGACGCGGCGGGTGCGGCCGCACGTTTTCGGTCTTTCTGGCCGAGGGACTGCCCCGTTTTTCCGTGACGGCTTCGCTCCTGTGGCAATGGATGTGTTTATTGTTAAATGGCCAAACGATTTATGCCGCCGCCGCCACTTTTCACCCGTTCGCCCCGGAAACCCTTTACCACCTGCGGGCGCGTTTGCGCCTGCGGCTGGACACGCTACGCCCGAGGCTCTGCCGGATTGTGCCCGCGCCGCAAAACGTCCAAGCCGATCCACGGCTTCAAACCATGGAACATTTTCGCCTCGCGTTCCCGCGCGGCGACTGCCCGCCGCAAGATTTTCAAATCCACTTCCAAGCGGCGCTGATGGGCTGAGGCACGGCAGCCTGCCCAGGCCGAATTGCCACGCCCCTCCCCGCCGGGCTGGTTTCCTTTAACCGGCGACAACCCCAAAAGGCAATCCACCCCGCAGGCTTAGGCCCTTTAGCCTCGGCCTTGTTAATAAAAAATCCGCCGCTCGTGGCCGCGCGCCAGGGCGGACACCTATAAACCATCATTCCGATTATGCGTAATCCCACTCCGTACTTAAAAGTGCGCGTCCTGGGTGCCATCGACATGGCTCCCGGCAACACGATCCGCGCGCGCATTCAAGCCGTCAGCCAGATGGACTTCACCGACGAGGACGGGCATCCCCGCCGCTTCACCTGGCGAACCATCCAAACCGGGTACAGCCGTTATCAAAAACACGGCGTCACCGTCATGGAAAACAAACCCCGCGCCGACAAAGGGAAAACCCGCAAGCTGCAGCCCGAGGTGTTGCTGGAAGCGGTGCGCGCCGTCTGGCCCAAACTGCACGGCAAAACGCCCAAGCGCGCCACCCTCTACCGCCTGTGCATCGAGCAAGGCCTCTTGACGCGCGGGCAAGTTGCCCCCAACACCTTCTCGCGCCTGGTCAAGGAATACGAGATGCTCAAACCCGACGCGGAAACCAACCATAAAATACGCCTCGCCTTCGCTAAAGCCCGACCGAACGATTCAAATCCGGTTCCAACGCAAAGCCCCCACCACGCGCGTCATTGTCTATTACAAAGGCGAGCGCATGGGCGAGGCCAAGCCCCTGGATGCGGTCGCCAACGACCGCCCACCCGCCCAACGCTCCGCTCCCCCCGCAACCCCCACCGATCCGGCCAGTCCGGCGCAAGCGTTAACCCCGGAATCTTAACCCTGCTTTTTATGATTCGTTCCCACTTTGGCCTTCAACGCAACCCGTTTGACACGGAATCGGTCACCCTCCTGGATCCCCAGCAACAGGCCCTGGACATCTTGAAAGTTCACGCTCAGCAGGGCGGCCTTTGCCTGGTCCTGGGCGAACCGGGCACCGGCAAAACCATTCTCAAGGAAGCCTTGGTCCACCTCGATCCCAAGCGCATCATCACCCCGGTGGTTAACCGCACCCTCCACACCTATCACAACACCCTGCGCATCCTCTGCCAGGCGTTCGCCATCGAGTTCGAGGGCCACGATCACCCATGCGAACGGCGCTTGGTCGAGGAAGCCTTCCGGCTCCACCGCGCCGGCAAAATGCTCGTGCCCATCATTGACGACGCGCATTTGATGCAGGCCGAATGCCTGCGCAAACTGCGCCTGCTTTTCGAGAATTTTCCTCGCTCGCACAATCTGGTGCTGATCGGCCAGCCCTCCTTGCTGCAAACGCTCTCGCTCATCGTCAACGAGGAGATCCGCTCCCGCGTCACCTATTTCCACGCTGCTGCCCCGCCTGGGACCCGAAGACACCGAGGCGTTCATCCTGGGCCAGTTTGACCGCGCCGGCCTGGGCCACAACACCTTCACGGCGGAGGCGCTCGCCTTGGTTGTCCGTTCCAGTGAAGGCTTATTACGCCGCGCCCGCAACCTTTGCCTGGCTAGCCTCATCGAAGCCGTGCGCGACCAAATCCGCACCGTCGATCTCAAACAAGTCAACCACGTGCTTATCCAGCCCCATTGGAGGAAAGACTGTGACCACCCACTGCCTGGATCCTAACCGCCGGAACGGGAAGGCTATTGACGGTTCGCAAAAATGCGCTGGCGATCGGTCCGCAAAAAGGGGACCGTCCGCCAAGACCTGGACCCGGGAGCAAATCCGCGCCGCCCGCATGGCTCCCTTGGCTCCGTTGCTCCAGAAACGGGGCCTTCGGCTCAACGAACGCCCCGCCCAAAACCTCGAAGTGCTCGCATACAAGGGCCTCCTCGTCAAAGACTCCTATTGGCGCTGGCCCGAACGAAATCAAGCGGGCAACGCCATCGACTTCTTCACGAAAGTCCTCGGCCTCTCCTTCCATGACGCCATGACTGAAATTATTGGATCGTAAGGCTGGCTTGCGAGTCTGCGGGGCAGGGTAAACGAAGAAAAACCACCGCTGGCGTCGTAGCCCTACGACGCCAGCGTGGCGAATGTCTTGGCTGGCGGGAAAAGGGGGTTACAATATCAACGTGGCAATCCGGCGGTTTTACGACGCCAAGTCGCCCACTCGTACGACTGGAATTGGGCTCCTTCAGAAAACCTCTTCGCATAGCCGATAGCGTCGTAAGCTTACGATGGCAAAGCGGCCATGAATACGATCTTAATTTGGCCCAGCCAAATCCGTCGCAAGGCTATGATAGAAGCGCGGCAATGGGGTTGCAAAACACGATGGCAGTCCGGCTGACATCAGAAAAACCATACGAGTTTAATTTGGCTAAAAGTACGATGACAATAAAATCGGTAACAGCTTTTCTTGGGGGCGGTAATTTCGAACCCTATTTATTCAGGTGCCAACAGGTTTTCCCGGTGTTTCCCCGTTGGTGCCGATGCCATATCCTAAAGGATTATGGCACCTGGCCACGGGCGGTGTCAGTTGAGGCTTTTGGCACTTCTGACACCAAGGCCTGTGTTGTGGTCATTTTGGGCTGGCGGCTGGACTTGATCGCCAACAACCTGCGCGATAACCAGCTGGCTTCGGTCCGCGCCCTGCCTCAGCGCTTCGCCCAGTTGGAGGGCAATAGGCCCTTCGTCGCCTCCATTACTATTGCGCCGGTGGCAAGGGGTAAGGCGCGGTTCTGGCCTAACTTTGGTTAACCGTCAGCCGTGCCGTAATCCAACAAAAACGAACCATACTACGGTTTGACCCGTTTACGACTACCGCGACCTCCCCCCCGGCCCCTCTCCGTGGGAGCGCTTGCACATTCGACCGCAGGGGGGCGCGTGCTTTGGAGCACGCAGCCCGCCCCCCTGCTCGTTTTAACTCGCTTCCGAGCCTCCAGAAAGGCGCAGAATTTCACCCTCTAAATAGAAAATTGGTCTAGGCAATGGTGAGTCCCTCATATCGCCTACTATTGGTTTGCGTTCCGATATTCTTCGATGGAAGCTTCCTCGGTCAGAACATCCAAACTGGAACCGCCCGACATCTCAATTCGATGGTGCTGCAATTCAACGCCATTGGCTAAACCGTGCGCCTTTAGATGCTTTATAAGTTCGGAGTCTTTCACAATTTTCCAATTGTCAATGGCTTCTCTGTTGCTGGCGACTCCAAAGATATTGGAGGAAATCCGCCAACATTTCTCACAGGTCAACCGGAGTGACCGTTGTACAATTCCTAATTTAGAGAGTTCATTGAGCAATTCATCTGGATGCAGTTTGAACACCAGACACAACTTAAGGTCTCCGTCCAAAGCAGGAACGACCTCCATAGAAATAAAATCTGCGTCATGAACTGGCAGGATATTTAACAGATTTGAATCCACCAATGTCTTCATAATTTTCTCACGTTTCTATGAGCCCACGTTGCGGTGGTTGTGGCGGTGTAATGATCTGTTTAAAACCAGGCGGCACTTTTACACCTGGTGGGGCTACAACCGTATTGGGGGGACCATTAACCGCTGGCACACTGAACCATGTGAAAGGAGGTGGCGGAGCTAAGTGTTCACCGGTTCCCCAATAGTGAACATGATTAATTCCACCCCAGCCAGGTTTACCCGGCGTCCCTTTGTCCATTCGCCAGCATTCTTGGAATTTACCGGTTTGAGGATCTATTCGTCCCCAACTTCCTGGCCTGAATTGATTTTCAACAGCTCCATCCGGTGGAGTTAATCTAGCAACCGGCGGCCTTGCTCCAAATTCACAAGTAAAACGACAAAAGGTTCCCAGCCATTGAAGACCAACCGGATCCACATACGACAAAGGATTGTTTAAACAGAAGGCATAGAGATTAATCCCCCCCTCTTCTCCTAACGGATCTTTATTTAGCCACCGCTGCAAATTGGGATCATAAAATCGATACCCAAAATAATAAAGCCCTGAATTAGTGGTAAACTCCTTACTCGAAAAGCGGTA
>DBTJ01000129.1:0-29369 GCA_002306985.1 Verrucomicrobia bacterium UBA1319
GTTCTTTGCGCGGAGCCGCTAGGGTAAACACCCTGAGCGCCCGTTCCCCGGCTTACGTTGTGAGGATGAGAAGTGAACCCGTCTGGATGAGGCCGTGCGAAGCCGGGTCTAAACCGATAGCAAAGGAAATAGCGAGTCGAACAATCTATGAAAATCACCTCAGCTCAAATTATCGTGGCGAGTGACCGGTCATTCATGGCGCTAAACGGATACCTGATTAGAAGCGATTGAACATTGAGAAATTAGTGGCAATCGCAAACGAGGTTCAAGCATTCGTGCAGGAATTTAAAGAGTAGTGCGGGCATTTGGCTGTATTTGGCCACAGGCCCTTTCTGCCGGTGGCTTTGTCGTGCCAGGTTTTTGAAGGCCTGGCAGGCTTTCATTGCTGAAAGGATGGATGATACGTCGCTGGAGTACTTCGGTTAACCAATTCTATTCGCGGAAATTGTTCCGCTCCAAAGGAATGATCGCCAGCTAGGCCGCCTGCGCCATAGCCAACGCCTGATTCCGAATCGGGTCGCGAAACAGTTTGATCGCTTCAGAGCGAAACTGCGGCAAGGATCACCGGTCAGTCACGTTTCCACCGCTTCGGCGAGGTCGACATCCATCAGCGTGCCAGTGATGATGCGCCGATCTTACCTTCCTCAAGATGCCATCGATTGAATCGGTATAGCGTTGGGTTAATCCCTCCAGAAACTGAGGCGGCCGAAACAGTGGGCTCCATCACACCCAGGTTTTGCCGCAAACTCATGGTTCTGGCTTTGGCAGTTTAGAATTCCGGACAGGAAATGGTTTTACTTATTGAAGATTTCACGCCTCGACGGTGGCAGATTTCGAATCGAATTTCAGTGCGGGCGATCCCGCCATGATGCGGGCCCGGCCACCCGCCCGTAAGATGATCGTTCAGCGGCGCAAGCACCAGCGAATGCCCCGGCAACAAGATCAGACAGCGCCTTTGGCAGTATGCGTGGGGCGCGTTATACGGTGCGCGCCAGGCTTTAGGCGCGAATTCATAGTTTGACTTTTACTCAGGCTACCTGAATGTAGCAGCCATGCCCCGTGCCTTGGGAATGGGGGCTCCGCTCAGGTTGGAAACAACATGGAATTGCCAATAAAAATCATATCGACCGACTTTGATGGAACGGTGCATAGCGACGGCGAGCATCCCCGGGTTCCATTGTCGTTGCAGAACCGCATCGCCGAATTGCAGGAACGCGGGGTCAAGTGGGTGGTGAATACGGGCCGAGATTTTAATAGTTTGGTCGCCGCCTTGGATTCGGCCCGGCTAAAGGTTGCCCCTGATTATCTCGTGGTGGTTGAACGCGAAATTCACGTTCGCGACGGGCAAGGCTACGATGCTTGCCTGGCTTGGAATGAACGCTGTCGGTCGGACCAAGCGATCTTGTTCGCCAAGGTAGAACCGCGGTTGGAAGCCGTGGTGGATTGGATCAACGAGCGCTATCAGGCGGTGATTTACGCGGACGATTATTCGCCGTTTTGCCTGGCGGCGGCTACCAATGGCGATGCCGACGGCATTTTACGACATGTGGGGGAAGCCTTTCGGGATATGCCGGAGCTGTCCATTGTGCGTAACGATGTGTATGCGCGGTTCAGTCATGCGGCCTACAATAAAGGCACCGCTATGAGTGAAGTAGCCCGCTTGAACCAGGTGTCCCGCAATCACATTCTTGCCGCGGGGGATCACTATAACGATTTGCCCATGCTATCGCTTGATCATGCGCGCTATTTGGTGGCGCCGGCCAACGCGATTTCCGAGGTCAAGGCTTGGGTGTCCCGCCAAGGAGGATACGTAAGCCTCGACCCCTATGGGCATGGGGTGGTTCAAGGATTGGACCACTTTCTCGATCAAACGACGGCCAAGGTGGCGATATGATACGCAAAACCGATTTAGATTTAAAATCAGCCCTAGCTTCGGCGGCGGCGGCGGCCTGTGAGGCGGGGGATTTGATGCGCCGCAATTGGCGCAAAAATAAGATCGTTAACGCCACTTACGCCCACGACCTTAAATTGGATCTGGATGTGCGTTGCCAGAAGTTGATCACCCAAAAGCTACGCCGAGATTTCCCTGGCATTTCCATTCTTGGAGAGGAAGGTGTTACCGGTAACCCCGAGGCGGCGGATCGCTGGGTCGTTGATCCCATTGATGGCACGGTTAATTTTGCCTATGGCATTCCACACGCCTGCGTTTCCATCGCTTTGCAGCGCATCGCCATATTGAGCGGAGGCGACGTTCCAACTAAACGGGAGCGGAAGCAAACGGTTCACACGGGCAAAGGGGCCGCATTCGAGCCGGAAGGAGCCGTCACCTTTCGCACCGTGCTTGGGGTGGTATACGATCCGTTTTGCGACGAGCTGTGGACCGCCATCGAGGGGAAGCCAGCTCAATTGAACGGTCGGACGATCCAGGTTAGCAACCGCCGCAAATTGGCGGAGTGCGTGATCTCATTGGGCTTTGGCAAACACGATGCGGCCCTGCAAAAGTTGCTGCCGGATTTTCAGAAACTGGCGTATCGTGTGCGCAAAATCCGGGTAATGGGCGCGGCGGCGCTCGATTTAGTATACGTCGCATCGGGTCGGTTGGACGCCTATCTGGAATCGGGCGTCAGGCTTTGGGATATCGCCGCCGGCGGGTTCATCCTGGAGCGGGCCGGTGGTGAGTTCTGGCATCGGCCGATTCCCCGGTTGGACGCTTTTCAAATTCGCGCCCACAACGGCCATTTGGGACATATTTTAGATCGCCTTCATTGATAGTAAATTATACTTCTTAAATTCGTTTTAGAACGCATTCGAGCGATGCCGTTGGCTGGCTTGGGATAATAAGCTTGTTTTTGCCCTTAAGGTTTGGTCTAATCGAGCCGATCAAGGAACGGGGTGTTGTATCAACTATTGGAGTTGTCCCAACAAAGGAACAGCCATTTTATGATTCTCAATTTCAAGGTATGGGCTCGATCTACTAGAAATATTCTCCGTGTTTCCAACCGCTTTGCCACCGCGTGTTTTTCCACCGGACGCGAGCTGAAAACCTGGCACGGAATACTTTCTTTGCTAATGGTATGTCACGCGGCTCTAGCGGCAACCTATGTGAATCGCGACAACCAAGGTAACATCCATGATGTCACGTTGGATGCGGTGTCCTGGGGGGTGGCGGGCAGCCCATACATCTTGGAAGGCCAGGTCACGGTGGCGGAAGGGGCGACGTTGACGGTTGGCGCGGGGGTTACTGTACAAGTTAGTTCCGGAATGGGTATTTACGTTAATGGGAATCTCAACGCTAACGGCGCGGTCTTCACGATCAATGGCGATGGCTATTGGCATGGCATATATCTTTCGGGTAATTCAAGCGGGTCGGTGATAAATAGTTGCACCGTGAATCGGGCGGGGGCGGATAATATCGGTTATTATCACGGGGCCTATCGACAGGCGGCGATATATATCGATGCCAGTTTGCCAACCATTACTGGTTGCACCATTTCGGATAGCGCCGGGTTTGGCATTGAACTCTATCCCAATGGCGGAATCATCCAGAACAATGCTTTCAATAATATTGCCGCTGGCTGGCAAGCCGTGGCGTACGATGCCTTGGGGGATTTCCCCACCATCACCGGCAACACCTTGTCGGGCACGGGAATCGCGGGCATCCGGGTGCCTAGTGGTAATTTAGAAGGAACGAAGCAGTGGAATAACCCCGGGGCTGGTCTCGCTTATTATTTAAATGGGGAATTCACCATAACCGCCAGTTCCCGCCTTACGATTGACCCGGGTGTGACGGTTAAAAACAGCGGGAATCGACTCCTGGTGTATGGGACGCTTAACGTCCAAGGCACAGCGACTCAACCGGTTGTCGTTACCAGCGCCAACGACGCTCCCGCTCCGGGCGATTGGCTGGGCATTTACTTTGGCGACTCCGCCGGAGGATCGACGCTGAGTTACACCACCGTGGCTTACGCGGGGCATTCCAGCATGATCTACGTCCACAACGAATATCGTTCGAGTGCGGTTTACTTGGATACGTGCAACCCTACTTTCGACCATTGCACGATTAGTCAGAGCGCTTCGAATGGCGTCGAGATGTACGCCTCAACCGCCTCGATTTCGAATGGAGTTATTCAAGCTTGCGGCGGACACGGCTTGAAAGCGGAGGGCGGCAGCCGTCCCACGATCAGCAATACCCGTTTTTCCGGGAATGGCACGACTGAGCCTGGATACTACACGATTCTTACGGACGCTTCTTCCGTGCCGGCGCCCGCGAAGGTGACCTTTGCGGGTAATCGCCTATCGGGCGTGCAGATAAAAGGGGGCACCTTGGGGGCGGACGCGCAATGGAAGAATTGGGCGGACAATGCCCCGTATGTTGTCACCGGCGACACCACTTTAAGCGAGGGAGCCAAACTAGTGATCGAGCCGGGAACCACCGTGAAGGCCAGTGGCGCCGGGCTGTATTTTTATGGAGTCGTGACCGCCAACGGTTCTCCGTCGGCCATAACTTTTACCTCGATTAATGACGATACCGCGGGTGGCGATAGCAATGGCGATGGCGCTAACTCGCTGCCGGTGGCGGGTAACTGGAAAGGTGTTTATTTGGGCGCCGGGGCCAGCCAGTCGTTGTTCAACCATTGCGTATTCCGGTACGGCGGAGCCGATAATATTGGATATTATCACGGCCAGTACAAACAAACGATACTCTATGTCGACGGAAGCGCGATTACTCTGACCAACAGCGTGATAGCAAGTAGCGCCGGCCATGGCGTGGAGTTTTGGTCCAGCCCGAGCGACATTCGCGGCAATTTCTTTCAAGATATGGCGAACGGATGGTACGCCATGCGCTATGGCAATATCTCCGATGGGGTATTTCCCGCGCTGAGTGGCAATGCGGCGGCGGGTGGCGGATATCCGGGGATTTCCGTGCCGGCCGGCACTTTGAGCAATACGAACACCTGGAATAAGCCGGGCGTGGATTTTCCATATTACTTGGAGGATGAGATCACTCTGGCGGAATCCGGCAAGTGGATTTTGGATCCAGGCGTGGTGTTTAAGTCGGCCAATCTGCGGATCCTCGTTTTGGGTAACCTGCAAGCTCTCGGCACCGCCACCGACCCCGTGGTCTTCACCAGCCGCAATGCCGCGCCCGCGCCTGGGGATTGGAAAGGTTTATATTTTGGTGCCGCCGCAGGCGGATCGATATTGAAATATGTGACGCTCTCGTATGCGGGGCGGGATAGTTTGAACTATGTGCATGGCGCCTATCGGTACGCCGCGATGTACCTCGATGCTTGCAGCCCGCAGGTTGATTCGCTGACGGTAACTGAAAGCCTCAACAACGGTGTCGAACTTTGGTCTTCGCAATCGTCTTTTAGCAACCTTTCCGTCCAGCATTGCGGTGGGTATGCGTTCAAGTCGGAGTCCCAGAGCCGGCCGGCGATCAACAACGCGGCTTTCAACGGGAACGGTTGGCAGGGGAATGGGTGCTATACCATTGGCATGGATGCTTCGTGCGTGCCCGTTCCCTCCAATACCGCTTTCACCACCAATCGCATGCCTGGAATCGAGATTTGGGGCGGCACTTTAGGGGCCAATGGAACCTGGAAAGTCTGGGCCACCAACGCACCTTATGTCATCACCAAGGACTCCGCGGTCGATCCGGGGGTCGCGTTGGTGATCGCTCCCGGTTCGACGGTCAAATTCCAATACTCCCGCCTGATTGTTAACGGCACCATCACCGCCAATGGCACCTCCGGCGGAACGGCTGGGAAAATCGCTTTCACCTCCTGGCAGGATGACACCAGCGCGGGAGATTCAAATGGTGATAGTGGAGCCACCGCCGCGTCGGCCGGAGATTGGATGGGTTTTTATCTTTCACCCACTTCCGGAACGCCGGTATTCAACAACTGCGTGTTTCGTTATGCCGGGCGCGATAATTTGGGCTATTTCCATGGCGCTTACCATTACGCGACCATCTATATCGATCAATGCGCCCCGGCATTTTATAACTGTGTTATTTCCGACAGTTGGCGTCATGGTTTGGAGTTTTATGGCAGTACGGCGAGCGTACAAAATTGCCAATTCAGCAACTTTGCGGGCGGCGGCTATGCCATCGTTCAAAACACTTTGGATTGTCATTTGGCGCTGACAGGTAACAGCGTGTCCGGCACGGGAATTCCCGGGGTCGCGTTGCCTGCGGGAACGATCGCTTCGAATGTGACTTTATCCAAACCGGGCGACGGTTTTTATTATTACTGCGACGGGAAACTCGACCTTGCGGAAGGGGTGACCTTGACGGTTAATTCCGGGGTCAGTCTGAAAACACTGGGGGGGGGAATCTATGTTTATGGCACTTTGGTTACTTTGGGGACCGCATCCGCCCCAGTGGTGTTCACGAGCAGCGGCGTAACGCCCGCCCCCGGGGATTGGAAGGGAATTTACTTTGGTGAAAAAGCCGGGAATTCGATTTTGAATTACACGACGGTTTCCTATGCCGGGCAAGATAACTTGAATTTCATCCATAACGCCTATCGCTACACGGCGGTCTATGTGGATGCTTGCAGTCCATGGTTCAATCATTTAACGATCGCCAACAGCCTATGGGATGGTGTGGAATGTTGGGCTTCGCAGGCCGCCTATAACGATCTGACCATCAACAATTGTGGTCGCCACGCCTTCCAAGCGCAGTCCTTGAGTCGACCCGTGATAGCTCGGGCGGCCTTTGCCAATAATGGCCTCGCGGGTGGCGGGTATTATACCATCGGCATGGATGCCTCCTGCGTGCCGAGTCCCTCCAGCACGGTTTTCACCGCCAACCGGAAATCGGGGATTCAAATTTGGGGCGGCACGCTCAGCGCGAACGGAGAATGGAAGAACTGGGCGGCGAATGCGCCCTATGTGGTCACCGCTGAGGTCACCGTGGCGGACGCGGTTACGCTCGCAATAGAAGCGGGTACAACGGTTAAATTTCAGGGCTCGCGGCTGGTCGTGAATGGCGTGCTGGAAGCCGTTGGGAATCCGAGTTCCATCGCCTTCACTTCCTATCGTGACGATACCTTGGGTGGTAATTCGGACGATGATTCGACGGCGCCCGCGCCGGGCGATTGGAAAGGGGTTTATCTGTCGCCTAATTCCGGGGCATCCGTCGTGGGCAATTGCGCCTTCCGCTACGCGGGGGCGGATAATTTAGGGTTCATTAACGGCGCTTACCGCATGACCGCTCTATATCTGGACAACTGTTCGCCCGTCATCACGAACAGCTCTTTTGCCGGCAGTTTAGGTCATGGCGTGGAACTTTTTTCGAGTAACGCAAGGCTGGCGGCGAATGCTTTCTCGGATATGGGAGGCAACTCCTATCCCGTCGCTTTCGATACCTTGGGTTGCTTTCCGGCCATGAGCGATAACGCCACGACTGGCCAAGGCTATAATGGCGTTGCCGTGCCGGGCGGCGGCATGGGAGTCAGCGGCACTTGGTCGCGGCCGGGAACCAACTTCCCTTATTATCTTAACGGGGATGTATCGGTGGGAGCGGACACGACCTTGTATATTGATCCGGGGGTCACAGTTTTGAGCGGTGGCCCAGGGTTGTATGTAAATGGCAATATATGCGCCTCGGGTTCGGCTTCGCTGCCCATCCGCTTCGACAGTCGTAAATCGTCCGTCTCACCCGGGGATTGGAAAGGGATTTATCTGGGGGCGGGCGCCAGTTCCTCCTGGTTGAGATTTTGCGTCCTCGCCAACGCGGGAGCCGATAATTTGGGCTACTATAGTTCGGCGTATCGCCGGACGGCCTTGTATGTGGATGGTAGCGCCCCTGAGTTGGCTTGCCTCTCGGTGGTGGGAAGCGCGGTGAATGGCGTGATGATCGCCGGTTCCAGCGCGGCCCTGCGCAATTCCCTGATTAGTTCCAACGGTGGCGATGGCTTGGTGCTTTTCAATGATGGCACGCCACAATGCGTCAACAATACCGTGGCGTACAATCAAGGTAGCGCGGTTCATGTCTATTCCGGCGCGCCGGTTATCGCGAATAATATTCTGGCTTTCAATCGGGTAGCTGGGGTTTCCGTTGAAGGAGGCAGTCCCGCGCTACGGAACAATTGCGTGTCCGGCAACCAGGTCGCCAACTATGATCGAGTAGCGGCGGGTTTGGGCGACCTTTCCAGCAACCCCAATTTTGTCGCTCCGGGCTCGGGCAATTTCAAGTTGCAGAGTGGATCGCCCGCGATCAACGCCGGCGCCGGCGCTTATGTCCAGACGGATTGGGTGGATCTTGCCGGCAACCTGCGGTTGAGCGATGGCGCTGTCGATATAGGGGCGTATGAATATGGCGCGGTCGCCGCCCTGCATATAGTCGATACTTTGATACGCAATGCGGGTGAATCAGTCTATGCGGGTGAAAATATTCATTCAGTTGATGATCAAACTAAGACGCAGACCGTGGCGGCTGGGGGGGTAGCCACCTTCCAGTTCCAGGTCAAATACTCGGGTAATGCCACCGATGATCTGCGGGTGACCGGGACCGCTGGCGGCAAAGGGTGGACGGTGAAATATTTCAACACCCTTTCCGGCGCCACGGATATCACGACGTTGGTTACCCAGCCAGGCGGTTGGGTGGTAACCGGTTTGAATCCGGGCGCCGCGTTCGAATTTCGCGCGGAAATCACGCCCGATAGCTTGGCGGCGAGTGGATCCTACCACGATTCACTTATTAGCGTGAACTCAATCGCCGACCCGGCGCGGTCGGACACGGTGCGCGCCCGGATCTTTACTCCCGAGGCGGAGTTGCCAGGGCAGCAAGTGTATGCGGGTACGTTCCAAAATCCGGTCGGCTCCGAGTGGTCCTTTGGCCATATCGATGTCACGCCCACAGGTTCTCGCCCATTCCTGGGGCAATTCGGCAATACCAATACCGTCCTAACGTTGGCCTCGTTGGCGGCGCATTCCGAGATCACGGTGGTCTATGATTTGTATATCATTGGACCATGGGATGGGAATGGCAGCCCGGGTGGCGTAGGGCTGTTCACCACCAGCGCCGGCGGCAATTCGAACTTGCTCCATACCACTTTCAACAACGCTCCGGAAAATGGCGCGGCCAATGGGCAAAGCTATCCGCAAACGTATCCGGCGGCTTATGCGGCGCGCACGGGCGCCGCCGAAACCAACTCGCTGGGATATTCATCGGACACCGTTTACCATCTTAGCCACACGTTTGCGCATACCGCGAGCACGGTGGAAATTCAGTTTGGCGCCGTCAATTTAGGGCCGGGAGAAACTTGGGGGCTGGCGAATTTAGCCGTTTACATCACTCCGTCGGACGCCGCCCCCGCAACCTTGAAAGCCATGGGATGGAAATCGGATGGTTTTCACCTCTTGATCACGGGTGCGGCGCAACAAACCTATCAATTGCAGGCTACCACCAATTGGGTCAATTGGACCGAGTTGGGTTCCTTCCGCTTGGAATCGAACTCGGTGGAAGCGATTGATAGCGGAACGCCGCGGTCGGCCAAACGATTTTATCGAGCCGCGCAGGTTCCTTGATTCAAGCCAGAATAAAATAGGGCCAGAAAAAGCCTGGCCCTGACTCTTTTCGGCGGTTTACTAAAGCGCGCGATTATTCGCGCTTGATGCCGAATTTATCCATCATTTCGTAGAGGGTCGGGCGGCTGATGCCCAAATCCATGGCGGCGGCGCTAACTTTCCCTTGATGCCGTTTCAACGCTTTGTTGATGAGGTCGGCTTCCAAGGATTCGCGCGCTTCTTTTAGGGTCCGGGGCTGAGGCTGGCTGGAGACCTCGGCTAGTTCCAAATCCGCCGCGGAAATCCGATGGCCTTTGGCCATGATCACCGAGCGTTTCACGCGGTTTTCCAACTCACGCACGTTGCCGGGCCAATTGTATTGATTGATGGCGCGCAAGGCGTCTTGGGAAAACTGGGGCGGGGCTTTGCCAATTTGGATGGCGGAGCGTTGTAGAAACGCTTGGGCCAGCAAACAGATATCGTTTTCGCGTTCTCGCAACGGCGGCAAGTGGACCATGACAACCGCTAGGCGATAAAACAAATCCTCACGGAATTTGCCCGCCGCCATCGCCTCCTTGAGGTTGACGTTGGTGGCGGCGATCACCCTGGTGTCGATGTGCAAGGTTTCGCGACCGCCGACTCTTTCGATGGTTTGCTCCTGTAAAAAACGCAGCATCTTCACTTGGAGGGCCAGGGGCAGCTCGCCAATTTCGTCCAAAAACAGGGTGCCGGCGCCAGCGGATTCAATACGCCCTTTCCGTTGGGCATGGGCCCCGGTAAAAGAGCCTTTTTCGTGACCGAACAATTCGCTCTCGAGCAGGTTCTCGGGAATCGCCCCGCAATTGATCGGCACGAACGGGCCGGTTTTGCGCCCGCTGCATTGGTGAATGGCCTGCGCAACCATTTCCTTGCCCGTGCCGCTTTCGCCAAGGATGAGCACGGGAGCGTCGGAAGTCGCGACCTTGCGAATGGTCGAAAATACGACCTGCATTTGCGGGCTGTTGCCCAGCATGCCTTCAAAGGTGTCGCCGCTGAAGCGCGCCTGCATCTCATGGTACTCCCGTTCCAATTGGGCCACATGGAATCCGCGTTTGAGAATCGCTTTCAAATTCTCGACGTCCAGCGGTTTGCTTAAAAAATCGTACGCGCCTTCTCCGATCGCTTGCAGCGCGTTTGGTTTTTCCGCTTGCCCGGTAACCACCACGATTTTCACGTGACGGTCCAGTTTAAGGAGTTCCGCCAGCGTGATGAAGCCTTCTTCGGTGCTATTAGGGGTTGGCGGCAGGCCTAAGTCCAAGAGCACCATCCCAGGCTGGCTGGATTTAAAAGCCGCGATCGCGCTAGGCCGGTCTTCCGCTTGCACGATATCGTAATCCGAGACCAACGCCCATTTGGTCTGCGAACGGATATCTTCGTCATCATCGACGATCAATAGTCTGGGTTTCATGCGTGTTATAATCACACCGCGCCGCTCACTGGCAGAAGAACCCGGAAGGTGGTGCCTTTCCCGGGCTGGCTTTCCACGGCAATCTTGCCATGGTGCGCCTCAACGATCATTTTGCTATGGTACATTCCGATGCCGATTCCTTTTTTCTTCATCGTTTGAAACGGTTTGAACAGGGACTTACTTACAAAATCCGGGCTCATGCCGCAACCGTTATCGGAAACTCGGAGCACAACCCAATCGGCTTCTTGGAAGGTGGCCACGCGGATCTCCCCCTTTCGATTCACGGCGTCCATCGCGTTCAAAATCAAATTGGCCACGATTTTCTGGATTTGCTCCGGATCGAGCATGGTTTTGGTCACGGGCGAAACTTCGTCGATCAGCGTGACTTCCGGCGGAAACTGCAAGTGGCGCAAAGCGGTGGCTACCACCTCGTGCAAAGCGGCGGGAACGGGCTGTACGACTAATCCCTGCCGGAGCACGCTCAGGCGCTCGATCAAATCATTGATGTGGCTCACACTTTTGGAGACCGCCCGGCGGGCATCTTCGCGGAACTCCGGGTCGTCAAAGTGCATTTGCATGTTTTGCAGCATGAGCGAAAGCGTGGAAGCCGTGTTTTTCAAGTCATGCACAAAGAAGGCGGACATGGTTTGAAACGCTTCCATCTCTTTGGCCTGCATTAGTTTGTGCGAAAGATCGTTGTTCAGCAGGCCACCGGCCATTTGGTCGCCGATGCATTTTAACAAGTCCATGTCCTCGATGGAAAAAGGCATGCCGCTGACTCGATCGCCCAACATAATTAGGCCTAGCAGTTGTTCGCGTGCGATCAATGGTACGCAAACCCGGTTGCCCCCTTTGTCGGGAAACACCGACGGGGTCAATCGCTTGAGCGCTAGCGCCCAATCTTCCGTGGAAGCTTCGATGTCCACCGGTTGGGTTTGATGCTTCAGAAACTGGATCAATTTCTCCCAAGGGAAGTTGTCGCCCAGCAATTCTTTTGTTTTAGCTTCGGTTAGAGAGGTGGAAGCGGAATAAGCGAGACAGGAGTTTTGGACGTCATAGGTCCACACCGTGACGGAAAGCAGCTGAAAAGTGTCCGAGATCCACCGGACGGCGGCCCGGCAAAAATGGGATTTTTCCATGAGCGAGGAAGTGCTGGCCGTGAACGTCATCCAGATTTTTCGATAGTCGTAAAATGGGCGCTGGAAATGACGACTGATGAGGCGTTTGACTTGCTGGCGGATTCGCTCCGACAAGAGCAGAATCGCCAGGGCCGCGCCACCTAATAACATGAGGAACGGCTGGAAATGGTAGATCTGCTCGCCCCCTAGAAAAGGCGCCGCTATTTTGGCGAAAAACCCTGCGACTAACAGGTAGAGCCCGGCGAAAAAGATGATTAACGAATTGAACAGTACGGTTTGCGACGGGTAAACGTCGATTTTCATCAGACTGCGCCGGGCCAGAGAGCCGGCCATAAGCAAGCATGCCACTAGCAAAGCGCAGGCATTCATGCCCACCAGGAAGTCCGCTTCCCCGCGTCGCAGCAAAATCTGGCTGCTCGTATAGATGCGAAGGATTAGCAGCAGGCCCAAACCGATGACCATGAATTTGATCCGCCAGCGCATCACGCCCACGGAAGTGCGCAAGGTGGACTCCAAATTCACCAGAATGAGGACGGCGCTGATTATGAACAGAATGTTGATTAAATATCCGCTGGCGCCGATGTGGAGGAACCAGCTGCCGTTGGGGGCTAAGTTTACTCCCAAGACCACTTGGTTGCGCATGGCGATCGAGAGCAAAAGCGGTAAAGCGAAACCGGCGCTGATGAACCATCGCCAGCGAGCTAGAAAATCGCGGAAATTGCCGCGTGCATAACTTAGGCTGAAGACCAGCCATATGCCAGGCAACAAGGCCAGCGCCAACTGTCCGAAATATCCCCACCGGGCGGCGAGCAGGGGATCGTGTTCCAGCACAAACCAAGCGTTGAACCAGGCCTCCAATCCCAACAGGATCATGCCCGCGCAATAGGCCGTGTTCGCCACCGAGTTCGCCTCGGCAAACAGGATGAAAATCGCCAAAGCAAAGGCGGACACCGCGCTGACATAAGACAAAGTGGAAATCAACGACATGCTATTGCGGGCAAACTCGGGCGCTTGCATCCCTAGGCAAACCACCCAAATAACGTTGCACGGCTTGCATAATATCCATTCATGGGAAGCGAGTCAAACTCGCAACGCGTTTCCCCTGCGTTACCGCATCAGGGGACGGCGCGCGTCGACTTTGGTCGACGGCGAGCGCGGGAATGGACTGGCCTGTCAAAATATGTATTCCTCTCTTGATATAAAATCTTGCCAATGGCGCTTAAAGTGTTATTCACTTTCGCAGTGAAGATTGCATGAATCGGGAAACCATCATAATCGTGCCCACCTATAACGAGCGGGAAAACTTACCCCTGTTGGTGGATCGTTTAATGAAACTCCCGGTGGCGGTGGACCTGTTGGTGGTGGATGATAATTCTCCGGATGGCACCGGCAAATTGGCCGATGAAATCGCCGTCAATAATTCCCGGGTTCACGTGTTGCATCGCCCCCAGAAAGCGGGTTTGGGCCGGGCGTATTGCGCGGGCTTCGAATGGGCGCTCGCGCAGGGCTACGAATTCATTTTCGAGATGGATGGGGATTTTTCGCACAATCCCGATGAAATTCCCAATTTCTTAAGGGCGATCGAAACAGCCGATTTGGTGGTGGGAACCCGGTATAAAAAGGGCATTCGCGTGATTAACTGGCCCTTAAAACGCCTGATGTTGAGCATGGGGGCCGCTAAATATGTGCAAGTGGTCACCGGCATGCCGGTGACCGATCCCACCGGAGGGTTTAAGTGCTTTCGCCGTCAGGCGCTCGAATCCATCGATTTGAAACGAATCGAATCCAACGGGTATAGTTTTCAGATCGAAATGACCCACAAGATCTGGCGGCACGGGATGCGAATTGGGGAAGTGCCCATTGTCTTTACCGATCGCTTCCAAGGGACCTCCAAGATGGCTCCAGGCATTATTTACGAGGCGATTTTCATGGTGTGGCGTCTCTTATATCAAAACGGATTTCGCCGTTGGCCCCGGCCGTCGGTTCCTCGCTAACGCTGCTTTCGAACATCTGGCATCCAGGGGGAGGCTATTTCATTAAGCGCACTCGGTAGAATTGTGGGGCCCGGGTGTTCGGGGCCAGTTCCACCCGCAAGCATTCGCTGCTGGAGGTGGCCGTCAAGGGCTCGTCGACGGGGGCGACAGTCTGGAACCCGCGGGCTTGTCCCTCCGCATGCTCCAGTACGTATTGATTGCCTGGCACGGCGCTCCAACGCGCGCAAAACCCCGGATACGCATCGCGTTCAACGGTTACTTTAAAGATCGATTGGGGGTCGAATGGATCGGTTCCCGCTTGGCATTCCTCCGCGTCCGGCGCGCCATCCCCATCCGAGTCGCCGGGAGTTTCATGCGGCGGGTCGAGCGCCAATTCAAAGCCTTCGAGCTGCGCCGCGTAAAGGCCGGTTTGATGCCAGGCGAGGCCGGCGAAGGAACGGTCTAATTGCCGATATTGGCTGGCGGGATTCGTATCCATCAGGCTGCCACCCACCACCGCGCCGATCCGGATGTGATCCCCCAGTTGCATCCCACCCAAGGAACTAAAAGGAATCGCCAGCGCGATAAAATCGGCGTTTTGTTCGTGAGTGACGGGACTTCGTTGGGGGGAACGATTGAATTGCTGCAAACGTGCGCCCGGCACGTCGGTAAATGTGGCATCCAGGTAATAAATTCCTTGGCCGATATCGATCGGCAAGGCTGGCCGGTTAAAGGATCGGTATTGGCCGTCGCCGTATTCGTCTCCCAGCAAAGCGCCGATGCCGGGGGTGAAATTAGTGAACGAGAGGTTTTTAAGGAAGTCCAGGCCATCCGCCCCCTGTCCCAGCGGATCAAGCATCCCGTTGCCTAATCCGGCTAGGTTAGAAACCCCGGCCAGGCGCGGAGACTGGATGAATAGGAAGACGTTATTGCTGGCGTAAATCATGGCTTGGCTAAAGCCGATGAACAGGGTGTTGGAATCATGGTTCACATACAAGTTGCCTAAATTCGAAAAATCGCCGGCCACCGTATGGATTGGGGTGCCCGCAAAGTCGAATTGTTGTCCGTCTAGATTGCCCAAGCCGTCGTTGGTGCCGGTGAAAGCCAAGACCGGGGTGTGCCAGGTGGAGTGGCTAGGCAGGTGGGCGGAGGGCTCGCGACCGAGGTGCAGTGTGTCGAAGACATTTCCATCCGTATCGAGAGCCTGCAATTCGAGAAAGTCGCGTTCCACCATTACCCTGAGGCAATGATGCTGGCTGAACAATTGACTGTCCGCGGGGTCCCATTCTCCGCCAAAAGAATACAGCACCCCTCCACCCCCGCCGGAAACGATCGTATGCACCCCGCCCCTCGGATTTAGCCGCTCATACAAGTGTTCGTGCGCATTGAATAGAACTTGGACTCCGTAGCGTTCAGCCAACGCGCCGATGGTGTTTTGAAACTCGTATTCGTCGCGCACGCCGTTGGAATTGTAGTCATCGAAGCGATGGGGGCCGGAAGAACGCATCGCGTTATGGAATAGTAGAAATTTCCAGGGTTGAGTCGAAGCCGCCAAATCGGCTGCCAGCCAGCGATACTGGGGGCTGTCTTCCCGCCAATCGGCGCCAGCGCCCAAGTCGGTGTCCAAAGCCACAAAATGCGCCACGCCTTGATCGAAGGAATAAAACTGGCCACCGCCCGTCACCGGATTGGTGGGTGAGTAAAAAGACGCCGGGAAGTCATTCGTGTTGTCGTAACGATCATGATTGCCATACAGAAAAAACCACGGGCGGCGCGCCATATCCGGCTGGTATACGCTAAAACACTTTAAGTCCGCCCGTCCCAGTGTGAATTTCGGGTAAACGACATCGCCTAAGTGAATCACCAAATCGGCGGCCGAATCCTGGATTACTTGGGCGATGCGATACTGGGCTTCTTTTCCCAAACCGGTGTCGCCCACCGCCATGAACGATAGGCCGCCCTGGGGGCGGAAAGTGCGAAATCGGTACCGGGGCGAAACCGCCGTCCGGCCATCGGCCGAGCTCGAGATCCGGTAATAATATAGCGTCTCGGGCGCCAGCCCGGTCAGGGTTGCCACGTGCGTGTTAGTGAGCGCCGGGGCCGACCAAACTTGTTTTAAACCGGGTTCGACGCCGTATTCGATTTTGGAGTCGGAGGCGATCGGCGTGCGCCAGATGATTTTGACTTGGTGAGTGTTGGCAGCTTGCAAAAAAGGGCCCCGCGTAAAATTGGCTAACAGCTCCGGGCAAAGATAAAACCCCAATGGGGCTGCTCCGGCGGAGTGGATTTGAATGGCCAGAAGGTTGTCTCCGGGTTGCAACAGGGATTTAAACGCGGAAACGTCAACTTCCTCCGCCGCGCCGGCTGGATGGGATACGGAAGCCCGCTCGTTAAAGGGAACCTCTACGTCTGGAGCGAAACCCCGCCGGGCAATTTCCACGCCGTTGAGATACGCCACCAAACCATCCTGGTAATCAGCGCGGAGCACCAGCCATTGCACTTGCGCTGGATCGGTTACGGTAAAGCGCTTGCGCAGAAAAAGGGAGGTATAATTGCCGGCGCTAAAATCCATGAGTTGGGTGGCGCCATCGGTATAACCAAAGCCGGACCGCCCGGTAATCCAGTTTGAATCGTCAAATCCCAAGAGCCGCCAAGCGTTGGTGGCGGGGGCGGCGACGCCTTTCCAGTAACGCCAATATTCCCCCACTCGAACAAGCGTGGGATCGTCCGCCCGCATGGCACCGCAGAACCATAGGGCCAGCCAACCCAGTGCCAGCGAAATCCAGATTCGGAGGCGTGGCTGGAAGGGGGGCTTCATAAACGCGAGACGACAGTTATTCGATGGGCACCAAGATTCGGTTCATAGGTTATAGCTTTCATTCTATAGCGGTGGTTCCAAGAGTCAAACCGGACTGACTGGGCTTAAAGGTTTTGTAGGTGCCCGGCGCGAACCCGGGGGAAAAGAATGCCTGATGTGCTTGTCAATCCGGGTGCCACTCTGTCACAATGGGACTAATGTCTGCGATCATCGCCATCGTTGGCCGTCCGAATGTTGGAAAATCGGCCCTATTCAATCGTATTGTCGGTAAGCGCATCGCCATCGTCCATGACGAACCGGGGGTGACGCGCGACCGTATTTCCGCCGAGGCGGAGTGGAACGGGCGTTCCTTTACCTTAATCGACACGGGCGGGATTGGTTTGATGCGGCGGGAGAAAGCCGAAGACGTGCTGTCACGCGCGGCGCTCAACCAGGTGCAGTTGGCGATCGATTCCGCGCAGTTGATCTTCCTAGTGGTTAACGCCCAGGAAGGATTGGTGGCTTTGGATGAAGAGGTGGCGCGGCGTTTACGCAGTTGCGGCAAGCCGGTCTTTTTGCTCGTCAACAAGGTGGACGATGTCACCAAGGAAAATGAGGTGGCGGAGTTCGCGCGGCTAGGTTTTGAATCGGTTTTTGCCGTGAGCGCCATTCATGGCCGGGGGATTCAGCAGTTGCTTGCGGCGGCGATGGACCTGCTGCCGGTCGAGCCGGAGTCGAAAGCAGCGCCCACCCAAGCGGCGGAACCCGGCGCGGAAGGCGCCCCTCCTATGACTTTGGCTGGCCCGTTGAAACTGGCCATCGTGGGGCGTCCCAACGTCGGCAAATCCAGTCTCACGAATGCGCTGTCGAATTCCGAGCGGGTCATCGTGAGCCCCATTCCGGGCACCACTCGGGATGCCGTGGATGTGCCTTTTGAGGTGGAAACGAACGGGGTGCGTCAAAAGTACATACTGATCGACACCGCGGGACTGCGCAAACGGCGGCACCGTGATAACACGATCGAGTTCTTTAGCGTTACCCGCGCCGAGGAGTCCATCAAACGTTGCGATATCGTGTTGTTCGTTTTGGACGCTCAGGATGGCATTTTGGAACAGGATAAAAAGATCGCGGACCTCATCGTGCAAGCCAAAAAGGCCTGTATCGTGGTGATCAATAAGTGGGATTTGGCCGCTCCCGAGGTAGCCAAAGCGCAGGCGGAGGAAGCCGAGCGCATTCGCAATAAGGAGCGCCGAGATCCCAGCGCGCCCCAAAAGCTGACCACTTTGGCGGAGTTTGCCGAGTGGGTGCAGGATCGTTTGTTTTTCCTGGATTACGCCCCCGTCATTTTTACCTCCGCGAAAGAGGGAATAAACCTGGATCGCTTGCTGGAGGCCGTGCGGTATGTGGCCTCGCAACTGCGCCAGAAAATCCCGACCGCCCTACTCAACCGGGTGTTTCATGATGCGATCGAAGGCCGGCAGCCCATCAGCGCCCAAGGGCACTTTCTCAAGCTCTATTATTCCACGCAGGTGGAAATGGCGCCGCCCACCTTTTTATTATTCGTTAACCGGAACGAATTATTCTCCCCGGCTTACGCGAAATATCTTTCCGATCGGATGCGTCAAGCCTTTGGCTACGAAGGTTGCCCCATCGTGCTAAACCCGCGCGCCCGGCCGAAAACCGTCGCCTCGTTCCATAAGAAAAGCAAATCATAGACTGGGGATTTGCCACCTTTTCTAACCGGGTTACGGTTCGCTTATAGGAGCTGGAGCTTGGGTATATTTCGATTGGGTGACGGTTCGGTTTCGATTTTGTTTGCTATGCGCAGCCCATTGGTTCATAGGTGATAGCCAACATGTTGGTGGATTCATTAGGCGCCGGGAATTTTGTGGTTCCGACTGACGCGGGAGGCAAAGGTATGCGGGGAATTCTCAAAGGTAATGGCGTAGCCTTGAAAGTTGATGCCCCATCCAGGGCTTGGACAGTACACCGCTCGAAAGCCGGAAAAGTGCGGCCGTTTGGCCCCCCGGCTTTTACGTTGATCGAACTCTTAGTCGTCATCGCCATCATTGCCATTCTCGCCAGCATGTTGTTGCCCGCGTTGTCTAAGGCCAAAGAAAAGGGCCGCCAAGCGGTTTGCTTCGGTAATTTAAAGCAGATAGGTGTGGCCATCACGATGTACGCGGATGACAACAACAGCTTTTTATTCAACGTAGGAGGCAAGATCCCCAACGACGGCCAATGGTATGCGAATACTAATTCGACGACGTTGCTCTCTCCCACTAATGCATTCGCCTACTGGGGTCTTGGTTATCTATCGCACCTGGGTAAAGTAAAAGAAGTGTTTCGCTGTCCTAGCGCCAAGATCGTCGATGAATGGCGGGATGACGGGCGGAATTATCCGCGCGAATTCTGGAAAAACTCCACCTATGGCGCCAATCGCTTGTGTGTTGAACCTTATGGCTCGGCTTACGGGGGATTGAAAGCGCCCATGAAGGTCACCGATTTAAAAAGCCCGCAAACGACGATTTATTGCCAGGACGCCGCGGAGCAGGCCATGGAATGTTCGGTAAGCGGGGTTGAGGATTGCATTGGGATATTCCCCGACAGTAAGCAAATCCTGGGGCAATGGATCGGACAGCCCGCGGGCAGCGGCGGTCTCGGTGCGTCTTATTACAGTAAGTACAATTTTTTATGGGAATGGTTTCGGCATAACGAGCGATGCAATACCCTGTGGATACCCGGGAACGTATCGGCCATTCGTTATACCGGGGTGAATAAGGGAATCGATTACCGGTGTTATACTGGGGAACGGCCGCTGGTCCCTCCGCAGTTTTAACCTCGCGGAAGCCTTTCCGGGACGCGCGCGCGATCAATTTTATGTTTGGGAAATCGATGCGGTATTATGGGGTGGGCGCTTGGTGTGTCTTAAGTCTTGCGACCGGTTGCGGGGAACGCAACCAGGCTCCAACGCCCATGCCTCTGGAACAGATTCCGGCGGCCCTGCAAAGCGTGGCGCAAAATGCCGACGCGGACGTCAAGGCCAAGGCGGCGGCGGCGATCGCCGCGCTTAAGGGCACGAATGTGACTCAGGCCCTGTTTCTAGTCCAAGCTTTAGCCAATCGAACCGATTTGACCTCTCAGCAACAGGAGACCATTGCTCGTTGCTTGCTGACGGTGGTCGCTCAGGTGCAGTCCTCCGCCACAAATGGCAATGAGGAGGCTGCCGCGGCGATTCAGTATCGCCGGGAATCGAAGTGATAAACCCTCGCGCGAATAATTCGCGCCTTCTCCATAGTCAGGTACTTAGCTCAAAACTATGAAAAATCTAACGTCCATGCGCGCCATACTTGGCGCGGCAGTATTTGCTTGCGGACTGGCGGGCAGCTCGCAAGCGGCCATAACCACCGACTTGGCGGTGCATCTTACCTTTGATGATAATCTTACCGACGCCTCGGGGAACGGCATTAACGGCACGCCAGTGGGAAATCCTCTATTTGTCGGAGGAGTGGTTGGCAAGGCCGTATCCGTGACGACCCTAAAAGATGGCTCGCAATTCGATTACGTCTCCCTCGGCCAGCCGGATTCGCTTAAATTTGGCGCCGATGTCGATTTCACGATTTCCTTTTGGTGTAATATCACCAACCAAGTCGATGACATACCGTTCATTTCCAATAAAAACTGGGTTGATAGTAATAACCAAGGTTGGGTCATTTCAACGCAAAGTGGCGGCAATTTCCGGGTTAATACCACCGATGATGGCGGGAGTAGCCATAAACAGGATATCAAGCAAGCCACGGTGCTGAGCGACGGCACCTGGCATTTGGTTACCATTTCCTATGCCCGTTCGACGGCGGCTTCCATCTACGTTGACGGGAGTTTGGTGGCCACTAGCCCGCTGACTATGGTGACGGGTTCCATTGATACGGATTACGATATCACCATCGGCCAGGATGGCACGGGCAGCTACACTGATAGCGGCAACGCTCAAGTGGAAGGCATGATGATTGACGATTTGGGTATTTGGCGCCGGGTGCTCAGCGGCGGCGAAATCGCGGCGATCTATGATGCTGGCAAAAAAGGGAAAGATTTGGCGCAAGTCACCGCGCCCGCCCAGCCTTTTGTGGATTCTGTATCGCCCACGCTTAATGCCACGGTGGTTAAGCCCACCGCGTCTATCGTTGCCGCGATCAAGGATGGGGTCAATTCCGTGGCTTCGGATTCGATCAAACTGAGCGTGAACGGGGCGGCGGTCACCCCGACCATCACCAAAGCAGGCACGGTGACCACGGTTAAGTATGTACCGTCCGGTTTGCTGGTGAATGGGCTCAACACCGTGGTCCTGGTTTTTGGCGATAACGCCACGCCTCAGACGTTGTCCACCAACACCTGGAGTTTCACTTCCAGCTACGCGGTTTTACCGGCGGATACGAAGGTAACCGCCGACACTTCCAAACGTGGATTCATTTGGAATATTTTCGCTAATTCGGCGAATTTCGAGAACACCAATGAGCATACCGAGCAAGCTCTATTGGGCATGCTGGTGGATGCCGACGGGACCGCGTTGCCCAATAATGCCGACCCCAATGCCCAAAGCATCGCGCTGGCACCCGCCGCCACGGCCAACCCGGTCAATGCGCCGATCTCTTTTGAGGTCGACTCGACGATTAACTTTGGCAATTCAGATGGCAGTACTTTTGGTCTTTTCACCCCCGACAACATGATGCCGGGCTTGCCTGCGGTCGATGGTTCAGTGGATGGCGTGGAGGTGGAAATTCTCACCTACGTTGAGCTGCCGGCCGGCGCCACCACCATGGCTGTTTTCAGCGATGATGGCTATAAAGTGGCCATGGGAGCCGCGCAAGACGTGATCCAAGCGGTCGTGGCCAGCGAGTATCAAGGGTTTGCCGGTTCGGCGCAGTATTTTAACGTGTATGCGCCGGAAGCCGGTGTGTATCCGTTCCGCGTCCTGTATGAAAACGGGCAAAGTGGCGGCCATGTGGAATGGTTCACCGTCAAGGATGACGGCACTAATGTGCTTTTGAACGACACCGATAACGGAGGTTTGAAGGCCTACCGGGCGGTTTCGAGCGGAGTGCAACCCACGGTCAAGTATGTGAGCCCCGCCATCGCCTTACGCCAGTTGCATGACGTGGCGTCCTCGGTCGTGGTGGCGATCGCCGATGGCACCGCCAAGGTTAACGACAGTTCGATCATCCTGAAATTGGATGGCAATGTGGTGACGACCAGCAAACAACGCTTGGGCAACAATGTGCGCGTCAGCTATGTGCCCACCACCGCGCAAATCCCCGGGGATTTGCATACGGCGGAACTCTCCTTCCAAGACGTCACCGGGGCGAGCAAAACCTCGACGTGGCAGTTCTATAATCTGAAAAACATTGTCTTGCCCGCGCCGGTCGTGATGGAAGATTTCGAGTCCTACGCTGAAGGGGCGGTTCCCACCGGTTGGAATGCTTGGAATTATACCGACACGGTTACGGCGGGCGACGATTTGGATAACTTCGAATCCGACTCTTACAAGGGCTGGATTGTCATCAGCGTAGACCGCGCTACGGCGCACGAGTCGGACTTTATGAATGTGGCCGCCAACCAGTCGGTGAATGGACAAGCGGTAACCTCCCTTTGCAGCGGGAATGTCCTCTACGCGGAGTCGGATTCTCGCAGTGGAAATCAAGCTCAATTCATCGTCACCAAAGCTTACGATATGGCCAAGGTCACCAATGTGGTGGTTACCGTTTCGAGCATCTATAAGCAAAACCAGGATAACTTAGGCGCAGTCGAATACTCCGTGGATGGCGGTGCAAACTGGTTGCCGGTAGTCTATTATTTAAATGGCATTGCGGGTGGTAATGACATTTATTATAATGCGGACGGTTCGGTCGACGCGGTAAAGACTTTCACCGCGAAGGTTGCTGATACCGCCGTTTGGGAAGTCGACGGCGTGCAAAAGGGCGGCAATTATGGAGACGGTCTCGCCGCGCCGATTACGGCCGCTCTCGGTCGATATGTTGTCCCGCGGTACGACGACGAAAAAACCAGCGATAAGCGAGTCGAGCTTTTCCGTTTGCCCAAAGCCGGCCTGGCATCCGATGTTCGTTTGCGCTTCGCCCAGTTGGGCACTGGCAGTTGGTACTTCGCCATCGACAACCTGGCCTTCTACGAAGGTCCGGCGCCGGTGGCCGGTGCGACGGTTGAGAAAGCCCAGTTTAACGTCACCACTCATTCCGGCCAGAGTGTGACGATCTCCTGGACCGGCACTGGCGCCTTGCAGGAGGCGGCTTCGGTGAGCGGGCCGTGGTCGGATTCGGCTAGCCAAAGCAATCCGCAAACCGTGACCGCGACGGGGAGCAAGTTCTATCGCATCAAGCAGTAGTTGCTGCGCTGATTTTATCACGGGCCCGGTGGCTTCGGCTATCGGGCCCTTTTGTTTTTATCGGGCTCGCCTAGCTCCAACTGCTTGCTGTTTCGCATATCACCCTTTACTTTTTGACCCGTATCGCCTGAAGATGGCCCCATGCAAAAACTCGCCACCATCGCCGCCTTGTTCATGGCTTGGACTTTTTTGGCTCCAGGAGCGGATTCTAATTCCACTAACGCCCGGAGTGAGTTGCTGGTCAATAAGGCCTATCTTCACTTGCCGGTGAAAAATGGCGCGCCCAAACATTGGGTTAGCCTGCGGGTGGACGGCCAGGTGGCGCGCGATTTTGAGATCGAACTAGCGGAGACCGCGCCGGATTGGTGGGCGTTTATCGAACTCGCGCCCTGGCAAGGCAAGCGTCTTACTGTCGAAGCGGATAAAATGCCGGTGCCCACAGCCGGATTTCAGTCTATTTGCCAGGCGGATGCCGTGCCCGATGCGGCCACCCTCTACCAGGAAGCTTTGCGGCCGCAACTGCATTTCTCTTCGCGGAGAGGTTGGAATAACGATCCGAACGGTTTGGTCCGCTATCGCGGCGAGTATCACCTGTTTTACCAGCATAATCCTTACGGCTGGAATTGGGGCAACATGCATTGGGGGCACGCCGTAAGCCGCGATCTGGTGCATTGGCGCGAATTAGACGAAGCGTTGATACCCGACCGGCAAGGGACCATGTTTTCCGGCTCCGCCGTGGTCGACGCGCGTAACACTTCCGGGTTGGGCTCGCGCGCGCATCCAGCCATGGTATGCCTATATACGGCGGCCGGAGATACCAGTCGGGAATCCGCTAAAGTACCGTTTACGCAATGTCTGGCGTACAGTCTTGATGGGCGCGGCTTTCAAAAATTCGCGGGAAACCCCGTGGTGAACGCTATCACTCCGGGGAACCGCGATCCCAAAGTGTTTTGGCATGAGCCCACGCAAAAGTGGGTCATGGCGCTTTATGTGGAAACCAATAAAATCCACACGATTCAGTTTTTTGGCTCGGCGGATTTGAAGCAATGGTCGTTCTTGAGCCAATCCGACGGCTTTTTCGAGTGCCCGGATTTCTTTGAGTTGCCGGTGGATGGCAAGGCGCGGAAATGGGTGCTGACGGCCGCTAGCAGCGAGTACCAGGTGGGGACGTTCGATGGTCGGCGGTTCCTCGGTGAGACGGGCAAGCTGCCCGGGCATCGAGGCCAAGGTTTTTACGCGGCGCAAACGTATAGCGATATGGCGGATGGCCGGCGGATTCAGATCGGCTGGTTGCAAGCGCCCTCGCCTGGAATGCCGTTTAATCAATGCATGACGCTACCGTTGGAATTATCGTTAAAAAACACCTCGGAAGGTCCGCGCCTGGCTTGGCAGCCCGTCAAAGAACTGCGGAAACTGCGCGCGAAAAACTGGCGGTTTGGCGCGCTGACGCTGCAACCTGGGGCGCCGAATCCGGCGGCTAAAGCCAAGGCTGAACTGATGGAGTTGCGCGCCGAGTTCCAGCCGGGAGAGTCGTGCGTGGTGTCGTTTGGGGTGCGGGGCGCTACGATCGAGTATGATGGCGCCAAACGGGAATTGTCCGTCAATGGACATCGGGTTCCCGCGCCGTTGCGCGAGGGTAAGCAGCGGCTCATTGTCTACGCCGATCGCACCGCCTTGGAGGTTTTTGCCAGTGATGGTTTGGTCTACGTCCCATTCCCCTTCATTCCATCGGCGGAAAACCGCTCGCTCGAAGTGGCGGTGAAAAGCGGCGAGGTGAAATTCAGCCGGCTCGACGTGAGCGAGTTGAAATCAGTCTGGAGCCATTGAGCGGCGCGCGCCGCCGCCCCGCCGCGCGGTCAAGGCCGCTTTTCCAATCGCGCGAAAATCCGGTCCGCTTCGACCAGTGTTTCTTTGGAGCCGATGTCGAACCACAACCCGGGCACCCGCCAGGTGTAGACGGGGGTTCGCGTATAAAGCCACTGAATCAAGCGTCCTGGCTGATCGGGATTGTTGCCTTCGGCGATGTATTGGCGGATCAGCGGGAGCGTTTGACGCGGGTAATAGTAGAGCGCGATTCCGGTCAAAGTACTGGCGGGTTTTTGGGGTTTCTCCTCGAAGAAGGTGATCCGGCCTTCCGCGTCCAACGTGATGGCGTTATATTTCTTAATCTGCTCCAGATCGCCCACATCGTAGACGGCCAGGATGGGTTGCCGCTTTTCACGGCATAGCCGGCCGAAATCCGCCAAAGATTCGCTGAACAGGTTGTCTCCCGCCACCACGATCAGATCGTCATCGAGGTTTTCCTGTTGCAGGACCAGATGGATATCGCCGATGGCCCCCAGCTTGTTTTGGTCATCCGTGCTGCGATCGTTGATGATGGAAAGCCGCAATCCCGGCGGGTGATAATGGACGGCCCATTTTTCAAAGTGCCCGGCGAACCGGGCGTTGGTCACCACGTAGCATTTGTCCAAGCCGCCCGCGGGGAGCAATTTCTCGAGCACGCGTTCGATCATTGGGCGGCGGGCAACCTCGAGCAGCGGTTTGGGTTGGTCCAGCGTCAGGGGATATAAGCGGGTGGCATAACCCGCGGCGAGGATCAATACATTCATTTCTCTATTTCTTCGAAAAGATTTGGGGCGGCTTGCCGGGCTAGGGCTCGGGACCGTTTGAGAATCTCCTCCCCCGAGTCGCACGCCAACGCGAACGCCGCAAGTTCGCGGCTTTCGGAGGCTTTGAGCCGGCGGATTAAAAAT
The DNA here is from genome assembly GCA_002306985.1 of Verrucomicrobia bacterium UBA1319. Lineage (GTDB taxonomy): Bacteria > Verrucomicrobiota > Verrucomicrobiia > Limisphaerales > UBA1319 > UBA1319. The sequence goes on from DBTJ01000129.1 coordinate 26,020, forward strand.
TTGATTTCCGGAACCTGCGAGGGGGTCACGCTTAATTCATCTACGCCGAGGCCTAAGAGTAGCGGGGTGGAATTCAGGTCCGCCGCCATTTCCCCGCACACGCCCACCCAAATGCCATGCTTATGCGCCGCCTCGATGGTTTTTTTAATCATGCGCAAAATGGCCGGATGGGTGGGCTCGTATAAATGAGCGATGCGCTCGTTCATGCGGTCCACGGCCAGTGTGTACTGGATGAGGTCGTTGGTTCCCAGACTGAAAAAAGCGACCTTTTGGGCGAGGGCTTCGGCAATCATGACCGCCGAGGGCACTTCGATCATGACGCCCACTTCCATATCGGGATTAAAGGGAATCTTTTCGCGCCGCAATTCCGCTTTGCATTCCTCGAGTAGGGTGTTGGCTTGGTTGAGTTCCCCCAATCCCGAGATCATGGGGTACATCATTTTCAGGTTGCCCTCGGCGCTGGCCCTCAGGATGGCGCGCAATTGGCGGCGGAAAATTCCGGGTTCCTGCAAGCAATAGCGGATCGCCCGCATGCCCAGCGAAGGGTTCATTTCGGGCGGCAGCTGCAAATGGGAAAGGAGCTTGTCTCCGCCCAAGTCGAGCGTCCGGATGACCACGGGGTTGGGCTTGAGCGCGACCGCCACCTGTTTTAGGGCTTGATATTGCTCTTCCTCGGACGGGAGCGTGGTGCGGCTGATAAATAGATACTCGGTGCGGAATAATCCCACCCCTTGCGCGCCGAAGGCTTGCACGGCCTCGGTATCCGAAGGTTGCTCGACATTGGCCGAAAGGATCAGGGTGATGCCGTCCAGCGAAGTGGCGCTCAGGTCCTTCACCTCGCGAAGGTGCTCCTGCAAGCTTACCTGGCGGCGGACTAGCTGACCGTATTCAAAGAGGGTTTGATCCGAGGGGTTGACGATCAAATGGCCGGTGAAGCCGTCGAGCAATATGAACTGGCCGTTCTGCAATTGCTGGCTGACGTCCTTTAGCCCGACGATCGCGGGAATTTGCAGGGACCGGGCGAGAATGGCGGTGTGGGAAGTTTTGCTGCCCACGTCCGTGGCGAAACCTAGAACCATTTTTTTGTCGAGGACGGCGGTCACGGAGGGGGTCAAGTCCTCGCTAATAATGATGCAAGGTTCCCGCAGGTTTTGCAGTTCGTTGCCGAGGGGGCGCCCCAGCAAATTGCTTAACACGCGGTTTGTTACATCGCGCAAGTCCTTGGCTCTTTCGCGCAAATACTCATCATCCACTTTGCTCAGGGTCTCGATGAATTTCTCCGCCACGCAATGATAGGCGTAAGCGACGTTGACCTTCTCGTTTTGGATTTGACGGGTCACGCCGTCGATGAGGGACGGATCGTCCAGCACCAGCAAATGCGCTTCGAAAATATTGGCCTGATCGGCGCCGAGCGCTTCATTGACCAGGCGCTGAACTTCGAGGATTTGTTTGCGAGTTTGAATTAACGCCTCTTCCAGGCGGTCGATTTCGACGCTCAATTTCTCTTCGGGAACGTCTTCGCGGGGGATGGTCACATGGCGGTGATTAAGGATAAACACTTTACCTCGGCACACTCCATTAGAAACTGGAATGCCCCGAAAAGCTTTCTCCCCCTGCTTTGCAGCCATGGCCATAGGTGGTTTATACCAAAATGCCCCGGAGGTGCAAACCCGTTTTTGCGGGATTTCAAGGGCGCCTTAGGGAAAGCGCCGCCTCGCGGTTGTGTTGAGCCTGCTTATGGTGTAGATATTAATTACTTATGAATGCAAGCGCGGTGGAATGGAAGTTCGGCGCGCCGGCCCAGGCTGGCGGAACCGCGGTGGCGCGTCCGGGTGGGTGGTTTGCGCGTGCTTGGCCAGCTTGGATTTTGATGTTTTGGCTCATGGCCGGATGGTTGCCGGGGTTCGCTTTTAGTCAGGAGATAAAATGGGGCGCCACGACGAACGAGCGGGTCGCTCAAGTGAAGGATTCGAAGATGAAACTTACTCCAATTCAGGAATATGTGACACAACGGAACGGCACGGAGCCACCCTTTAAAAATGAGTATTGGGATAACCAAAAGCCTGGGATATACGTGGATATCGTTTCCGGTGAACCTTTGTTTAGCTCGCTGGATAAATTCGATTCCGGCTGTGGTTGGCCTAGTTTTACCCAGGCGCTTGGCGAGACGAAAATCGTCGAGAAAAAAGACGTTTCGCTCGGCATGGAACGGACCGAAGTCAGGTCGTCAAAAGCGAATTCTCATCTGGGCCATGTTTTCTCCGACGGCCCTAAGCCAACGGGGCTGCGTTATTGCATCAACTCGGCCTCGTTGCGGTTTATCCCGGTCGAAAACCTGAAAGCCGAGGGGTTGGAAAAATTATTAGGTCCATTTATAGCAGCGGGTTTGTACAAGCCGGAAACCAACGTGATCGGAACGGCTGTCGCCAAGAGCGAGCAGGCGACCCTCGCGGGTGGTTGTTTCTGGGGGATGGAGGAAATCTTGCGAAAAATCCCCGGGGTAATCCAGACTCGGGTGGGTTATTCGGGCGGCACCCTGCCTAAGCCTACCTATAAGCAAGTTTGCGGTGGGACTACCGGGCACGCGGAAGCTGTGGAAATCACTTTTGATCCCGCGAAACTGACTTTCGAGCAATTATTGGGATACTTTTTCCGCATGCACGATCCCACCACCGCGAATCGCCAGCATAACGATATCGGCACGCAGTATCGGTCGGCGATTTTCTATCACGGCGACGAACAGCGTAAAACCGCGGAGCGGGTCAAAGCGCAAGTGGATAAGTCGGGCAAGTGGCCGCGGCCGATCGTCACGGAAATCACCCCGGCGAGCGAGTTTTACGAGGCGGAGGATTACCATCAGGATTATCTGCAAAAAAATCCCAACGGGTACAATTGCCATATCTTGAGAGATTAATGAATTGACCGATGTTTTTCCAGCTGGGTCGAGGGCGATAAGGCTGGAAACCGCCGATATTGCTCGCTAGCCTGGGATTTGTGTTTCGACCTTGCATAGATCTCCATGAGGGGAAAGTAAAACAAATCGTGGGCGGGACGCTGCGGGACGGCGGTTCCGGTTTGCGAACCAATTTTGTCTCTGAACGGTCCAGCGCCTGGTACGCCGAGCTATACCGCAATGATGGGTTGGCGGGCGGACACGTGATCATGCTGGGGCCGGGCAATGAGCAAGCGGCTAAAGCCGCCTTGCGCGCCTATCCCGGGGGCCTCCAGATAGGCGGGGGCATTACATTGGAAAACGCGCCCGGATATCTCGAAGTGGGCGCATCCCATGTCATCGTCACTTCCTGGGTTTTTCGCGATGGGCAAGTGGTTTGGGATCGGCTCGCCGCCCT
>DBTJ01000129.1:29590-29952 GCA_002306985.1 Verrucomicrobia bacterium UBA1319
ATCGCCGCCCTTCGCCAATCGATCGGTAAACAGCGCTTGGTGTTGGATTTAAGCTGCCGGATTCGCGACGGTGTCTATTGGATTGTCACGGATCGCTGGCAAAAATTTACCACCCAGTCGCTGGACGCCGAGACTTTAGCGCGAATGGCGGCTTTTTGCGATGAATTCTTGATTCACGCGGTCGATGTCGAAGGTCTTTGCCGTGGCATCGATACTCGGTTGGTCGAGTTGTTGGCGGAGAATTCACCCCTGCCCGCCACTTATGCCGGCGGGGCAAAATCCTTGGCTGACTTGGAGACGGTGGCTCGGCTGGGGCGGGGCAAGATCGATCTGACGATCGGCTCGGCGCTGGATATTTTTGG
>DBTJ01000129.1:30206-30360 GCA_002306985.1 Verrucomicrobia bacterium UBA1319
TCGGCTCGGCGCTGGATATTTTTGGCGGCGGTGGCGTGCGTTACGCGGATGCCGTGGCCTTTAACCGTCGCCCCATCCCCTGATGTCGGGGGACGCGGTGTTTGGCCATTCGTTCCGGTTGGAAATTATTCGTAACGCAGGGCGTCGATGGGGT
>DBTJ01000129.1:30612-30905 GCA_002306985.1 Verrucomicrobia bacterium UBA1319
ACGCAGGGCGTCGATGGGGTCCAGCCGGGAAGCTTTGCGCGCGGGGTAGAAGCCAAAAAACACCCCGATGGCGGCGCTAAAGACGAAGGCCACCAACACGGATTCCGGCGAGATTTGGATGGGCCATTTCATTTTACTGGAAATGATTTGCGCGCTGCCGACGCCCAGCAAGATGCCGATTAATCCCCCGGTAACGCTAAGCACCACGGCTTCGATTAAAAATTGCTGTAAAATATCGCCGCCCCGAGCGCCCACCGCTAGGCGGACTCCGATCTCGCGGGTGCGTTCGGTGA
>DBTJ01000129.1:31156-34921 GCA_002306985.1 Verrucomicrobia bacterium UBA1319
CGGGTGCGTTCGGTGACGCTGACCAGCATTATATTCATGATGCCAATGCCGCCGACTACCAGCGATACGCTGGCGATCGCCGCTAGGAGAATGGTCATGACCCGCGAGGTGGCGGTGGCCATTTCGGAGATTTCCTGCTGGGTACGCACGATGAAATCATCATCCTTGCCGGCGGTAATGCGATGCCGTTGACGCAACAAATCGACGATTCCATTCGTTACGGAGTTGATCACCGAAGGGCCGCTGGCTTGCACGTTGAAGGAGCGAAAGGCGGTGGCATTCGAGAGCCGGACCATGGCGCTGGTGTAGGGCATCAGTACCACGTCGTCTTGGTCGCTGCCCATCATGGACATGCCTTTGGCGGTCAAAACTCCGACGACGACATAGGGTGCCCCTTTGACGCGGACAGTTTGGCCCACCGGATCGGCGTCCGCAAAGAGCGTGGTGGCGGTGGTTTTGCCCAACAAAACCACTTTGCGGGAGCCTTTGACATCGGTTTCCGTGAAATTTTCCCCGTTAGCCACCGGCCAAGCGCGAATGCTCACGTAATCTTCGCCGACGCCCATGACTTGAACGTTCGAATTTTGGCTGCCGGCCGCAACTTGGGCGAAAGAACGCACTTCCGGGCTCACGCCAACAATGCCGGGGATTTCCTTGCGCAAGGCGCTATAGTCGCCCTTGGTGAGCGATGGAGAACTGCCGAAGCCCATCGAAAAGCCGCCGCGGCTGACGTTGCCGGACATGATCAAAACCACGTTTTGGCCCAATTGGGCAATCTGCGCTTCGACCTGCGACTTGGCGCCATTGCCAATGCCCACCATGGCGATGACGGCGCCCACGCCGATAATAATTCCCAGCATGGTCAGCAGGGTACGCATGGGGTTGCGCTTCAGCGCCCTCAAGGCCAGTTTCAAAATCGCAAGGATTCTCATTGGGCTAATTGGATGGCTTGGTGTTCCTGCTTAATCTTTTCGAGTTCGCGGGCGGCGTCCAGCCGATCCGTCACCGGTAGGTCGGAAACGACTCGGCCATCGCGCATGACCACCTGCCGCAGGCAATAGCGGGCGACATCCGGCTCGTGCGTGACCATGACGATAGTCATGCCCGAGCGGTTCAATTCCTGGAAGATCATCATGATTTCCACGCTCGTCAGCGTGTCGAGGTTGCCCGTGGGTTCGTCCGCGAGCAGTAGTCGAGGGTCGTTGACCAGCGCGCGGGCGATGGCTACCCGTTGCTGTTGGCCACCCGAGAGTTGATTGGGATGGTGATGGGTACGCTCACCCAAGCCGACCAGTTTGAGCGACTTTAACGCCCGATCTCTTTGCTCCCGGGAGCTGATGGCCGGGCGAGAATAGAGCAATGGCAGTTCCACGTTTTCGATGGCCGAGGTGCGGCTTAACAGGTTGAACCCTTGAAACACGAACCCGAGCTTCTTATTGCGGTAATCCGCCAGTTCATCGCGGTCGAGGCTGTTGACATCGATGCCATCGAGGATGTAACGGCCGCTGGAGGGACGATCCAAACAGCCGATGGAATTCATCATGGTGGATTTGCCCGAGCCGCTGGCGCCCATAATGGCCACAAACTCCCCGGGCATGATCGACAGTGTGACGCCGCGCACCGCGGGAATATCGACTTCGCCCGCGCGGTAGGTTTTGACGAAATTTTCGAGTTTAATGACCGGTTCCATGGCGATGTCTGAATCCGTGGGTTAACGCCGAGGCGGGCCGCCGAAGGGACTGCCGAAGGGACTGCTGCCGCTAGTGGCCGCGGTCGTCCCGGTCGTGGCGGTGGTGGTGCCAGTGGCTACCACGTCACCTTCCTTGAGTCCCTCGATGACTTCCGAATAGGCCCCATCCGTGACTCCGATTTTCACGCTCACCGGTTTCAGTTGAGCAACGCCGGTCCCCTCTTGTTTATCAACCAGGTATACCGTTTGCGTGGTGATGGCGTCCGGTTTCGGGCTGTTGCCGCCCCGGCCGCCGCCCAGCATGCCCATGCCGCCCCGTTCTTGCATGCGGGCGCGGAACTTCTCCCGTTCCTCGGGGGACATGCTTTCAAAGCGTTTCCGTCGCTCGGAATCCATCTCGCCCCGTCCTTCGGAACCGCGCGGTTGGGCGTTAGCGGCCGTTACGGTGGGGGCTGAATCTTTGCCGGGGGTTGCTTGCGCCAGCGCGTTGGAAAGCACGATGGCGTTATCGGGCGGGCGGAAACGGAGCGCGCTATTGGCAATCCGCGTGACGCCGGATTTGCGCGAGGTGATGATGGAAGCGTTGGCGGTCATGCCGGGACGTAATCGTAAGTCGTCGTTATTGACGCGTACGATGACGCTATAGGTTACGACGTTTTGATTGGTGACCGGCGCGAAACGCACCTGCGATACTTCGCCGGAAAAGTTCTGTCCCAGGTAGGCTTCCACCGTAAATTCCACCGGTTGCCCTTCTTTGACTCCTCCCACATCCGCTTCCGACACCATGGCTTCAATGCGCATTTGGCGCAAATCGTTCGCGATTTGGAACAGGGTGGGCGTGCTAAAGCTGGAGGCAACGGTCTGGCCTACTTCCACCGAGCGCGAGATAACCATGCCGTCCAAGGGGGCGGTGATGGTGGTGTAGCCCAAGTCCACTTTGCTCTTTTCCAGGCTTGCTTCGCTCATTTGCAGGGAAGCTTCCGCCTGGTGCATGGTGGCCAGCGCTTTGTCATAATCGGAAGCCGAGATCAGCTTGGCCTCGAATAGCTCTTTCGACCGCCGGTATTCCACCTGGGCTAATTCCAGCGAGGCTTTGGAATTATCGCGCTGCGCGGTCGCTTGGACCACCATGCGTTGGTACGTGGAGGGGTCGATTTGGGCGATGACTTGGCCGTTGGTGACTTTGGTGTTAAAATCCACCCGGAGGTCGGTGATAATGCCGGAAACCTGGCTGCCGACCGTAATGTTGGTCATGGGGCTCAAGGCTCCGTTGGCGGTGACCATTTGGGTGATTTCTCCCCGGCCGATGGTGGCGGTCCGATATTCAGGAGGCTTTTGCTTGGTGTTTACAAAGCGAGTATAACCGTAATAGCTTGCCCCGCCAATAACCGCGAGCACAACCAGCCATTTGATACCTCGGGTGATGGATTTATTTGCCATGGTTTCAGTCCATTATAGTCCACAAATACGTCTCTGCCATCCTAAATGACGCGGGAGGCTTCCATTCGGTTACAGCCGGAATCTAGTATATTAGCCAGCGCGGATCGGGGGATTCCCGCGTCACCTTGGGAGGATCTCCGTATACGTGGCTTTCAGGGTTGTTTAGGGGGGGGTAGCTAATGGTTACAGGGCTGCCCTAAAGGCTAACATAGGGATTGGAGTGAAAACGGTTTAACGAATTTGCGGGACATTGGGCCTGGGTTTTGTTTTCCTTGGGCGCATGGCTAAATCGCGATGCGTGTTAACCGATCCGGCCGAAGCGGCGGTGGTCGGAGGGCTGGAGGTCCGTTTGGTGCGCCCCGAAGAGGCGGCGCGCTGGGACCAATTGATCATCGAACATCATTACTTGAAGAGTGCGCGGATGGTCGGCGAGCAACTGCGCTACGTGGCGGAATACCAAGGCGAGTGGCGGGCACTCTTGGGCTGGGCGGCGGCGGCCTATCATCTCAAGGGCCGCGATGGTTGGATTGGCTGGGACAGCAATCAGCGGCGGGGGCCGCGGCACCCGGGGGCGGACAAAACGCGGGTCCGCCGCCCGCGGGGGGCGCGGCCGTACGCCACATAGGCCAGCCCGG
>DBTJ01000103.1:0-7181 GCA_002306985.1 Verrucomicrobia bacterium UBA1319
AACCGTCGAGGAATTGACCCAGAGCTTGATCCGCTTAGTGGACGAGAATGGCATGGATTGGATGTACTCCAACTGTTCGGCCACCGCTCAGCGCGGCGCTTTGGATTGGAAGCCCAAATTCAAGAAGGCGACCCTGCCGGTGTTCAAAGAATTGTACGAGCGCGTGAAAACGGGTAAAGAAACCGCCCGCGTCCTCTCCGCTTGCGGCAAACCCGATTATCAAGTCGGCCTCCAAAAGGAACTTGCGGAGATCGGTAACTCGGAAATGTGGCAGGCGGGTAAAGCCGCTCGCGCCCTGCGACCGAAGGAAGTCGCCAAGGCGATCACCAAAACCACCAAAGGTGTGGGTGGTCGGGCCGCGAACTAATCGCTTCCCCCAGCTTTTCGCAAGCGGCGCTTCGGCGCCGCTTTTTTTTCTCCGGGCGGACCCGATCAAACGTGACCGACGAGAGAAGGGGGGAAGTCTTAGTCCCTCGCCGGGGTCGAATGCTTAGACCGAAAAAGCCTGATTACTTGGAAGTGTCTTTTGGAAATGGAGGGGCGAGTTCTCCGGACCGGAGCATCTGTGCGAGCAGTCGGAGCAACATCTCCGCGGTATAGGGTTTGCGGAGATAATGGGTGACCCCGATTTCAGCCGCGTCGGCTTCCGGAAGCCCGGACCCTAGGCCGCTGATGGCGATGACTTTCACCCGTGGATTGATCGTTTTGAGAGCCGCTATGGTGGCCTGGCCATTCATGACGGGCATGACCATGTCGGCCAACACGATGCTGATGGTGGCTTGATGTGTCTCGTAAAGCGTCACGGCTTCCGCGCCATTGGCCGCGGTCAACACGCGGTAGCCATACCGTTCGAGCGTTTTGCGGGTGACTTCCCGGATGGACGGTTCGTCGTCAGCCAACAAAACGCATTCATGGTTGCCCCGCGGCAAGTTATCGCGCGCCGCCACCGTCCGTGATGACGCGCTTTCCGAGTCGGCCGGCAAATAGATTTTAAAGGTGCTGCCTTTCCCCGGTTCGCTTTCCACATGGACGACGCCATGGTGGTTTTTGACGATGGCTCGGACGGTGGCCAAACCCAGTCCTGTGCCTTGGCCGACGGGTTTGGTGGTGAAAAAGGGCTGGAAGATTTTATCCATGATCGCGCCGGGGATACCTTCACCCGTGTCGGCGATTTTTAACATCACATAAAGGCCGGGCTGGATTTCCGGATTCATGGCGGCGAAACATTCGTCCAGCGTGGCGGTTTCGATGCTTATCGCCAGTTTGCCTCCGGCCGGCATGGCATCGCGCGCATTGAGACAGAGGTTTAGCAAGACTTGGTGCAATTGAACGGGGTCGCCCCGCACGTGCCATGGTCCGGGGGCGTAATCTAGCTTGGCGACGATCGATTTGGGAAAGGTTTCCGCGATCGTTTTCATCATTTCCCGCGCCAGGTGGCTCAAGTCGACCCGCAGGCTTTCGCCCTGGGCGCCGCGCGCGAAGGAGAGGATTTGTTTTACCAGGCCCGCGCCGCGCGCGGCGTTGGCTTCCATGGTTTCGATGATCCAGCGGCCTTCCGGATCCTTAATCTTGTCGCGCAAGAGAGCGCCGGCCATCATCATGGGCGCCAGGATGTTGTTCAAATCATGCGCGATGCCGCTGGCCAGCATGCCGATGCCTTCCAGACGCTGGGTGCGCAGCAGTTGATGGGCCGCCGGTGTTTTTTGTTCCCGGCTGTCGGCAAAGACCATCAAGATGGACTGGGGATGGCCTTGGGCGCTGAAAGCCAGGGACCACTTGGCGTTGACGGATAATTCCCGGTTTTCCCGATCGCGCGCGGCCAGAGTGCCGGACCACTCTTGATGGGCAAGCACGATGTTCCACGCGCGTTTGAATTCCGCCTTATCCTGGCCGAGAATTTCGCTCGCCGGGCGGCCGAGCGCTTCCCAAGCGCTCCAGCCATAAAGTTGCTCCGCGGCCTTATTCCAGTGGCCAATGCGGCCTTCGAGATCGATGATCGCGACGGCGTTGGCCGTGGCCTCCATTAACAGCGCCAATTCCGTGGGTTGCTCCGGGCGATCCGGTCGCTCGGGTTTGCCCGCCGCGCGGAGTACTCCCACCAAGCCTATGATGTGGCCAGTGGCGCTCAACCAAGGGGCTTCATCCAAGACGAATCGCTGTTCCGCGCCATCCGGGGTGACCCGGCAAAGCTCCCGGTTTACCACCGGGCGGTGAGTTGCGACCGCTTCGAGATCCAGTTTGGCGATGCTGGCGGCTAGCGGCGCGGGCCCTAGTTCGGCGTCGGTCTTGCCAATCATGGCGTCCATCGACGGCGAGCCGAAAAAATTGGCCATAGCCTGGTTGGCGGCCCAATAGCGGCTGGCTTGGCCTTCTTTAGGCAGGGATTTGACGAAAAAGCCATGGGGTAAATAATTCAAAAGCTCCCACGGCAGTCCGAGGCTGGCCTGAATGGGGTCGGAATGGGGTTGGTCGAGATACAGCGGGCAGAGGATCTCGTCGGCCATGGCCTCACGTCGATTTATGTTCACTTCAAATTCACCCATATTTTTCCTGCTGAGTTGCCCGTTGACGCGGTGGCGCGCCCGACGGCGTCGCCGTCACAGGTTTTTGCTGTCCCATCTTCAGATTCTTTCGACGATGCTATGGCGATCGAGAAGAGACTGGCGGTGGCTGGCCCGGCCAGGACTGGAATAAACGACTGGCTGGAGTTTGGAGTCGCGGACGTTGGAAGCCCGCGGTGACCAAGCCGCCCGTTTTGCACCAAGGTTAATAGGGCGCGCCACGTTCCAGTCCACCAGTTAGCGCTTCTTCATGGGTCGCGAAAAATGGCGAATATAATATATAGATCGGCATTAATTAGAAAAAGCTGATTCGGGAAATCTCTGAATCGCGTAAAGGTAATTCCTTAGGTGGAGTTCCGCGTGGCTGGGAAAAAGGCGAGGGGTCCATGAGGTTTTCTGAATAAGATAAAGTGAGGTTATGATAATTAATGCAAAATATTATCACATCTTGATAAGTAGAGAAGTATGTTCCATATGAGTACGGGGCGCCGGTCAAAGCTGGGTAAGCCCCTCTTTCAACGCGTACCGGGTCAAATCCGCCAGATTATGGATGTTCATACGTTTCATGACGCGCTGCCGGTGCGATTCGATGGTTTTCGCGCTGAGCTTGAGTTCGTCGGCGATTTCCTTTACGCTTCGCCCTTCGGCAAGCATTTGCACCACCTCGCATTCCCGAGGCGACAAGGTGACCGCGGGCATCACGATGGTTTTACCGGAGCGGCGGTTGTATTCCTTGACCACCAGTGTGGTGATGGCGGGGCTCAGGTAAACTTGGCCCTCGGCCACGGTTTTGATCGCGCGCAAGAGTTCCTCGAACGAGGATTCTTTCAGAAAATAGCCCTCGGCCCCGTGTCCTAGGGCCTCCGAGATGAATCGCGCGTCCGAATGCTCGGTCAGAATAATAATTTTCGTCTGGTTATTCGCCGACTTCATCTGGCGCGTGGTTTCGATGCCATTCATGCCCGGCATGGCGGTGTCCATCAGGACGAGATTCGGCCTCAATTCTTTGTGCAATTGGAGCGCTTTGCGGCCATCTCCAGCCTCGCCTACCACTTTTAAATCGGGGGTAGATTCCAGCAACAAACGCAAGCCCTGCCGAAATACCATATGATCGTCGACCAATAATATCGTGTGACCCATTGTTGTTTAAGTTAACCGTCTAAGAAAACACTAGCCGATGGCAAAACGAACCTTGTTATGCCGGTTCAAACACACACACATTTTGACTATTGAAGCGGGCGTCAAAATTCAACGATAGCTCAACCCACGCTTGGCCGGAGCAGTAATCGTGCCTCTCAAAAGCGTCCGCCAAGTGACTCGGACCAGTGCTTCGGAACTAGTTGATAACAAATAAATAACAAAAGAGTCTTACGTTGTTTTCATAAGCCGCATCGAAACGGGACACCTCAAAACGGGACACTGCCCGCGGATTTTGGTACAAAAACCCTTGACGGCCTGCGGCGTGGGGTGGGCGGGCGTCCTCCGAGGGGCGGAAATTAAGGTTAAATAGTGCTGATAATAATCTTAAACCGATGGTTTCAAAAACGCGGTCCGCGCTCGTTCGCTTTATAATGTCCAATGGCAGGCTTACGAACGGGGTCTGGAGGTCCGGGCCAAAGGTTGTCGCGCCGGTGAAGTACACCCGATCATAAAACCAACCCGCTAGAACTTTGAATTACTATAATGTAGGCCCTTGCTTACGCAAACGGAAATGGAATAATCCTGATTCGCATTCAGGGACGGCCTGAATGGCTGGCCGTGGCGTGGTATGGCGTAATCCTCCATTGCCAGGGGGGGGTGAATTGCGTTAACTGTACTATTACCGCATGAGGTTCGAGCCAGAGTTTTGGCCGCCCGGCTGAAGCGGCTTTGGAATTTCCCTAGCATGAGTTACTAATTATGGATCAGGCGAATCGAGACAAAAGCCAAGTAGCCTTGAATTCGGTCTTTGCCGCCGTGTTTTTGACCGCCATCAAGCTGGTGGTGGGCGGGTTAAGCGGCAGTTTAGGCATCATGGCCGAGGCGGCCCATTCGGGTTTGGATTTGGTGGCGGCGCTGGTCACCTTGTTGGCGGTGCGCGCCTCCGGTAAGCCGGCCGACCGGCAGCATCTCTATGGCCATGGCAAAATCGAGAATTTATCGGCGTTGTTTGAGACCTTGCTGCTTTTGGTGACCTGCGTGTGGATCATCCATGAAGCGTATGATCGATTGCTGGCTAAGACGGTGGTGGTGGATGCCTCGATCTGGACGTTTTTAGTCATGGGGGTGTCGATTGGGGTCGATGTATCCCGTTCGCGGATGTTGTACCGGGCGGCCAAGGAGCATAAAAGCCAGGCCTTGGAGGCGGATGCCTTACATTTTAGCACCGATATTTGGAGTTCCGCGGTGGTGCTGGTGGGGTTGCTGGGGGTCCGGATTGGGGAATGGGTGCCCGCGCTGGATTTCTTGGCCAAAGCCGACGCGGTGGCGGCGCTGGGGGTGGCGCTGATCGTGATTTACGTCAGTGGTCGACTGGGATCGCGCACGTTATCCGAGTTGTTGGACGCGGCGCCGGAAGGCATGTCCGACACCGTCAAATCGGTGGCGGAATCGATCCCGGAAGTCAAGGATTGTCATTCGATCCGCTTGCGCAGTTCCGGGCCGCGGGTCTTTATCGACGCGCATGTCACTTTAGATGGCAATATGCGGCTTAGCGACGCGCACCGGCTGACTGATGCCATCGAGGAACGTATCCAGGCCGCCATTCCCGGGGCGGATATCACGGTGCATCCGGAGCCGGAAAGGGATGTCCAGGCCTTGCCGACCGCCCAACCGCCGGCGCAACCGTAAGACCGCCTTTTGGGTGTCCCGTCCGCGCGATTTTTATTTGAACGCCGCGCGCGCCTGGGCGGTCGGATCATTGTGAGTTGGATTCGGCCATTGCTAACCGTGCTCCTGGTGACCGTTTGGGTACCGGCGCCCCAGCATTCCGTCGAATGGATTCGCCTGTACGTCCTGCTGGATTGTTCCCAGCCGCCGGCCGGTGGCGGCGAAAGTCCCGTCCAGGCGGGGGGCCTCGCCGTCGTGGAAAGCGATGGCGCTTGCGCGGCCAACCCCTTGGCTCGGCGGGTAGCGATGACAAGTCGGCGGTTCGCCCCGCTTGCCGCCCTAGCCGCGGTGCCTCCGGCCATTTCGTCTCAAGCCAATCTTTCACCGTCGGATGTGGCGGTTTCCTGGCGATTTCTACAGCGTGTCGCGGGTTCTCCGCGCGCGCCCTCAGCGGTTTCCTAAAGCTCTCCGTTTCTTGATCCAGCCGGATTGCGCGGCGGCAGGCCTAATCAGGCATGCGCCATTCATTCGGCCACTTTTTGAAAGTTAAGGCGCCCCTCCCGCTTAAAGCGGGTGGGCCGCCGGAAGTTTTATTAATCGCAAATAGCAGGAGTTTACATGAAAAGCATTATTCGTTTCCGTGGGTTCAATGGCCAGGAAGCCTGGCGCGGTTTGGTGGAGCGGCTGTTGGCGGGGTTGCAGGATTTGGCCTCCATTTCCCAGGCGGAAGTGGTGTTGGAAAAACAGGCGGAGGCCAAGCCTCCGTTCCGAGTGGGGGTGAGCTTGGCCATTCCGGGGCCGGATATCCACGCGTCGGTGGCGGGGCATACGCTGCAAGCCGCCATTCTGAAGGCTATCGAAAGTGTCAAACGGCAAATCCTGGGGCGCAATTTAAAGCGCGCCGCCCGGCACAAAAGTCGCAAGCACGGCGGGCCGGTGGCCATTCCTTGGTCTGGCAACCGCGTGGCTCAGCGCGCCTGAGCGCCACGGGGCTAGCGCGCCCCCGAGCGAAATTCGTGGGGCGGCCTATCGAGGCCGCCCTCTCTTTCAAAAGAAACGGCGCGGGCCCGGGCTTCACTTCGGCGAATCTCCGGGCAGTAAATGTTCCTTAAGTTCGGTCAATTTCGCTTTTTTGGCGGAAAAACGAATCCTCCAGGCACGGTTGAAAACTTCGCCATTCCAGGTTTTGGGTGGGGATTTCACGCCGAATTCTCGCGCTAGATCCGGCAAAAAAGTATGGACCCAGCAGACTACCACGGTTTTTCCTTCATATTCGGGCCGAGTGAGAATTTCCTTGGCTAGCAAAGCGTAATCGGCCGAAGCAAACGGGGATAGAATCGGCTGTCTTATGGCTTTAGCGAACGGTTCGAGCGTTTCCTTGGTGCGGAGGCCTCCGCCGTGGTTTTTGGGATGGGTGGCGTAGAGGGCCGCAGGCGGGCCGTACCAGGTTATTTCCGCGGTGTTGGTGAACCAGGCAACCAGCGCCTGGGCGCGTTGTACCCCCTGCGGTGACAGATGGGGGTTTTCCGTGTCTTCCGGTTTTTCCGCGTGGCGCAACAAGATGACTTGGGCTGGCTTGGCCGCCACGAGTTCCACTCCCAGCATCAAAACCAGCAGAGTCCGAATGAACATCATGCCGCAATATGGCATATTTAGGGCGCCGGAGCTAGTGTCGTGTCTCGCCATTAGCTGGAGTGTTGCGGCCAGGATTTTTGGGCATAGACAAGGCGCGGGCGAGGAACATATCCGCTAGGGTCGGTGACGAGAGAGCAACGCAGTCTATGCCCAAAAGCGACGCAACAAAACTCCAGC
>DBTJ01000103.1:7426-9611 GCA_002306985.1 Verrucomicrobia bacterium UBA1319
GCGACGCAACAAAACTCCAGCTAATGGCGAGACACGACACTAGAATGAATCAGACGCCGGTTGACTTCCGCCAAGTTGCGGGAACATTGGCAGGCGATGAACGTCGCCGAATTATTAACCGCCGTGGAGGCCGCCGTGGCGGGTGAATGGAAAATTGCCCACGGCCTAGTGCAACCTTACGACGATGCGATGGCTTGCTGGATTCACGCGGTTCTACACAAAATCGAAGGGGATCTTGGCAATAGTCTTTATTGGTACGCCAAAGCGGGCAAGACCGCCTGCGAGTCCTTGCCTGCCCTGGATGAATTGGCTCAGATTAAAGCGATTCTCGTCAAAACGTTGAATTAAGCCTTCCCGGCGATCTTCTAACCCAAAGAGCCTCAGAAGGGGCCGGAATAGGCGTGAAATCCACTGGCAAATCGGTGGTCCGCAGCTATTCAGCGGTTTCCGGTGCGCGTTTTTATTGCTGACAATTTCAACGTAATCGAGAATGGTTTAGCCAATTATGGAGCGTAGGAATTTACGAGTTGGGTTATTCGGTGCGGGCGCTTTAAGCGGGTTATTGGTTTGGTTGATGATGACGGCGAGTCTCCAAGCCGCCGATAAAGTCGTCAACTTGCGCCTAGGCACGTTGGCGCCGCGGGGTACTTCCTTTCATAAGAGCCTGATGCAGATGGGCGATAAATGGCGCCAAACCAGCGGTGGCGCCGTGAAATTGACGATTTTTCCCGATGGTTCCCAGGGTGGGGAGGCGGATATGGTGGGGTTGATGCAGACGGGTAACTTGGACGCCGGTTTGCTCACGGCCATGGGCTTGTCGGAGATCGAGCCTAACGTTAACGCGCTGCAAAACATGCCGATGGCGTTCCGAAGCTTGGAGGAAGTCGACTACGTGGGGCTGCATTTGCGTCCGCAGCTCGAGAAACGCTTGCTGGACAAAGGCTATTTAATCCTCTTTTGGAGCGATTCCGGATGGGTGCGGTTTTTTACCAAAACCCCGATCTTGCACCCGGATGATTTACGCAAATTAAAGCTTTTCTCCTGGGGTAATAATATCGAACAGTTCGATTTATGGAAAGCTAGCGGGTTCCATCCCGTTGCGATGGAGGCTACTAGCATCGCCCAAGGATTGATGTCCGACTCCATTAATGCCATCGCCATGCCCCCTTTCTTTGCTTTAGCGGGCCAGCTGAATCAGCAGACCAAGTACATGCTCGAATTGAATTGGGCTCCCTTGGTGGGGGCGGGGGTGGTGCGCAAAAAGTCCTGGGATCGCGTGCCCGCCGAGCTGCAAGCAAAGCTCATGGCGATTGCCGCGGAAACGGGCAAGGATGTGAAGGCGAGCGCTCGAGCTGAAGGCGCGTCCTCGGTGGAGGCGATGGTTAAGCGCGGTTTGGTGGTACAAAAAGTATCGCCTGAGGTGGATGTCGAATGGCGCACGGTGGCGGGTACGGTGGAGGATCGCATTCGTGGCAAGATTGTGCCGGCGGAGGTTTACGACGAAGCCCAAAGGCTGCTAAAAGAGTTTCGCGTCCAGGCGGGAGAAAAGGCGCCATGAGCGCGGATGTGCCGAGTGGCCATATCGCCGAGTCCTCCAAGGCGGCGCAGCGACCGCGCTGGCTCCAGGTGGCTTGCCAGGGAGAGAACGCCCTGATAGTCCTTGCGCTGGCGGCCATGATGCTGTTGCCGGTGGTGGAGATTATTTCGCGAAAGCTTTTTCACCGAGGCGTTTCTGGTTCTAGCTCGATTGTTCAGCATTTAACGCTGATTGTGGGCATGCTCGGTGGGGCAATTGCCGCGCGCGAGGGTCGATTGTTGGCGCTCTCGCCAGCCCAAACTTTGTTGAAAGGCTGGGTCAAACGGGGGGCTCAAATTTTCAGTAGCGGTTTTGCCGCCGCGATCACCACTTTTCTGGCGGTATCCAGCTATGGCTACGTCATGGCCATGCGCCCGCTGGGTAAAGTGTTGGTTTATGGTATTCCTATTTGGACTATTCAATTGTTTCTGCCTGTGGGGTTTGCGCTAATCGCTTTGCGCCTGATTTGGCGGGGCGGCGAGCGTTGGCAGGGACGGTTAATGGTATTGGGCTTGGCGGTGGTGGTGTCGGTATTAGGGTTTTGGGCGGCGATCGCGGCGGAAAGGATGATGATCCCCGCGTTGGTGGTTTTGGGCCTCGGCACTTTAT
>DBTJ01000075.1:0-2967 GCA_002306985.1 Verrucomicrobia bacterium UBA1319
AATGGCGGCAACGGCTGGCCCCGATGGGTAGGCGCACCGCCGAGACCTGGCCCCACCTTCGCCAGTGCACGCTCGCGCAGCTCGAAGCCCGCCTATCTGAGCGCCGAACAATGGGCGGAACTGCCCCCGGAAATTACCGTGCGCGTCCTCCAAGTCCAGGTCTAGCGCCGTGGCTGTCGCACTCATCAGTTGACGTTGGTGACCCCTTTGCTGAATCCGCTCAAATATGCGGCGCACGAAGTGGCTGGGGCCTATTTGCGCCGCTGGCGTTTGGAGCGTTGCTTGGACGATTTGAAGACCACCCTGGGAATGGATACCCTGCGCTGCCTCAGCCCGGAAATGGTGAAAAAAAACTGCTGGCCTTGCTCATCGCGCACAATGCCCTGCGCTGGCTCATGTGCCAGACCGCACACGAACATGGCGTGGCGTTAGACCGGATCAGCTTCACGGGCGCCAAGGATGCCTGCCGCCATTTTGCCACCGCCATCGCCCAAGCCAAAACCGCCAAAAAACGCCGCTAGCTCTGGGCCGCGTTGCTCGGCGCCTTAGCCGAGGATTTGGTGCCCGAACGGCCTGGACGACGCGAGCCTCGCGCCGTCAAGCAGCGGCCCAAACCTTATCCTTTGCTCACCCACCCCCGCCATATGTTTCACGAAAACGGCCGCCCATGTCATTGCAAATAGCCGGCTTGGAATTAAGCGCCACAAGTGCGTAGCCCTCTCAAGCCGAAGGGTGGCTTTTTAGCGGCACCCGATTATTCGATCGGCAATCGCGCTTGGCCACCCCACCCTTTAGTCGGTCGAGACCAGATCGGCGCGATGCGCGCGCACGGGCTCAGGCACGAGGCCGGAGACTTTCGGCGACGATTTCGGCGAGGTCGCGCACTTTGACCGTATCCGCCTTGAGGTCCTTGAGGCCGTCCTCAAACATGGTCAAGCAGAAGGGGCAGGCCACGCAAACGGTGTCGGGCTTGCCGGCGAGGACTTCCTTGGCGCGGACGTTGTTGATGCGCTCGCCCGTATGTTCCTCCATCCACATGCGTCCGCCGCCCGCGCCGCAACAGAAGGCGTTCTTGCGGTTGCGCGCCATTTCCACCGGGTGCTTGCCCACCGCGGCTTGGAGGACTTGGCGAGGGGCTTCGTATACGCCGTTGTGGCGGCCGAGGTAGCAGGAGTCATGAAAGGCCACCGTCCCGAAACCGGCCGCCGGATGGGGCAGCTTCAAGCGTCCCGAAGCCAGCAGGCCTTCGATAAATTCGCTGTGATGGACGACCTCCGCCCGCAATCCGAATTGACGGTAGTCGTTTTTGAGGGTCGAGAAGCAGTGGGGACAGGTGGTGATGATTTTTTTCACGCCTTTGTCATTAAAGAGCTTCACGTTCTCGGTGGCCATTTTGTCGAAGAGAAATTCGTTACCCAAACGGCGTAGGCTATCGCCGCAGCATTTTTCCTCTTTGCCGAGGACACCCCAGGAGACGCCCGCGTGGTTGAGGATGGTGGTCAGGGCGGTCGTGATCTGTTTGGTGCGGGAACCGAACGCGCCCGAGCAGCCGACGAACACCAGATACTCGGTCTGTCCGGCGGCGAAGGGTTTCACGTCCAGGCCGGCGCTCCACTTGGCCCGCTCGGCCGGCGCGATGCCCCACGGGTTGGAGCGCTGTTCCAGGTTTTCGAAGAGGTTCAGCAACTCGTCCGGGAAGGTCGCTTTCATCTCCACCAGGTGGCGGCGCAGCTTGACGATCTTCGGCGTGTGTTCGATGAGCACGGGGCACACCTCCAGGCAGGCGCCGCAGGTGGCGCAAGACCAGATGGTTTCCGGGGTGTTGGTCGTCTCGGCCTCGGCACCGATCAGCGGCACGACGGGAGCGGCCCCGGCCCTGAGTTGCGCGGCGTTGGCCAGCAGGTTGCTTTTGAGCGAGTGGACAATTTGGCGGGGATTCAACGGCTTGCCGGTCGCCTGCGCCGGGCACACGCTCTGACATCGCCCGCACTCGGCGCAGCTAAAGCCGTCGAACAAGTCCTTCCAAGTGAACTCGGTGACGCTGCCCGCCCCGTAGCGGTTGTCGATGGCAAACGTCTCGCGCGGCGGCACGTTCGCGGAATCGAGTTTTTTAAAGAAACAGTTGGGAATGGCCGTGAGAATATGCATGTGCTTGCTGTGGGGCAGAAAGCACAGGAACGACAGCAGCACGACCGCGTGCGTCCACCAAAAAAAGTCGCCCAGCGCGGGGAGGCTCGCCGATCCCGCGAGGTGAGCGGCCAAGTAGCCGGAAACCGGCGCCCAAGGTCCCGCCTCGCGACCGGCGGCGATCTGCGTCGCGCCGAGGCCGAGGTAGGCGGCCATCAGGATCGCGATCAACGCCAAGATGAGGAACCCTTCGAAGCTGCGCCCTTTCACGTAGGCGCTATCCAGATAGGCGGGTTTGAAAAAGAGACGCCGCGCCAACGCGACCGCCACGCTGATTAGGGTGAGGGTCGCGACAATATCGAACGCCAAGCGCAACGCGCGTTGAGCGGGCGCGGGCAACAGTTCCAAGCTTATGGCGGGGGATACGCCTTGAACCAAAAATTCGACGTTCGCCAGCATGATGACCAGGAAGCAGAAAAACAGCACGGCGTGGTTGACGCCAAAAGCTCGGCCCACGACCTTTTTCTGCCCGAAGGCATAGCGGATCATGTTCCACAGGCGAAGTGGAATGTGGTCGAAGCGGGGCTCGGGTTGGCCTAGCGCCACAAGGCGAAAGCGAACGACGCAGCTCCCGATAAAAAACAGCAGGGCGGCGGCGAAAAGCGCGGTGAAGAGCGTTGGGTTGTGCGACATGGTGGTGTTTTCTAGTTAAGCCGGTTTCTGTTTCAACTCGCGCAAGCGGCTGATGATGGCGGGGATGACCTGAAATAGGTCTCCCACGATGCCGTAGGTGGCCACCTCAAAGATGGGGGCTTCCTTGTCGCGGTTGATGGCAATGAT
>DBTJ01000075.1:3274-16845 GCA_002306985.1 Verrucomicrobia bacterium UBA1319
CGCCGGAGATGCCGCAGGCGATGTATATCTTGGGGCGCACGGTCTTGCCCGTCTGGCCGATTTGGCGCTCCTGAGGCATCCAGCCGGCGTCGACGGCGCTGCGCGAGGCGCCCACGACGCCGCCGAGCTCCGCCGCCAACTCTCGCAGTAACGCGAAGTTTTCCTTGGCCATCATACCGCGTCCGCCGGAAACGATGAACTCCGCGCCCGCGACATCGACATCGTCCTTTTTCGTTTCATGGATAACCTCCAACACTCGGGCAAGGGCGTCGGCTTCCCGCATCGGGCAGGTTTCCCGGATGATTTCACCGGCGCGCCCCGGGCGTTTTTCGGGCAGGGGCATCACGTGCGACCGCACCGTGGCCATCTGGGGCCGGCAGTGATCGCACAGGATGGTCGCCATGATGTTGCCTCCGAAGGCGGGGCGGGTTTGCAGGAGATTGCGCTTGCCATCGATGGCGAGCCCCGTGCAATCCGCGGTCAACCCGGTGGCGACCACCGTAGCCACCGCGCCCGCCAGATCCCGGCCGAGGCCGGTGGCGCCCATGAGGATGATTTCCGGCTTGTACTTATTGACCAAGTGGCACACCACCGCCCGGTAGGTCTCGGTGCGGTAATGCTTGAGCATGGGCGCGTCGACGAGGTAAACCTGATCCGCGCCGTAGGCGGCGGCCTCCTGGCAGAGATGCTCAACGCCCTCGCCAAGGACAACGGCGGCCAGCGAAACTTTCAAGGTGTCCGCCAACTCGCGTCCCTTGCCCAGCAATTCCCAGGAGACCTTATGGGGTTCGCCATCGGTTTGCTCGACGAACACCCAAACCCCGCGATAGGCGGCCAGCTTGGCGGCCAAAGCGGCCGCTTCTTTGTCCTCCGGCTCGCTCGCGTCGTCCGGCGCTTTTTGGGCCTTGAGTTGCGCGAGAATTTTTTGTTCTTCCGGCGTGAAAAAAATCTCCAGAGCTTGAGCCGGGCAGATTTTGACGCATTTGAGGCAGCCGATGCATTTGGGGAGAAGGATGGTCGGTTCGCCCTTTTCGCTCATCTCGATGGCGTTGACCGGGCAGGCGCTCTGGCAGCGCGCGCCGCAGGCGGCGCATTTTCCATCCAATAGGCGCGCTTTGCCCCGCGGTTTTCTCAGCGGTTTATTTGCTTCCATAAAAATTCAGTTTCGATCCGGTTGGGCGCGGGCTAGAGCGGCAACAGGTCTTTGCTCAGCAGCTTCGCGATCAAAAGATTGGCGGTGCCTTTGGGGTCGCGGAGTCCGTCCCCGATCATTTCCCCCTTGTCTCGCTGCGGGGAGAAGATGCGGCTGACGCAAGTAGGCGACCCTTTGAGGCCGATGGTGCGCTCGTCGAGTTGGAGCACCTTGTTGGTCCACGTCGAGATTTCGGCTTGGCCCGACGCCAGGCGCATGGGAACCGTCGGATAGCGGGGGCGATTGAGCTCGCGCACCACGGTGATCATCACCGGCAGCGGCGCCTCGACAATTTCGTGCCGGCCCTCGAGCTTCCGCCGAACGCGGATCAGGCGCTTTTGCGGGTCTAAATTCTCGATGCGGTCAACCAGCGTCAGCTGCGTGTAACCGAGACGAGTGGCGATGCCGGGACCGACTTGGGCGGTGTCGCCGTCGATAGCCTGGCGGCCGGCGAAGACGAGGTCGACCTTGCCCCTCTCCTTCTCGATCGCGCGGACGGCGCAGGCGAGGGCGTAGGAGGTCGCGAGAGTATCGGCGCCCGCGAATTTCCTGTCGCTGAGGAGGACAGCCCCGTCGGCTCCGCGGAAAAGAGCCTCTCGGAGGACTTCCGCCGCCGAGGGGGGACCCATCGAGAGGGCGATCACTTCCCCGCCCTGGCGGTCGCGGACCTGGAGGGCCATCTCGAGGGCGTTCAAATCCTCGGGATTGAAGACTGCCGGCAGGGCCGCCCGATTGATCGTGCCTTCGGGAGTCATGGCGTTCCCGCTGATGTTCTTCGTATCGGGAACCTGCTTCACCAACACCACGGACCTGTACGGCATCGACTGATCCTCCTCGGGAGGTTATCTTACAAANNCCGACCTGGGCGGTGTCGCCGTCGATGGTCTGCTTGCCGCAGAGGACGATCGCGACTTCGTTCTGCTGGTTAAGCCGCCGGATCGCTTCCGCTAACACGTTGCTGGTGGCCAGGGTGTCGGCGCCGCCAAAGACACGGTCGGATAGTAGGATAGCTTCATCGACTCCCTGGGCGAGAGCTTTACGTAGCGTCGCTGAGGCGTTAGGCGGTCCCATGGAGACAGCCGTGACGTGCAAGTGGTAGCGGTCCTTGATCCGGAGCGCCTCCTCCAGAGCATGGGTGTCATAGGGATTGACGATGAACGGGATGCCTTCGCGCACCAGAGTGTTGGTGACCGGGTCGATCTGCACCTGGGTCGTGTCCGGAACCTGCTTGATACAGGCAATCACTTGCATCATAAAAACCTCGTCTATCAGTTGCGCGGAAAACGGTGTTCCGCAAAATTATCGATGGCAAAACGTTTCCTGCGCGCCGCGCAAAAATAGCGCGGTGCGGATGAGGGGGAATGGTTTTTCCTCACGAAGCTTTGTCTGTCGCAAACCACTATCATAAGATGCTTTAGCAAGTCAAGCGGCGGTTCCCATCAAAAACCACCCCGCCCTCCAATCGTTTAACCGTTTACCGTCGGTTAACCTGTGTCAGGAACAAACGTTTTACTTGCGAACAACCCCAATCGCGGCCATTTCCAGCCGCCCTATGCGCGCAAATCGACTGAAACAAACCGACCGCAATGCGGCTCTATGTAAGTATTATGGAGTTGTTTTACATACTACACAAATACTACATGTCTATATATTTTAGTTTTATATGATAATACACATGGCATCTGTTTATATGCTATATTAGGCGGCGCACCCAGTTACTGATCAATCCGCAGGATAGATCTCAGTATGGACTAGGAAATGCCGACGTGGTTCCCGCTCTACATTGGCTGGGTTCTGGCAATTCTAATGCGCCATCGGCAAGCTGGTTTTAAGGTGGCGCAGACTCCATTCAATCCAGCGGGAGAAATGCTCGTACTGTCGCACCCCTCCGGCAACACGTTAAGCTTGGAACATAACTTGCGAGCCCGCGCCACGGGCATGGGAGTGTAGACCCCCAGCTTGCGCGCCGCGTAGGAAACGGACGCGGTGATGCCCCGCTTTTCGCCGCCGACCGCGATCGAGAGTCCGCCGCCGGTACGACCAAGGCAAAAAACGCGTCCGCATCCAGAGGAATAATCGCCTGAAACGTCGCCAATGTGTACGCCTCCCCATTCGCCCGCCACCGGCTGGCGAAGCCCTAGCCCGTCAAGCCGGAGCGAAAAAAGGCAAGGCAGTGACACCCGACAAAATAGCGAGAATCGACTACCAACGGAGCAATGAGCCCTCCCGGGCGTTACGGTGCGCCGCTAAATCTTCACCCACAAGTTCAAGCCGTCCTGCTTTCATATTCTCTTTTCGGCGTCCACTTTTTCGGGGACAAGGCACTACTGATGGAGCATTCGTTTTCTTCGCAATCGACGCGAAGCATGACAAAAATGAAAAGACCCATTTTGAAACCACGCAATGTCGCCCCTTTAGCCACGGAACGGAACCCGCGCGGCTCGGCGCCTTAAATTCCGCATCGGCCCTCAATACGGAACGCGATCGGGATCGGCGAACCAGGCGCGCATGACCTCCCGGGCTTCGTCGCGGAGGGATTGGGCGGCGCGCAGGCGGCGGCGGGCGGGGGGAAGCGGGATTTCGCGGTAGAGGAAATCATCGTCGAAGCCGATGGCCGCGGCGTCGGCGCGGCTCGCGGCGTAGACTAACCGGTCGAGCCGGGCCCAATAGCAGGCCGCCAGGCACATGGGGCAGGGCTCGCAACTCGAATACAGCACGCAGTCGCGCAGTTGAAACGTTTTGAGTTTGCGGCACGCCGCGCGGATGGCCGTCACTTCGGCGTGAGCGGTGGGATCGTTCGCGGAGGTGACTTTATTCCATCCCCGGGCGATGATTTTGCCGTCCGCGACAATCACCGCGCCAAACGGCCCGCCATGGCCCGCTCGCGAATGGGTTTGCGCCAGGCGGATCGCCCCGGCCAGATGCGCCTGATCTTGCGCCAATGGATGCATGGGCAAAGTGAATCAAAAGGCGACGGCACCCGCAAGCCGGAATGGCGTGGGCGCGGCAAACGGCCCAGCCTGCTCCATCCCTCACAACTTCTCGACCAGATCGAGTTGCAATTCGTGGGGTTCGACGTCCTTAAGGTCGGCGTCCTGGGGGATTACCAGGTCGCGGGCGGTGATGGTGTATTTGCTGTGGCCTTGCTTGCCGTCCCACAGGTTGAGGATCAATTTGATATCATTGGTATTCAGGAAGGTCACGGCGCGGAGCGGTCCTTGCAGGGTCACTTTCACGGTGATGGGCTGGATGTTGGTGATGAGCATATTGCTCGGCAAGAGCGCCCGGCTAACCGGCACCGAGTAGGTGCGCTGCACGACTTGGGCGCGGTGTTCCAGCACAAACCAAAGCACCGCGGCCACCGCCAGGGCGAGGATTTTCTCCCGCGAATTGCGGCCGAAAAATTCGAGCACCGGGCGTTTGGCGTGCCGGGGGGTGATTTCGTCGTAAAAAGCCTCCAAAATATCCAACAGCTCGTTGGCCGAGCCCACGGGCAGCAATTCGCCGTGCCGGAACACGGACATCGTGCCGTGCTCTTCGGAGGCCACCAGACACAGGGCGTCGCAACGTTCGGACAAGCCTAGCGCGGCGGCATGGCGCGTGCCGGTGCCGGTGAGTTTCTCCAGGCTCTGCGAGAGCGGCAAGTAGCAACCCAACCGGTCGATCACGGCCCCGTCGATCACCACGGCCCCGTCGTGCCCCTGCGAGTGGGGGTCGAAAATGCTGCGCAACAAGGGTTCGCTCAAGCGGCCTTTCACCTCCTCGCCGCCGTCCAGGTGGCGCACCACGGCGTCCTTGCCACGAACCACGACAAGCGCGCCGATCTTGAGCCGCGCCATATCCGCCAAAGTGCGCGCCAGGATTTCGGTTTCGCGGCGGGCCAGGCGGCTGGGGGTGCTTTTGCGCGAACCGCGCTCGATCCACCACAGGGCAACGCGCTCGAAGAAATACCGCAGGTCCTCCTGAAAAATGACGACCATGGCGACCAGGAACACGGTGAAGAAGCCTTGCAGGAGCGACACGGTCAGGCCCAGGTTGAATTTGCGCGCCAGCAGGTAGACGGCGCTCACGATGATCAACCCCAGGAAGATCAGGCCCGAGCGCCGGGTGCGCTTGAGGGCGACCAGGAAGGTGTAAATCACCAGCGTGACAATGGCGATATCGCACATGCCCGACAGGCCCATGTCGATAAAGGGCGAGGCCAATGATTGAAATGGGTTCATTAAAAAGATGGTCTGCGCATGCCGAGCGGGATCTTTATGGTCTTGACGCTTGGCGGCAAGCCGAATATTGAAGGCGCATGAAAAGCCGGTCCGCTTTTACCCTGATCGAATTGCTGGTGGTTATCGCCATCATCGCCATCCTGGCGAGCATGCTCCTGCCCGCGCTCGCCAAAGCCAAGTCCCGCGCGAAAGCCGTGGGCTGCGGCAGTAATGTCCGCCAGCTCTCCCTGGCTTGGATGGTTTACACCGAGGATAACGGGGATAAACTGGTGTACAATCTCGGCAAGGAGGATACGATCAACTTGCGCAACAGCTGGGTAAACAACGTGCTGGATTGGAGTTCCAGTTCGGAGAACACGAATCTCTCGCTCATTAAAAGCGGCAAACTCTCGCCTTATGTGGCGGATGTGACCGGCACCTTCAAGTGCCCCTCGGACACGGCGCGCGCCCAGTGCGGTCCCCGCACCCGCAGCTATTCGATGAACTCCATGGTGGGCGATCCCGGGAGCCTCAACGGCTCGTTCAACCCCACGCTGATCCAGTTTTACAGAGCTTCGCAAATGACGAAAACGAGCGCCACGTTCGTGTTCCTGGATGAGCATCCGGATACGCTCAACGACGGCTATTTCATGAACCGCTGGCATGAATATAAGTGGGGGAATTTGCCCGCGTCTTATCACGATGGTTCCGCCAATCTATCTTTCGGGGATGGCCATGTGGAAAGCCATCGCTGGCAAGTGGCCGATACCATGCGCCCCGGCGTGCAAGGGGGCGCGGGCGGTGGGTTCGACGCCAAACCGACCACGGACTTCCAATGGTTGGCGGATCGTGTAAGCATACCCCAACAGTCCGCTGCCAATTGATGGCGGCTGCCCATATAAACCATTAAACGACGCGCCCGGTTGGCCGGCCGCCCAACACACGAGCGGGCAAAAAGAGGATGGCGCGCACCAGGCTTAAAATGGCTTCCACCGCGATCCCCAACAGCCGGAACGGGATGCATGCCAACCAAATAATGGGGTAGGCAATGAGCGCCAGCAGTGCCAGCGGCCAACACAACACCAAAAGCAGGCACCAAAGTAGAAAAGCCATAAAACCACGCATACACAAAATCCTTAGACGGCGCATTCGCCCCGCCATTCATTATTGAAGCTGGCGCCGTAAACTCAAGTCCGCCAAGCCTTTATTACCACAGACCTCGCCCAACGCGCAAGTTCCTGCTTATAGTACCCGCCAAACCATCGTTTGGTTTCAAAAATCTTCCCTTGCGAGACCTCTTTTACAGGCAACCCATAATCCAAACGTCGATTCCTCCGGGCCGCATCCCCTGCCCAATCGAGGCCTGAGTTAACCGTCGGAGATGACATGCGTCGCGAACCGGAATTCCATTCTCTTTTTCGTGCGGCTGAAAACGCGGCTGGGTCTAATCGTAGTAGGCAAGCGGTGGGTTTTTACGTTAAGCTCACAACCAACTGACACTTTACGATGAAGAGAACTTGTCGAATCCCGCGTTTTTTTAGTGGTGGCGCCTCGACCTAGCAAGCGTATGAAACCACCCGCCAACCACCTGCCGGGCGTCCTTTTTCTCGCCGTCGCTTTCGCGGGGTTGATCCTTTTGATCATAGCCAAACGGCGATGGACCCGCGACGCGTGCAACGCCATGATCGCCAAGTGGGCGGCCGCTCATGGGTATGAAGTGTTGGACGCGCGGCGCATTCATTTCACCCTCGGACGGGATTTTTGGCTAGGCTACAACCAAGTCTTGTTGGCGATCCGCGTACGGGACAGCGCCGGGCGCGAGCGCACCGGGGTCGCGCGTTGCGGTAGTTACTGGAACGGCCCGCTGACCGAGCGCGTGGAAGTCCGCTGGGACACTCCGTCCGAGTCGCCCCGACCGACCTAATCCTCGGTGGAAGCGCCGGGGGTCGAGCTTCCGGTTTTCCGCGATGAAAACATCGCGACCATGGGGAATCGCCATCCACCCGTTCTCCGCCCAACACCGCGCACCACAACCCTACCCGCCGCCACAAATCGAACTTGTCAATTTACTCAAATAAAGCTAGAGTATAGTCACAAGCGGGGGGGGGGCCGTTTAAAGTTTCAGGACAGCTCGCCGGCTGAGGGTTGGACACCGCCGCGCGGCATTTGCGCTTATGATTATCACCGATTTTTCCGCAACTCAGCGCCAGGCACTGCTCGATTTGCTGGTGCTGGCCATGTACGTCGACGGCCATTTGACTTTGGCGGAAGACGCGCGGCTCAAGCGCTTGCTCACCGCCATGGGATGCGAAACCGATTACGACCGCAACCGGTTGGCCGACGCCGCGGTCACGCGCGTCCGGCAACACTCCCTAACCGCGCAGGCGGCGCGCGAACACGCCCTGGAATTATCCCGCCATTTCATCATCACGGAACATCGGCGCCAGGTGTGCGATTGGCTGGACGATTTGCTGGCCAGCGATGGCCGGGTTGATCCGCAAGAAGGCCAGTTCATTTCGGTCATCAAGGAACTATTTAAACTGTAGGCCCCCGTTTTGGCGGAGACCTATTTCAGCCTGAGTCCGCTCATTACCGCCAACATCAGCGATTGTTCACGGACTCAGCCGGAGCCGGAAAAATCGTTGCGCCATGGTCTCGGCATTATCCTTATATTCAAACCCGGTGGCGTTGCTCGCCGCCGCGCCCGCGGCTTCCCAAACCGCGTTCGCTTGCAGGGAACCGGAAGCTTCCAAGACATAGGCGTCCGCTGACGACGGCCACCGCAGAATGACAGCCCCGGGAGTCGTCCCGCGCTCGATCCGGAGCGCGCCGGTGGCGGGGTAGATAATCTCGATGGTCGCGTCGCCCGAAACTTGGAGCTTAACGCGGCCGCTCACCCAGTCGTATTGATGCGGCGCGGTTAACGGCACGACGGCGCCATTGATCTTCACTTGCGGCGTTTTCCAAACGCCCGTCACGAGCACGTCATACGGCTCGGTTTGCCAGCCGCGCGCGCGGAACGCGACGCCCCCGGCGGATTCATCGAGGGTGTCGATGCTACCGGGCGCGTGGACCAACAAACCGTGGCGCGGAAAACTCCGGGAATCGTAAAAGGCGGGCTGGCCATAGTAGACCGCCGCGGAAGCCAGCAGCGTGGCCGGGTTGATCGGCGGGCCGTCGCTGGTTTGCGAGCGGAGCACATAGGAATCGGGCAGCAATCCCTGGCGGTTCGTATCGGTGACGGGCCAAGTGAATTGGATTCCGGCCGCGGTGATCCCTTTGGCCAGTTGCATCCAGGGCCCGGTGGCATCGTAGGGGGCGAACCGAAACAGCGCGTCGGAATAAACCAGGCCGCACCATTGCACGGGCAGCCCTATCCACACCGGCGCCACCCAGCCCGTCGCGCCCAGCACCGCGATCGTGCCGTAGATCCCCGCGGGATGTTCGGTGGGCGGCGTCAAATAGACGAACGGCACCCCCGTCCAAGCCCAATAGCGCGCCTGCTCCAAGAACTCGGGATCGCCGCTTAATTCGTAGCCCAGCGTGTAAGCGCGCAGCAAATAGGCCGAGGCCAGAATATCCGGCGTATGCAAGGGGATTTCCCAGGTCTGCGCGCCGCGCGGCACGGTTCGCGCGAACTTTTCCAACGCCCGCAAATGCTTCAGTCCTTCTTGGATCAAGTTGCGATTGCCGCTGAACGCGGCGTCCTGGAGCACTTGCAGCAGCGTCACCGCCGTCAAGCCATTGGCTTCATTCGTCCAATGCGTGGAGCCGTAGTCCACGCTGCCCGGTTGATAATAGAGCGTGCCATAGTTGGAAAACTGCCGCAGCAAACTCGCGCCCTGACTTTGCGCGTTCGTCGCTTCCGCCAGCGCGGTTTGCAGAGCCAACGCGGGCCCCAGGGTCCGCACATGGCCGAGTTGATACGAGTTGTTCGCGTTGGCGGGCACCTGGGCGGCGGCGGCGGCGGAAGCTTGCGTGAGCCGGTTAGCCAGCGCGGGGTCGTCCACCCGCCCGGCCAGCCAGCGCATCCACAAGGCGGCGTCGGCGGCGGGCTGCGGGCTGAATCCCGTGGCCGCCGCGTGCCGGTATAAATTGGTGGCGCGGATGCCGCTATCCAGCCAGCCGTGCGCCTCCAATCGCGCGTAGTCCGCCAACGCGCGCCCCGGATCGGGCGGCGCCGGCAGGCCTTTCAGCGCCACGTAGTGCCGGACCGCCGGGACAATGGACTGGCCGGGACCGCCAATAATGGCGCCCCGCCACACTACGGGCGCGCCCGCCGCGAGCAACTGGCCATCGTAGGGTAACAAGCTGCCTTCTTCGCGATTGACGCCGTCGGAGCCGGGGAAGAGCGCGCCCAGCAAATGACCTCCCGAGTTAAACTGGCGATCGGGCGAATCGAACACCGACGAAAAACGCGGGTCCGGCTCCCACACCAACCCCACGTAACAACCCGCCGCTTGAACGGCCATCAACGGGAACGTGATTTTCATGCGATCGGGAACCAACCGGCGCGCGGCGGGCCCCTTGAGATCCGCCTCCGAGCTGCTCGGCTCGTTCTCCAAATATTCCACCCCGGCGAAGAGGGCTTGATTTTTATTCGTGCCGAAAGTGCCCAGGCCCGGCAGCAAAGTGAACATCGGCAGGTAAACCACCTGGCGCGGTTGATCGACGGAGACGGAGGCTTCGACCTGGATCGCATTCGTCTCGCCCGGTTCGAACCGCTGGCGGATCGTCCACCCGCCGCCCTGATCGTCCGTGTACACGCCTTGGACGAGGAAAGCATTCGATTGCGCCTGAATTTGCAACGGATTAGCCGCGTCATTCGTCAGCCGCAACCAATGCGTTTGCGGGCCATCCAAATAACCGATCATGCCTTGGCTATTGCCGGAGGCCATCCAGGTTTCCCCCACGCGCACCGCGAAGCCACCCAAAGCGTCCGCATTGTGGGCGAGGCGCAATTGGCCGGAAACCAGTTCGTGCGCGCCCGAGCCCAGCACTGGCGCCACGGGTTGCGGCCAGGCGGGTGCGGCTAGGAGAATGCGTTCCTCGAACCACAATCGCCCGAGCAAGCAGTTTCCCCCCTGCCCCGGTGGATCGATGCGCAGATGGTACCCCTTGCCCAACGCGGGCAGCGGCACCCGCGCCTCGAACCATTGTCCCGCCGGCGCGCTAAAGCGAACCGAGTCCGCTTCCGTCGCCCCGCTCTGGAAATAAAACACCTGGCAGGCGCCGGCTTGATCCGATTTCAGGCGCAGATTCAGCCACAGCAACGTGTTGGTCGGATAATTCCGCGCGGGCCCGTGCAAATAGGGGTCGCCGCCCGAAATGCTCACGTTCAAGCCGTCCACCGAATAACTCAGCTTGGAAATATCATGATCCGCCACCCATTCGTTGGCGTCGGGAAGCGTGCCCAGGTCGAAGTCGGGCAAGTCCCCGGCGGCCTCGAAGGAGAGCGAGCGAAGCAGCACTGCGCCGCCCGCGCCCGGCGGATCGATTCGCATTTGATAGCCCGGTCCCAAGGCGGGCAACGCCACCCGGCCTTCCACCCATTTTCCGGCGGGCACGCTGAAGCGCACCGAATTGGATTCGGCGGGAACGGTACGATAGTAGAAAAGCTGGCATAAGCCGCCTTGGGTGGATTGCAACCGCAACCGCGCGCGCAACGGTTGGCCCGCGGGATAATCGCGCGCGGGACCGATTAGATAGGGATCGCCGCCGGTGACGCCGGCCTCGATGCCGTTGGTGGTTTGCGTCCAGGCGGTCAGATCATGGGCGGCGCTCCAGTTCGACGCCTGGTCTTTTATGGAGAAATCCCAGGCGGGTAAATCGGCCGCGCTCGCCGGTTGCGTCAGCAGGTTGAGGCCGACGGCGCAAACGCTCAAAAACCTTTTACAGCGGATTGTCATAATCGTCTCTATCCAAGCCGTACCCGCCGGCGATTTTCCCGCCGGGAGTCGGCTGTTCATCGGGTTGATTCACCGCAGTTTACCGTCAAAATGCGCGCGCGCCACAAGAAAATTGAATCATTTTAAAAAGCGCGCGGAGCCGCGCGGGGGTGGCGCGGCGACGCAAAAATCGAACTGGCCATATCGTGCTATATATTGGCTGCATTGTTAAGGCAAAAGGCGGCTCGATCCATTAGGATTGATGAAACATAAACCCCTGTCCATTAGCAAAAACGTTATGAAAAAAACGCCCGTTTGTCTTTTCGCTTCACTGCTAATATTTAGCGCCGCCGCTCGCAGCTATGCGCAGCCGGTCTTCACTTTGGATTCCGGTCAAACCATCAACGATTACGTCTCCCTGGGCGAATTTAACGGCGCCACCAGCGATGGCTGGGGCGACCAACCTTCCGGCGCCACCCAATCCTCCGTGGCCAACGGTTTTATGACCGTAACCACCCTGGCGGGCGATCCCTGGATCTATCGGCAAAACCTGGCCGACCTCACCACGGAATTGAACATCGTCGAAGTGCGACTCCGCTTGCTAAAAGGCACGCCAAACGACTGGGAATTGTTCTGGGGGCAAACGGGCGCGGGCGGTTTTGCCGCCAGTCGTCGACTAGGGTTCAGCACCGGCATTGGCGACACGGAGTTTCATCTGCTCCAATTCGATTATAGCGGGGCGTTCACCGCCGGCGAGTCCCTGATCGATCTGCGATTCGACATCGGGCAGGACGCGGGGGCCGTCGTGGACATCGACTATATCCGCGTGGGCCGCGTGGCTCCGGATTCCGATGGCGACGGCTTGCCGGACAACGTCGAGACGGGCACGGGCATTTACGTCAGCCCGCGCGACACCGGCACCAAACCGAACGTGGCGGATTCCGACGGCGACGGCGTCAATGACGGCACCGAAGTCACCTACGGCACGAACCCCAACGACAGCGCGAGTTTTCCCGTGCCCACGATCGAACGTTATTCGCTGAATCCCGCCGCGTACATCGTCGGCACCGAGATTACCGCCAACACACCCTCGGTGATCATGGGCACGCCCACCGGCTATACGATTAGCCCCGCCCTGCCCGCCGGACTGCAATTCAGCGCCACCGACGGCTCGATCACCGGCACGCCCACGACGGCCCGGGAGGCGACGGATTACACCGTGGTGGCCACCTTCAGCGACGGCCAAAAAGCCACCAACACGCTCCACCTCACCGTCGCCTATCCGCACCTGAGCTATTTGGTGACCAATTACGTATTCAAAGTGAACTCGTACGTGAACGCCTTCGCCCCGGAAGCCGTGGGCACCGCGCCCCAGGCGTATGCCATCTCGCCCAGCCTGCCCGATGGGCTTGACTTCGATCCCGGCACCGGCGAAATTTCCGGCACACCCACCACCTACACGGCCACGGCCACTTACACCGTGAGCGCCACCTACGAGGGTTCACCCGCCGCCACCATCGCGCTCGCGATCAGCGTGGTCGAGGATCCCATCGAAACCATCGACCCGTCCAAAACCATGGCTGAGTATGTTTCCTTGGGCGAATTCGCCGAAGCCACCGATGCGGCCGGGTGGGGCTCCGTCGACCTTGAGCCTCTGACTGTGGACGGCGGTTCTCTGGTGGTGAACACCACCGGCGGCGATCCCTACATCGTGAAAAACCTCGCATTGGAAAATGACTATAAAATCCTCGAATTTCGGATGAAAGTAGTGACGGGGGCCGAGGCGCAATTCCGGACCTATTGGTCGGAGGCCGCGACGGGCCGCGGCATGAGCGAAGCCACCACGTTTCTGTTCCCGGAAATCGCCCAGGATGGCGAGTATCACGTTTATCAAATTGATTACACCCGAGCCACCGTGGCGAAATTCGACGCCATACGCCTGGACCCGAGCACAGCGTCGGGCAATAGTTACCTATTCGACTACATCCGCCTGGGTTCCTTCACCGTCACGGTGAAACCCAGCCTGAAAATCGCGGTCCAGGCAAACCAAACTCTGCGGGTTTCCTGGCCGACGGCCGCCGCAGGCTATACCCTGCAATCCACCGTCGCGCTGCCCGGAGGATGGACGGCCGACCCCGCCACGGTCTCCACCCAAGATGCGGAGAGCTATGTGGAAATTCCCCTAGCCTCCACGCCGAAATTCTATCGCCTCAGCAAATAGCCAAGCGGTTCCAACCGGGTGTTGACGCTCCTCGGCCACTCCTATTGCCCAGGATTCACCGGCAAAAA